>JANXVN010000047.1 GCA_025351645.1 Ferruginibacter sp.
TTAAAGGCAGGAAGGCTTTTGATAGCTTAACGCTTTGCATTTATAATTTCTCGCACTTTCTATTTGAGGCCGTTTAAAGAGCCTAAATTTAATAAGCAGATTTTTTTAGCTTTTTTTTAAATAATAATCCAATGGCGTTAAGTTAAGGACTACACCCTCCTTTGGAGATGGTTAGGGTGCATTTCAAATTGACGGTAATATGCGCCATAGGTGCTACCTATTTGTAGAAATACGATGTCAAAAATTGTAAATGCCGCGTAGCGGTTACCCTTGCTTAGTGTTGTACCTACGGCACACAATTTATTAGCGGGTATGTGTTGCCCACAAACAGGTAACCCCGATGGGGCATAAAACAAAACGACAATTTGAAATGTACTTGAGGGTTAGGGAGAGGTAAAGACAAATATTTAAATCCTTAACTTAACGGCATTGATTATTAATTTTTAAAATTACAACTGTAATTTATATGTGTATTTAATATTCGTTTCCTTGTCCCTAAAAATATTAAATTGTGTATTCTGAAATACCCTGTTGCCTTTTTGCGCTCTATATTTTAAGCCGCCTACTTTGTGTGGTACGTAATTCCTTTATTTTTTGTTGATCAGTATTTTGTACCCTGATGTTGCTTTTTGCAATTTCACAACTGAAACTATTTATGAGGAAAATTTACGTACCTGTTACATTATTTTTTATGCCTATTTTTTGTTTTGCACAGCCAAGTGCCAGCACTGATTATTTTAGATCGACCAGTAATGGCGACTGGAGCTCTGCAGCTACCTGGCAATCATCTCACGACAACCTTATTTATTTTGCTGCTACTTTAGTGCCTTCATCATCTGCCAGCGGCATTATTATTCAAAACCTGCATACGGTGGCTATAACAACCTCGGGGGTGTCAATGATAAATACGGCTGTACAAAATGGTGGCGTGCTTGTATTAAGTTCAACGGCATCCTATACTATCGAAAATGGTACTGGCGACGGCCTTATGATAAAAAATGGCGGCACCTTGTTACTTGATTTTAGTTTGCCCACAACGCCCGCAATACCGGGTGGCGCTGGCACTGTTTTAATTAAAACCGGCGGCAAGGTTGTTGCTAATGCTGTTATAAATGAAGCTAGCCTTAATGCGCTTGCAGTTAATTATGCTGCTGCTAGCTCAAGGTTTACTTATGGCGATAAATCAATTTTTGAGTGGAAGATTGCCAACTTCATCTTGCCTTCAACCGGTTCCGCAGCCTACTTTAAGGTTGCTAATAGTACTGACCTGCCTGTCTTTCGTATTACCACTTCTCCAATTGTTGCCTTTGGTTCCTCTTCGGATAATAACTTACATTGTATACTGGAAGTGAATGCTCCTTTAAGCATTGCCGGAAGCGGCGTAAAAACTTTCACCGGTGGTTTAAGAGGCAATAGTGCCATCAATCAAACAGCAGGAATAATAGCTTTGCCAGAAGTAGCTTGTGTGCTGGATGGCACTTTAACCATAAATACAATCGGGCTTGGGCTGCGACTAGTAGATGGTGCTATTGTGCCCGCAGGCGCAAATGTAAAAATTACTGTGCCAGCCGAAAATTTATCTATCAACAAACAAAATGGCAACCTGCAAATTAATGGCATTTTGGATATTACTAATTGTAAGCTTAACAATGCCGGTACATTGCCCAATGTCACCATAGCTTCCGGGGGGCTGTTGAAAACAAGTAATACAGCGGGTTTTAGTGGAACAGGCGCCAGTATTGTCTCGGGTACTATCACACTTGCAGCTAATAGTACCATTGAGTTTAATAGTGAAGGCAACCAAAATTTTGATTCGAGGGCAGATTTTAAGAATTTAACTTTTTCGGGTAGTGGCATTAAAAAACCCAGCAGCGGTTTTACTCCAGCAGGCACTATAAAAATTACCGGAAACGCTATTTTGGATTGTACGGGATTAAATATAGGAGATGGCAGCACGGATGCAAATTTAACAATGGACGGAGGAAGGCTGATTGTTTCTGCAGTATCGCCTTTGGCTACGCAGCCAGCCATTGGAGGTGCTTATTTATTGACCGGCGGGGTAGTGCAGTTTGCTGGTTCTGCAGTAACTGTGCAGGCTATACGGTCAAAAACTTACCAAAATATTGAAGTTACCGGCACCAATGTGGGCAACTCCAATAGTAATATAACATTGAACGGGCTTGGTACTTTTGTTGTAAAAACGGGCGGTACTTTTACTATTAATGATAATAGCATTACCGGTCCAACCGGCACTCAAACAGTAACCGTTGAGAGCGGCGCTACGTTTAATGCAGGCAACAACCAGGGCTTTAATGGATATTCTGCAACCTTTTCCGACAATTCTTCTTTACATGCCAACATAGAAAATATTGTGCTTACTGACGGTAGCACAATAGTTTACTCAAGAAATGGCGACCAGCCTATTACCAATGCAAACAGCTTGGCTTATCAAAACCTTAGTGTTGCAGGAACTTTAGGCAATAAAAGCGCTCCTTCAAACACCCTTACTGTACAAGGTAATTTTAGCAAGGCAGGCAACAGCAGCTTTATACATAATAATGGTACTGTTATTTTTGCCAATGCCCTTGCTATGCAGGATTATAGCTGTTCCAGCACATTGCCAGTTGTTTTTTATAACCTCGTCAATAGTAATATTTATAGTACCGCCACTGGCTTAAACGTGCTGGGCAACTTACATATTACTAATAGCCTTTCCTTATCAGGCAACAGTAAACTAAACCTGGCCTCGGGCAATATCACGCTAGTATCAACTGCTAATAATACGGCAAGGATATTACCCATACCAGCTTCTGCAAGCATTGCCTATGGCGCAACGGCAGGCAGGTTTGCCATTGAACGCTATTACCCAAACAACAACCTGGTTACCCACAGGGCATGGAGATTAGTAACCGTACCCTTAACCGAAACCAATACCATTTACGATGGCTGGCAACTAGGGGGTGCAGCTTATGGCGCTGGCAACCAGCATACAGGCGTATTAATAAGCGGGCCACAATCCACAGGTAACGGCATAGACTATTCGCCGCTAAATAATTATTCTTTAAAACAGTACGATGGCATAAATTTCACAGGGATAGGCAATACGCACGTACCATTATCTACGGCTGTTGGCAAAGGTTATTTTTTATTTGTAAGAGGGGATAGGAACCCTGCCTTAACCAATGTGGCCAATAGCGATTATACTACTTTAAGCAGTGCGGGCAAAATACAATTAGGCCCCGTAACAATTGATGCACCTTACAACTTTTCATTGATTGGCAATCCTTATGTTTCACCAGTTAATTTTGCTTCATTAGACAAATTAAATATTAATCCGCACCGTTTTTATGCGTGGGACCCTATGTTGAACGCAGTGGGCGGGTATGTTGTTATGGAAGACTATGCTATTACCGGTATTTTTTTGCCTACAGCTCCTTTTAGCGGGTCCTCCCAGAATAATTATATACAAAGCAGCCAGGCATTTTTTGTTGAAAGAATGGCAGCAGGCACAGCCAACCTAACTTTTAAAGAAACAGATAAAGCATCCGATTATAACCCATTTATTTTTAAGCCACAAACCGTTAAGGGCAATGAGCCTGAATTAATCCAGGCAAATATTTACCTCCTTAACCAAGATGGAAGCAAAAGCATAGCTGATGGCTGCTTAACGGCTTGTGGCAACGCTTACAGCGATGATGTAAATCAAGAGGATGCTTTAAAATTTGGGAACATCAATGAGTCCTTTTGCCTGTTAAGGCATAATGCCCGGCTTGCAGTAGAAAGAAGGCCAGCGATTACAGCAAGCGATACTTTATATTATCAGCTTAACCGTGTTGTGCGGCGCAGTTACCAGCTATCATTTATCTGTAACCTGGATTCGACGGGGCGTGCAGGTTTTTTGGAAGATAGCTACTCCAAAATATCAACACCAATAAACTTATCAGGCACTACCATTTTAAGCTTTATTGTGGATACTGCGGCCGGTAGTTCGTTACCAGGCCGTTTTAAAATGGTATTTAAAAGTGTGCCTGTAGTAAAGCCATTTAGTTTTAATAGCGTTAAGGCAAACAGGCAAGGTAATGGTATTGCGGTGCAATGGAAAGTACACAACGATACCGGTATGTTTGCATACAATATTGAGCAATCAACAACTAACGATCGTTTTGAAACAGTACAAACTATCCTGGCAAAAGATTCTGTAAGTGCCAGTGCATACTATTTGTTAAATGGGCGTGCTTTGGCAAGCAAATTTTTTTTGAGGGTTAAAGGCATTTCGAACAATGGCAGTGCGGTGTATAGTGATACAATCAATATTGATGCAGATGGGCGGGAAAGCAGTATGGGTGTGTATCCTAACCCTGTTACTGGCGGCGTTATCAATTTTCAATTAATTAATAAGCCTGCCGGCATTTATCATGCGAAGTTGCTTAATAAAGCGGGGCAGGTGCTGTTTAGCAAAGATGTTTGCCATGCTGGAGGCAGCGCATTAATCCCTATCAGCGTAAAACAAACAATGCTTTCAAAGGGGGCTTATACTTTACAAATCGTGTCACAAGATAAAACTATCAAGAGCATACCGCTTATATTGTTATAGAAAAAAGCGGCCTTGGCTTTGAAAGCGCCTATTGTTTATGGTTGTTATATTGTGCCGTTCAGTTAAGGTTGTATTAGTTCTTTACCTCACCCCCAGCCCCTCTCCAAAGGCTAAAGGAGAGGGGAGCTTGCCCCTTCGGTGCAAAAACTGCTTGACTTAAAGGCATTGGATGTTCTATCGTGTTTTTGCTTGCGTGCAAGTGTGCATATTTTTTTAAGAGAAGTATGTTTGCTGCTAAGCGTTCTATAAACATAAAAATTATGCAAAATTATTAAGGTTACAATTAAATTGCCTGAAATGTAATGCTCCTAATAATCGCCTGCCGCACGATTGTAGGGCGCCCATGTGATTGCCTTTTTGGTGGTTGTTTTTTTGCTAATGAGCCACGCTGTTTTTATTGTAGAACAATCAAAAACATATATTTGCGAATAATTTCTGAATCTAAAAAAATACATTAAATAGGCAGCCTGTTTAAAAAATAAATTAATTCTAGAAGTACGCGTCTTAAGTTTAAAGTACCATTACTATACGTTTTATATGATGTCTGCATTTCTTTTTTTTCTTAATAAAAAAAATAACAAAAAAAGTCAGGCATGCCCGGATGAACCAGTTCGAATGGGGCTCAAAATAAAAAGGATGAAAAATTATAGGTTCCCTAAAATCATCTGCCAGCTGGCGCACGCTGCGGGGACTACAATTATTTTATTGACAGGTCCGGGCTCAGGCAGCAATTATTGCGTATCTGCCAACGTTTAATTTTTCTAGCATTCTTTATTAATGCCGTCTCAGATTGTGTTTGAGGGTAAAGAATCAAATTCTATGAATAAGATACAATGCCGTTAAGTTAAGACCTTTCCTCTCCTTTGAAGAGGGTTAGGGTGAGGTAAAGACAAACATATAGATCCTTAACTTAACGGCATTGGAATAAGATACATTATTATATTTTTTAAGTATCTGTTAAAAGTATATTGTTACTAATTAATTTTAAGTTAGTTATAATTTAAAAAATTCTTATTAGATGCTTGTTTGTTTACATTTGCACGTAAGTATTGTTAATTAAGTAATAAGCAATATAGAAAAACTATAATAAAATATGAAAACATACGTTACTTTTATAGTGATAGAAAATTGAATACAAAATTAAAAGATGAAAAAAATTAGGAAACAAGTCTTACTGTTGAGTGTGCTTTTTGTTTTATTTGCTTTTATGCCTTCAATAATAAATGCTCAAACTAATCCCGGAGATCCTGGAGGAGATGTAGATGCTCCTATTGATGGAGGTGTAAGCCTTTTGGTTGCAGCAGGTATAGGTTATGGCGTTAAAAAAGTGAGGGATAATAGAAAAAAGAAAACGTTAAACTTCGATAAAGGCTGATTTTTTTTTAGGCAAGATTATAATTTTTTTTTGTAAAACCAGTAGTCAATGCCGTTAGGTAAAATATTTAAATGTTTGTCTTTGCCACCTTATCTTTTCCAAAGGAAAAGATAAGCCTTAACTTGATGGTAGTGAAGTAATGTAGTATTTTACAACAATAATTTGATTACAAAAAAAAGTGCAGGGCGACCAAATTTGTGTTTCAAAAATATCGTCAAAAAAATATAATATTCAATAATTATTGCAGTTAAGTTAAAGCATTCAGTTACATCGGGGAGGTTAATATAAATTATAGGCACACCTATAAATCTTCAATCTGCTTTAGTTTAATGTAAAGCCTTTAATTTTTCTGATATTTTTTGACATTAGTGTTCCACTTTTAATTTACCATTTTGCTTAAACCTTTTTGCCGCTCTCAATTTTTTATCCGAAATTTGAATACGTAGTGCATTTGTATCATAAATATTTTTCAATGTCCTGTATAATAGTTTTTAAATACTATTATTGTTCTCTCTAAAGAATTCATTATGTTTATCATTAACTTTTATCCGCGTGGGAAGGGATATTTCCTGGCTATATTAAAATCGTCTGTCATTATATTGTTTGCTGCTATTTTTTTTACTTCCTGCTCAGTTTCTAAACCCTCTTATATTTTTAAAGACATCACAAGGGACACTGTAATCAAAAATTTTCATGATGAAAACATAGAACTTAAAATACGAAAGAATGATGTGCTTAACGTTTCTATTTCAAGCCTTAATCCATTAGAGGATGTACTTTTTAATCCTGCTGCAGGCCCATCTTCTATTACCAGCGTAACAGGGAAATCCGATAACAGTTCAGGCGGTGGGTACCTTGTTAACCAGGAGGGCAATATTTACCTTCATAAGCTGGGCACTATAATGGTAGCAGGGTTAACCCGCAAAGAACTTAAAAGTAAAATAGAAACATCTCTATTGCCTTTTTTAAAAGACCCGATAGTTACAGTAAGTTTTGCTAATCACTTTGTAACAGTTATGGGCTCAGTAGGGGCTTCTCAAATGGTAAATATGCCTGCTGAAAAAATTTCATTGATAGATGCCATTGCAGTAACCGGAAATGTTAGTATAGATGGTACTTTAAAAAATGTGCTGGTTATACGTGAAACTGATGGCGCTAAAGTATTTACACACCTTAATTTAGAAAACCAGTCTGTTTTTACTTCGCCATTATATTATTTGCAGCCAAAAGATATTGTGGTGGTAAACCCAGATGTAGATAAGATATATAAAGACCTAAGACGTACCAGAAACCTTCAATTAGTTTCTATCGGATTGTCTGCGGTTTCCGTTTTAATAATAATACTAGACAGAATTATAAAGTAAGTAGCCCCAATAGCGCCACTAATCTATGAACGAACAACCATTATTCCAGGAAAAACAAGAAACGAATATTTTTGTGCAACTGTTACAAAAATACCTTCCTTTCTGGCCTTTATTTGCACTTACTATACCTATCTCCATGAGTGTGGCATATATCTATTTACGGTCGCAGGTACCAATATATGTAGCCAATGCAAAGGTGTTGCTTAAAGACCCTAATAAAGGCACTGGCGACTCCAAAGTATTAGATGCCTTAAATATTTTTAGTGAAAAAAAGATTGTTGATAACGAAATACTGGTGCTTAAATCATCCAGTATTGTGCAGGAAGTTGTAAGGTCGCTCGATTTATATGCCACCGTTTATAACCAGGGCAAAGTGCGGCAAGAAGAATTATATGGTGCAAATTCGCCTGTTAATTTTATTGCCTTACAAGAAGATAGTATTGTTAGCTATCAAAAATATTTTTTTAGCATTGATTGGAAAAATAAAACAGTTGGCATCAACAACCAAACAGTGCATTTTGATTCCACCGTTTTGCTGGCAAATACACCTTTTAAAATACGCGCCAACCTTCTTTATAACCAAAATTTAATTGGCAAAAATTATTATGTGCAAATCAGTCCGATAGCCGCCGTATCAGGCAGCATTTCCGGCAATATCAAAATAAGCCCACTTTCAAATGTATCGACTGTTTTAGACGTAAAATTTGAAACCCCGGAACCCTTAAAAGGAGAAGCTATACTGAATAGGTTATTTGAAGTATATAACAGGGTAGGGATAGAAGATAAAAATGCGATTGCCTCTAAAACGCTTGCCTTTATTGAAGACCGGCTTAGGCTGGTAATTAGGCAATTGGATAGTGTAGAGCGAAATATCGTGTCTTATCAATCTAAAGAATCAATGTTTGCAGTAGGGTCTCAGGCTGAATTATTTTTAGATAATGTAAAAGAACTTGATAAACGTAAAGGAGAGGTAGAGCTTCAGTTGGATGTTTTAAATGAGGTAAAAAATTATGTACAGGCAAAAGGCACAAGAACGGGCACAGTCCCTTCTTTAAACCTTATTACAGACCCTATACTTGCCAGTTTGTTACAACAGCTTTATGGAGCAGAGTTTGAAAGGGATAAAGTGGTAATTGTTTCAGGCGCACAAAGCGAAGCTGTTATATTAGCCAATGACAAGGTTACCCGTTTAAAAAATGATATACAAGAGAACCTTGCCAACATACGCACAAGCCTGCAAACTATAAAAAGCGATATCGTTGCTAAAACAAATGCTAGCAATAATTTATTAAGCCAGGTACCCCAAAAAGAAAGAGGGTTGCTGGAAATAAGCCGGCAGCAAGCTGTTAAAAATAGTATCTACTCTTTTCTTTTGCAAAAAAGAGAAGAAACTGCGCTTTCATCAGCCTCTACCTCTTCTGATTTGCGAGTAATTGAAAAAGCTAATTCTTATGGCCCTGTTAGCCCGGTACCAAAAAACTTTTATTTAACAGGTTTTATTGTAGGGTTGCTTTCAGCAGTATTTATTGTGCTGATGAAAGAGCAATTTAAAAGCAAGATATTATTTCGGGAAGATATAGAAAGTAAAAGTAATGTGCCTTTTGTGGGTGAAATAGCACAAGCAAGTTCCAAAAGCCCTATAGTGATACTAGAAGGGAAAAGGACTGTAATTGCGGAACAGTTTAGGGCCCTTAGGACCAACCTTGGGTTTAAAGGGCTAAGTGAACTGAATAAAACATTGCTGGTTACATCCAGCATATCCGGCGAAGGAAAAAGTTTTATAGCCATTAACCTGGCTATAAGCCTTACGTTAACAGGCAAAAGGGTAGCACTGCTTGAAATGGACCTTAGAAAGCCAAAACTTAGCTTGTTAATGCAGGTTGTGAGAGACCCAGGCATTTCAAACTACGTGGCAGGCAAAAGCACCTACGAAGAAATTATAAGGGAAACATTTGTTCCCAACCTTTTTATTTTTCCGGCAGGCATAATACCCCCCAACCCAACAGAACTTATCGGCAAGCCAAATTTTGCCGAATTGCTGAGGAGGATAAAAAACGAATTTGATTTTGTGATTATTGATACGGCACCTATTGGCCCGGTAACTGATGCATTATTATTGAAAGATTATTGCGACATTACTTTGTATGTGGTTAGGCATGACCGTACTCCCAAAATTTACATCCGCATGATCAATGATTTAAACGATGCTAAAAAATTCAATAATTTGTGCATTGTTTTTAATGGTCTAAAAAAACGTGGCATAAGTTTCGGCAACTTTAATAAAACTTATGGTTATGGTTACGGCTATGGTTATGGTTATGGCTATGGCTATGGCTATGGTTATGCTATAGATGATAATAAATCGGATTTTTTAGGCATAAAAAAATTATGGCGGTTTTTAAAACGTGTTGTAAAAGGAAAATAATAGCTGTTTTCATTTATAATCAATCTGTTACATTTATTTTACTTGCCTAGGCTCCACATTAATACAAATACCTTAGCCTTGTTAATCTGGGCTTAGGTAAAAAGCCTAAATATTGCGCTGTATCTTTAAGGATAATTTAGCCGCAAAAACTTTGTGCTGCAAATAGTTGTCACGTAATTTTTATGTGTACGGCTTACAATTACTAACAACTTCAGTTAATGATGTAACTGAGGGTAAGCGAAGCTATGCGATGACAGATAATAACGAACAATGGTTTGCGCTACATACCAAGCCAAGATGGGAAAAAAAGGTAGCCAAATTACTTGATGAGCAAGGCATTGAAAATTATTGCCCCATAAATAAGGTTACAAGGCAGTGGAGCGATAGAAAGAAAGTAGTATTAGAACCAGTTTTTAAAAGCTATGTTTTTGTAAAGATTGGCACCCTGCAAAAATGGGAACTTAAAAAAATAAATGGTGTTTTAAATTTTGTTTATTGGTTAGGCAAGCCAGCCCCTATACGTGAAGAAGAAATATTGACCATCCGTAAATTCCTTAACGAATTTCAGGATGTAGAAATAACTAAGCTTTCGTTAGAAGTAAATAGCCAGGTGAGGATAAAAAACGGGGTTTTAATGAATTACCAGGGAATTTTAGTAGAGCTTAACGGTAGTAGGGCAAAAGTGCGGATAGAAAGCATGGGGATACAATTGAGTGCCCAGTTTGATAAAAGTAATTTAGAGCATTTGGGTGGAGCGTAGTATAAGGAGTGCATGAATCAGGTATTTAATACATATTTAAAGATGTTAAGTTTTAGGTGTTTTTTTACCTCATCCCAAACCTCTCTCTGGGCGCTTTCGTTAAGACACAAGCAGGATAGAAACGCTGATTAAGCGGATTAAATCTGATTTGACTGAAAAAGCATGTATATTTTATTTTTAAGGATAGAACAAGTATGGCAATGATATAGTAAGAAACGGTTTAGAGGTTTTTTTGCCATAAATAATTAGGATTGTTTTTAAAAAGATTAGTAAGAGCCAACAAGAAAGCTGTTTAATCTATTTTAATCGATTTAATCAGCGTTTCTATTTTTTGGCGAAGATGTGTACTACCGTCAGCCTCAAGGGAGAGAAAAGCTTACCCTTCGGGACGAAAACCGGTTGCTTAAATTGGCTTAACTTTTTTGTTTTATAGTTTGGTAATTATTTGTTGGGTTTTGTTATCAAAATGTATTGCTGGTTTATATTTTATGTTTTTGATTCGTTAATTGGTGCCATTATCCTTTACTATTTTTTTTATTGATGAGCCAGTCATTTATGTTTGTAATTAATATACTATTTATTACCCGATACCAAAATCCTTAAAACCTTATATTACCTCTGTGAGGTTTTTATTATGTGTAGAATTGCCGGATTAATCAATCCTTCTATGCCAGTTGAGGGCTTAGAAGATGCAGTTAAAAACATGTGCCAGTTGCAACGGCATGGAGGGCCAGATGATGAAGGTATTTACACTAATGCCGCCAATAAGTTAGTGCTTGGGCACCGAAGGCTGTCACTAATCGATTTATCGCAGGCAGGCCACCAACCAATGGCCTATGCTAGCGGCCGCTACTTAATCAGCTTTAATGGCGAATTGTATAATTACCTCATTTTAAAAGACATATTAAAAAAAGCCGGGTGCATCTTTACTACCCAAAGCGATACGGAAGTGATATTGGCCGCATTTGCCACTTGGGGCGTTGAAGCCTTTAAAATGTTTAATGGCATGTTTGCCTTTGCCATTTGGGATAATGTTACCAGCCATATTTACCTGGTAAGGGATGGTGCCGGCATAAAGCCTTTATATTTTGCGCAAACGGCCGAAGGGCTTGCGTTTGCATCCGAAGTAAATGCTTTTAGCAATATACCCTACCTGCAGCAGCAGCACCCGCATTGGCCAGTGTATTTAATGGCGTACGGGCATTTGCCCGAGCCAATTACAACTTTAAAACATGTGCAGCCTTTAAAAAAAGGCTGGTTCCTTCAATATAATGTGTCTACCGGGCAAAGCAGCCAGGAAGCTTTTGTACGGCATAGCTATGTAGAGCATATAAGCAACAGGCAACAAGCTATTGCCCTGGTTCGGCAAACCTTATCAGATGCCGTAAAAAGGCATTTACTGGCAGATGCGCCGCTGGGTGTTTTTTTAAGCGGCGGGCTCGATTCTACCATTATTGCACAGCTTGCCAATAAAGAAAAAAAAGATTTAAACACCATCTCCCTTTTTTTTGAAGACAATGCCTTTTCAGAAAAAAAATACCAGGATATTGTACAGCAAGGGCTAACGGGCAACCAATACCAAAAACTGCTAAAAGAAGAAACTTTTCATGCTTGTTTTCCATCAATAGTAAATGCTATGGATTTGCCTGGCTGCGATGGCATCAATACCTGGTTTATTAGTAAATATGCAAAAGAAAATGGCTTAAAGGCTGTACTTTCAGGTATTGGCGGCGATGAATATTACGGCGGCTACCCATCTTTTAAAAGGATTCAAGCAGCATTGCTGATACAAAAATTGCCCAATGGCTTGTTAAGGGCTGGTAGGGAAAGCTCTTCAAAAAAATTGCGCAGGCTTTGCTACCTGAGCATACACGGGCCGGTTGGCATTTACCTTTTTTTACGTGGCCAGTTTATACCCAATGAGGTAGCAGATTACCTGGGTGCAGATGAAGCAGAAGTTTGGAGAATACTACAGAGCCAGCCAGAAATGCCCAACATCGACAACCTTACCCCTAAAAACCAGGCAAGCTGGATAGAATCAAACATGTACATGCAAAACCAGTTATTGCGGGATGCAGACGTAATGAGCATGGCGCACGGAGTAGAAATTAGGGTGCCATTTTTAGATACTGAATTTTTAAAGCTTTCTACGCAACTTACCAGCAATGTAAAATATTCCGGCCATTTTAATAAGCAATTGCTGATAGATAGTTTTAAAGATATAATACCTGCGCAAGTTTGGGACAGGCCAAAAATGGGCTTTGCATTCCCGTTTAAAGATTGGCTAAAAAACGACCAGTATGCCCAAAGCATAACGGGAGCCAAAAGCCACTTGTACCATAAAAAACTGGTACAAAATAAGTTGCATTGGTCACAATTCCTGACCGTATTTCTCATGGAAAATTTTGCTTGTACTTAAGATGGATACATTGTTTTTAACTTTAAGGGTTTTTTCTGCAACAGGCGGTATAGAAAAAGTATGCCGCATAGCGGGAAAGGCCTTGCATGAAATAGCTGCAGAAAAAGTCGGCCAAAAATTACATATTTTTTCTTTGTACGATGAACCGGCAGATGTAAGCGATAAATACTTTCCGGCTACTATTTTTACTGGTTTTGGAAAAAAACGGGGCAATTTCATGAGTACGGCCATGCGGCAGGGCTTTCTTAGCAAGATGGTAATACTAAGCCATGTAAATTTATTGATGGTTGGTTATTTAATCAAGCTGGTATCGCCTAAAACAAAATTAGTATTACTGGCGCATGGCATTGAAGTGTGGCGCACTTTTCCAGCATGGAAAAAAATGATGCTCCGTAAATGCGACCTAATTTTGCCGGTGAGCGATTTTACAAAGCATAAGATGATGGATTTGTACAGCCTGCCCGAAGAAAAATTTATGACCCTAAATAATTGCCTGGACCCTTTTTTGGCATTGCCGCACCAACACGATAAAAATCCAGGGCTGCTTTCGCAATATGGCATTCACCCAACCGATAAAGTATTGATGAGCCTTACAAGGCTTGCCTATAAAGAACGCTACAAGGGTTACGACCAGGTTATAGAAGCAGTGTACCAGTTAAAAGAAACTTATCCTTCTATAAAATACCTGATAGTAGGTAAATATGATGATAAAGAAAAGGAGAGGCTTGATAACCTGATAACCCGTTTATCTTTACAAAAACAAATTATTTTAACCGGCTTTATACCTGATGAAGCAGTCGCCGCCCATTTTAACCTGGCCGACCTATACATTATGCCCAGCCAAAAAGAAGGTTTTGGCATTGTATTTATCGAGGCTATGTTTTATGGCAAGCCTGTTATTGCAGGCAATATAGATGGCTCTACAGATGCTTTAAAAAACGGGCTTTTTGGCTTGCTCGTAAACCCCGTCCAACAGCAGGAAATTACTGAGGCAATTGTAAAAGTATTTAACAATATTGAAAAATATATACCTAAGCACGAAGAGGTATTGCAATATTTTAGTTACGGCGTTTACAAGGAGAAATTACGTGCGGTACTGCAACTGAGTATTTAATACTTAGTATGTAGTATGTAGATTTGAATATTGAGTAACGGATATTTCGTAATAGATTTTAGTATGTAGATTTTAGTTTCGGTGTTGGATTTAGTTTAAGTTCTTAATTCAATGCTGTTAAGTTAAGGATTAAAATGTTTGTCTTTACCTCACCCTAACCCGCTCCAAAGGAGCGGAAAGGTCTTAACTTAGCGGCATTGGTTCTTAATTCTTAATTCACACCCCTGTTGCTTGATGAAGTTTTTTACCTCACCCTCAGCCGCTTTCCAAAGGAGAGGGGGAGCTTGGCCCCTCCGGTTCAAAAACCGCTTAAGTTAACGGCCTTAATTCTTAACTCTTAATTTTTACTGCTTAGTTATGAATTATTTTAAGCACGATACCGCCGTAATTGATAATGGTTGTTTAATTGGGGATGGGACCAAAGTGTGGCATTTTTCTCATTTGATGAAGGGCTGTACTATTGGCAGTAATTGCATTATCGGGCAAAATGTTTTTATTGGGGATGTGGTAGTGCTTGGTAATAATGTTAAGGTTCAAAACAATGTATCCATCTATACCGGCGTTATTTGTGAAGATGATGTTTTTTTAGGCCCTTCAATGGTTTTTACTAATGTTATAAACCCACGCAGCGCTATCGAACGAAAGCATCAATTTAAAGGCACCCGTGTAAAAAAGGGCGCAAGCATTGGTGCTAACGCCACCATAATTTGTGGCAACGAGCTGGGCATTTATTGTATGGTAGGCGCTGGCAGCGTTATAACAAAACCTGTTAAAGCTTTTGCGCTGATGATGGGCAACCCCGCTACACAACGTGGGTGGGTAAGCGAATATGGGCACAAGCTTTTATTTACAAAAGAAGGCAAAGCTATCTGCCCCGAAAGTGGCGATAATTATTTGCTTTTCAATGATATAGTTACAAAGCAGCTATCCTGAAAAACCGTTAGCTAGCTGCTGCTAATTTTTATTCCAATAATCCTAATAGTTTTTTTTATGGCAACTCTTGCTGAAAATGACCCCATAAACCAGCAGTGGGACCTGATACTGGAACCTAAAGCTGCCTTTTTCGACCTTCAGTTAAAAGAAGTGTGGAAGTACCGCTACCTGCTGGTATTATTTGTAAAACGTGATTTTGCATCGCAGTACAAACAAACCATTCTCGGCCCGCTATGGCACCTAATACAGCCGATATTTACTACATTGGTATTTTTATTAGTATTTGGTAAAATTGCCAACATACCTACCGATGGCATAGAGCCTATCTTATTTTTTATGAGCGGCATCACCATCTGGAATTATTTTAGTGCCTGCCTCACCGCCACTTCCAACACGTTTGTAGCCAACGCAGCCATATTTGGCAAAGTCTATTTTCCCCGGTTGGTTATACCACTAAGCACGGTGCTTAGCAACATCATCAAATTTGGCATACAGTTTCTTTTACTGCTTACAGTAATGGCATGGTTTGGCATAAAAAACCATCATTTTAGTTTTGGTGCCAGTTGGCTACTAATACCTTTGCTGGTACTCATGATGGCCGGTCTGGGCCTAGGTCTGGGCATCATCATCTCCTCGCTTACCACTAAGTACCGCGACCTTACCCTGCTGATTGTATTTGCCGTGCAACTGCTAATGTATGCAACGCCGATAGCCTATCCTTTATCTTTTATAAAAGGCAAAAGCTATGCACACTGGATAATATGGAACCCGCTTACACCCATCATAGAAGCATTCCGGTATGCCTTGTTTAACACCGGTGCTGCAGATGCTATGAGCCTTTTGTATAGCGGGGCAGTAATAGTAGTATTGCTTTTTATAGGGCTGCTGATTTTTAGTAAAGTAGAAAAAACCTTTATGGATACGGTGTGATTTTTGGTTGTTGGTTGTTGGTTTTTTGTTTTTTCGGGTTAATGAGTGTTGCGTAATTTATTACGTTGTATTGTGCGGAGTCGCTGCTGCCCTCTTGTTTAAAGGGTAAGTGTTAGTACAAAATTTAATTTTTTAATCCATCATTATTATTCTATTACCTGGCAGGGTGTTCTTTTCTTTTTTTTCTTGATAAAAAAATGAAACAAAAAAAATCAAGGCTGCATCTGCAAAGGCTGAAATTTTACATGTAAGCTACAATCAAAGAACTCGGCAGATGTAGTTCAGCATTTAGTTAACCTATGCCGCCTCAAACAACTTTGATTTCTTAACGCCTTACATATAAAATTTCTAGCACTTTGCAGATGAGGCCGGAAGAGTACACGTTTGCGATAAGCATTACTTTTATTTTATTGGGTATTGTATATTTTCATATTTTATTATTATTTTTTTGGTTAGATGATGTAGCGCTTGCCATAGGACGGGTGAGGCTGCGAGTGCTGGAAGGTGGCCATAATATACCAGAAGAAGTAATTAGAAGCAGGTACAAAAATGGCATTATCAATTTTTTTAGTCCTTTTATGCAAGTTGTAGATTTTTGGTTGTTTGTAAATAATACTAAGGATATACCTACCTTTATAGCAGAGGGTATTTTGATAAATCTACCATAATTTATGACTCAACTATTTGGCCATTAATTAAAAATGAATATGGTGATATCCACAAATAAAAAAGGTGAAGAAATTAGGGAAAAAGTCCGCATTGGGTTGGAGCTTTCCTTTAAAAAATTAGTACAGCAAAAAAGCCTTACCGATGGAATATTGGTTTTTAGGAATAATGGCAAAATTTAAAAAGTAAAAGCCCGAAATTTACTGGATAAAGTTAACGGCACCATAAATAATAAATAAGTTTCCATACCCATACAATGCTGTATACATTTTTGCGTTTAGCCTGCTTAACAACGATACTTGTGATTGCTAGACCTGTAGTATAAAAAATGTGTACCTGTATAAAAATTAGTAGATAAAACTTTCCCCCAAATTTAATGAGTACAGTAATAAAAGTAGAAAACCTATCCAAGCAATACCGGTTGGGCGATGTAGGCACAGGTTCGTTAGCGCATGATGTAAACCGTGCCTGGTACAAGCTACGCGGCAAGGAAGACCCTTACCTGAAAATTGGCGAAAGCAACGACCGTACACAAAAAGGCAGCAGCGAATATGTGTGGGCCTTAAAAGATATTAATTTTGAAGTAAAGCAAGGCGAAGTACTAGGTATTATTGGCCGCAATGGCGCAGGCAAAAGCACTTTGTTAAAAATATTGAGCCGTACAACCTCACCCACCACTGGTGCAGTAAAAATAAAGGGCCGTGTGGCAAGCCTGCTGGAAGTAGGCACCGGCTTTCACCCCGAATTAAGCGGGCGGGATAATATTTTTTTAAATGGCGCCATCATGGGCATGACCAAGCAGGAAATTAAAAGTAAGTTTGATGAGATAGTAGATTTTGCAGGTGTGGAACGATACATCGATACTCCTGTAAAAAGATATTCTTCAGGTATGTATGTGCGGTTGGCTTTTGGGGTGGCAGCGCATTTGGAACCGGAGATTTTAATTGTTGATGAAGTACTGGCAGTAGGGGATGTAGAGTTTCAAAA
>JANXVN010000064.1 GCA_025351645.1 Ferruginibacter sp.
TAAAAAACCGTCAGCCCCGCTTTCAATGGCAGACCGCTCAATATCTTTACTAGCAGATACCATAATTATGGGTATTGATTTTGTGCTTTCCTGCTGCTTTAATTGCTTGCATACATTTCTTCCATCGGTGCCGCTCATCCAAATATCCAGCAATAATAAATCTGGAAAGCCCGTTTTCATAGATAATATAGTATCGCCATTGCTGCAAGTCGTTACTTCGTACCCTTTAAACTCAAGCATCATGCTGATAGCATCTAATATGCCTTCATCATCATCCACTATCATTATTTTTTTTGGGCTATCCATCTTTTTAATTTTAAAATGTAGTTACTTAAAGTATTAATTTATAGTTTCTCCGTACCGTCATCCAAAACAGGCAATGCAAAGCAAAAAGTAGCTCCAGCGCCTTCTACGCTGTTTACCCAAATACGGCCACCAACCCGTTTAATAATTTCGGATGAAATATAAAGCCCAAGCCCAAGCCCCGGGAAGGTATGTTGCATATCGCCACTAACCCTGTAAAATTTTTCAAATACTTTTGCCTGATGGCTTGCAGGTATACCTACACCAAAATCTTGTACGGATAATATTATTTCTTTGTTTTTAACACTAGTGTGCACTATAATTTTGTTAGTGCCCGGCGAATACTTTATGGCATTGGTAATTAAGTTGGTAATTACCTGTACTATGCGTTCTTTATCTACATAAACAACGCCTGTTTGGTTAAAATCTTCTTGGATGTTTATTTTAGGCACCGTATTTTGAATATCTTCTACAATATCTTTTACCAATGTGTTAAATTCAAAACGGGTATTGTTAAGCTGAAGCTTACCGGCATTTATTTTTGTAACATCCAACAGGTCGGCTATTAAATTGGTAAGCCTGTTTACCTGGGTGCCCATTTTGGTAACCAGCGATGCTTCTTTAATATCTCCCTTTTGCAATAATATTTCTTGTAATAAATGGCTGTAGGCTTTAATGGTTGTAACGGGTGTTTTAAGCTCGTGGCTGGCTATTCCTAAAAAATCATCTTTTTGTTGCTGCAATTGTTTATACTCCGTAATATCTACCGTTACGCCAATAAATACTTTAGCCTTTAAATGCTCATTGTAGCCTACTTTGGCAGAAGATTTTATCCAACGCAAAGATTTATCCGGCCATTGTATCTGATACTCCATATTGTAAACAGCATTGTTTTTTATCGCTTCGCTTATGGCTTTCGTTACCTTTTCCCGGTAATAAGGCGTTATAACATTTATTACAATATCAAAAGTTAACTGGTCAATTTCTTCTAATCCAAAGTTTACTTTAAACTGTTCGCTAGCATAAACAGTATTAGTAACAAGGTCTAACTCATAAGAACCTAATTGGCCTACCTCTAAAGCTATTTCCAATCGCTGGTTAGTTTTAATCAGCTCATCCTCGGCTTTGCGCTGGCTGGTTATGTCGAGTATGGTGCCCAATAGCCTTGATGGTTCTTTATTAGCATCAAAAAAAACTTTCCCCTGTACCCTTACCCAGTGCATCGACTTATCTGGCCAAAAAACCCTTACCTCATAAAAAATTTCGCCGGTTTGCGGCAGGTCTTTATGTGCCTTTAATTGTATTAGCCTGTCATCCGGGTGTATGGCTGCCAGCATTTGCGGCCTTGGCGCATACCCATCAAAACCAAAAATTGCCAACCCCCTTGGAGATGTTATTAGCTCTTCGGAAATTAGGCTATACTCATAAGTACCCAGGTTAACCGCATCTGTTGCAAGGCGCCCTCTTTCTTCAGCATCTTCTATATTAAGCCTTGCCATTACTTGTTCTGTTACATCTGTGGCCACTACCATAATACCTTCAATCTTGCCATTATTATCTTTAAATGCTTCGTACACAAAATTGAGGTACGTTAAAACAAGCTTTCCATTGCGGGGTAAAGTAATGGGCAGCTCGCTGGCAACAAAACGCTCGCCGGTTGTATACACATTTAATAAAAGTTCTTCTTGCCCTTGTTTGCGGGCTTCTGGCAAACCCATAAATAGTGGTTTGTTCATTACATCGGTTGCTGTTTTGCCCCATAATTCCAGCATACGGTCGTTGGCAATGGTAACTACATAATCCGGTTCTTTCAATACGCAAATAGCTACGGGTGCCTGCTCTACCAAATTTCTAAAATTGTTTTCCCTTTCTATTAGTGCATTACGGCTAATTGTTTCTTCGGTAATGTCCATCAATATCCCATTAAAGCGGTATGGTTGCTGGTTTTCATCAAAAAGTGCTTTGCCTATTGCACAAACAATGCGCTCTTGTTTTGTTTGTATGTTGATGATTTTATGCTCAATATTATAATTGCCGCCTGATGAAAATTGTAACGCTTTGCTAATTGCTTCAGTTACCCTTTCCCTATCTTGCTCATCAATTACATTTATTGCTGCTTGCAATTCTACACCAGCGTCTTGCGTAAGCCCAAACCAATTTTTTAACCTATCATTAATAAATATTTTATTGGTTAAAGGGTTTATGTCCCAGGTACCAAGGTTTGCAGCATTAATGGCAAATCCAAGCGCATCCCTGCTTTCGCTAATATCCTTTAGTATTATTACCTTATCTGTTGTTTCGTTACAGGCAACAAACACACCTGCGGGTTTGCCAGATTCTGCTATTACGGCGCTATAGCTAAACGTCCAATAAACGTCTTCCATATTCCCGTTACGGTAAATGGGCAATAATTGGTCTTCGTACCAGGCTGCTTCTCCACCAGCCATTACATTATCGATAATAGGCTGTATAAATGACCAAATTTCGGGCCAGCATTCTTTGCCTTTTTGGCCTATTGCCCCAGGATGTTTGCCGTTGTTTCCCAAGCTTGGCCGATAAGCATCGTTATAAAAACAAATGTGCTCCTCACCCCAAAAAAGAAACATGGGAAATTTTGAATTTAGTAAAATACTAAGCGTTGTACGCAAGCTTTGTGGCCAGGTATTTATCGAACCAAGGGTACTAGAGCTCCAATTAGCCGATAGTATCAACTGCCCCATTTCTCCGGCGCTTTTTAAAAAACTAAATTCCGTGACAGTTTCCCCACCTTTTGCTTGCATTGCCATTTAATTTTATCAATTTTAAAATACAATAATAGAAAATGTTATGATATATGAACGATAACTATACCACAACCAAAAATTATGCAACGCAAAAATATTTTTCAACATCAGGAACTACCATACAATACGTTTTTATTGATTCTCAATTAATTATATAATTTATAATCAAAAGTAATGTACGTTTAATTATACAACTGGCTGTTAATTAATACACTTAAAATATACGGTAAAACCTTTTTGGCAATAACTTTAATAACAATATAAAGTTTTATAAAACATGATAAACTTTGGAATTAGTTTTTATAACAAGATAAAATTACTACTATTTTGAAGTAAACAGTTGCTGTACGTTTACAATCTTTAATAAAAAGCCGATAAATAATAGCAACAAAAAAGCTACAGATGTAGTACTAATTGGAGCAGCCATAATGAGTAAAACTCCTTTTTATGATGCTAAAATAAGTACAGCCAGCATAACCATAGAAATATGTAAAAGCTATTTGTAATAGCAGAAAGCAGTAATGCATGGAATAATGCCGGCACAGGCTACTCTGCTTTATGCGGACTGAACTTATATCCAACAAAAAAAGATGGTAGCGTAGATAGAAGCAAAGCAATTTTAATTGATGGGTATTTTAAATTGAACCTCCTGTTTTAGCCGTGGCTATTTGATCAAAATATTATTGGGCCGTAATTTGTAGCCGGTGTACCGCACGTAAACTTTATATGGGGCAATGCCAATGTGGCTTTTTAAAAAAACGCCCCGCTGCATTAACGTAGTTTCACCATTTTAAAAACCTAACAAAACTTAAGCCCATACCTAATTAAAACAGTGGATGCCCATAGATATAAAAGGCAGTAACCACGGCATGAAGTAACCGCTACGCATATTTACATTAGTAAAGTGCTGAAAAGCTATCTAAAACGTTGTACGGCATGCTTTTAATTATTTACTTTTTTTACAAACCTTAAAAAAATTGCGGATTAGATAATATAATAATTGGGATGCTTTACTGGCAAATCAGTTACAGACTAATAGTGCAACATTTACGTTATAATAAAAAGCTTTATAATTGCAGCCGCAAACAGGCTGGCAATAGCCCTTATTAAGGGTAACCTTTTTTATAATACTGTATCATTATGTTAAAGTAAGATAAGGCTTAGGCTACATGCAGCAATAAGTATTATACTGATTAATTTAATAATAAAGTTCCGGATTGTAGAGACGTACTAAATAGACTTAAAATAAAAGAGTGCGGCCACCCTGCCCTACAAAAAAAGGTTTTAAGCACCGCTAATTATATAATTTCTTTAAAATGTTTCAGTTTAATAATTCGGCTTTAAAGGGTACTAATAAGGAGGATGTAGTTACTATTATCCACAAAAAAATGTATTTACAAAAAAAACTATTTAAATAACCAAATACCTTAATTTAAAGCCTTTCCATATGAGATGTACAAAAAAAAATACTTTGCTATTTTTTATTGCCTTGTTTTTATCGCCATTTTTTTTATTGGGGCAATCTGCTTATGTAAAAAAATTTATGCCGGTTGCTGATTCGCTTTCTGCTATATACAAAGTGCCGGCGGCTTTATTTTTAGGCGTTGCCGTAATTGAATCGGGCAGTGGTAAAAGCCGCAATGCAAAAATGCTCAACAATCATTTTGGCATCATTGGCAAAAATAGCTTGCATAAAAAAGGCAAAAAAAGCAGGTACAAACAATACCCAAGCGCAACAGACTCTTATGTTGATTTTGCCAATCATCTTACCAAAAGAAAATTTTATAAACACTTAAAGGGAAAGATGAATTACGTTTTATGGGTAGAAGCAATGAGTAAAGATAATTATTCTGAAATGCCAAAAGTTTGGAAACAAAGAGTACTTTCAACAATCAGAACAAATAATATTACCCGTATACAATAAACTTATGAAAGGAAGCCGGCGTGTGCTGTTTTTTGTTGGAAGCAGTTTTATAATATACCTGTTAATTTCTTTACTAAGTTATATTACTGGCTTTACATGGGCGCCTTTTAAAAAAGTAAACCTGGTATCGGATATTATAAAAAATAATTCGCCTACAAAAAAAGATACGCTTGTAATTGCAGATACGCTGGCTAATACTCCCTCGCCAGAAATTATTGCAAAAACAAATTACAATTTGCAATTGTACAAGCAGGCGCATCTAATTACCAATTTTAATATTGATACTACAAAGCCCGCCCTGGCTGTTTTTTTACAAAAATTACACGACCTTAAAACGGGTAAAAAAAGAAAGGTACGGATTGCCTATTTTGGAGATAGCATGATTGAAGGCGACCTGCTGACAAAAACTTTACGCGAATTATTACAGAAAGAATTTGGCGGCGATGGCGTAGGGTTTGTGCCCATCACTTCGCTGGCATCTCAATTTCGCCAAACGGTAAATAGCAGTTATTCTAATGGATGGGATAGGGAAAGCTTTAAGACGGATGGCATAAAGAACCAACTATTTTTATCTGGCTACTTATTTAGGGGCCACGGCGATTGGGTACAAATGAAAGATGAAACCATTATAGACAGTGCCGTTTTAATTGAGAAAAGCTTGCTATGTGGCTTTTACGATAAACCAATCACTATAAAAATTAATGATGCCGATGTAGTTATAAACCCAAATAAAATTTTTAACCGTATAGTTACCAGCACAGATTTAGAAAGAAGCATGAAGCTTTTTGTAGCTGATGATAAGCTGCCGGTATACGGCTTAAGCTTTGAATCTGAATCGGGCATTATGGTTGATAATTTTTCTTTCCGTGGCATCAGCGGCGTTGAATTCAGTAAGATAGATTCTTCTTTTTTAAGTACCATAGCAGAAGAAAACCCCTATGACCTGATTGTTTTTCAGTATGGCGTAAATGTATTGTTTCGCCCTAACGACATGAATTTTAATTGGTATGCGCACATACTAAAACCTGTGGCTAAAAAAATACGCACTTGTTTTCATTCTGCAGATTTTTTAATGGTAAGCACTGCTGACAGGGCGTTTAAATACGATACTGGTTATGCTTCTGCAAAAGGCATAGATTCTTTAGTTAGGATACAAGCATCGATAGCTTATGAAATTGGTGCAACGTTTTATAACCAGTACCAAAGCATGGGTGGGCGTAATTCTATTGTGGATTGGGCTAACCAAACACCAGCACTGGCCAATAAAGATTACGTGCATCCCAACAGCAAAGGCGCTGCTATTTTAGGCAAGTATTTTTTTGAAGCTTTAATGAACGACTATAGAAAGTTTACAAACCAATCCGTAAAAATAGCCCCTAACTACTAACCGATGCCTACGTTCGACCTCCATTTATTTGTACAACAATTTATATATGACCCAAAGAATCCGTTGCTTTTTAACAATGGTTTTTTTGTATGTTTTTTTACGCTTTTTATTTGCTTGTATTATTCTTTCCGAAATAATTTTATTGTACGCCGGTATATTTTTTGTTTGTTTTCTTTATATTTTTTTTATAAAGCGAGCGGTTATTTTGTAGGGCTGGTAATAATTTCGGCGATGTTTAATTATTTTGTATCCAACGCTATTTACAGGCAGCAAAATAAAAGGACAAAGATGTTACTACTGCTATTGAGCATCTTTTTTAATGTAGGCATACTGTTCTACTTTAAGTATACAAACTTTTTTATCTCCATTTCTAACAGTTTATTTACCACTCATTTTAGTACACTTAATATATTGCTGCCCATAGGTATTTCGTTTTTTACTTTTGAAAACCTTAGCTATACAATTGATGTGTACCGGGATGAATTTAAGCCTGCCAGCAAGTTTAGTGATTACCTGTTGTTCTTATCTTTTTTTCCAAAACTAGTGATGGGCCCAATAGTTAGGGCGCACGATTTTATACCGCAGATAAACCTACCCTTTACTATATCCGACAAAGATTTTACTAAAGGTTTTTACCTCATCATATCGGGGCTTATAAAAAAGCTGATCATATCAGATTACCTAACCGTAAACTTTGTAAACTATATTTTTGATGACCCATCCCGTTATACCGGGCTGGAAAACCTGTTTGCAGTATATGGTTATGCCATAGTTATTTACTGCGATTTTAGCGGCTATAGCGATATAGCCTTAGGCATAGCACGCTGGCTTGGCTTTACCATCCCGCCTAACTTCTTATCGCCTTACCAAAGTAAAAATATTACCGAGTTCTGGCGCCGCTGGCACATCTCCTTATCTAGCTGGTTGAGGGATTATTTATACTTTCCCATCGGTGGTAATAGAAAGGGTACTGTTGCAACATATTTTTTTGCAACTTTATTTTTTGCCGGTAGTTTTTTTGCAGAGGTTAAATTTTTGCAATTAAGTTACTTTGTTTCAACCGCTATAACATTAGGGTTATTACTATTATTCATGCTGCCATCTATTATTGAAAAAAATAAAAAAGGCGTTGCTACTAATTTAAATTTACTGACCATAATGTTGCTGGGCGGCTTTTGGCATGGTGCCAACTGGAACTTTATTTTATGGGGCGCCTTGCATGGCATTGCACTGGCTGTGCATAAAATTTGGATGTTGCTTACTGGCAAAATAGTAAGCAATGTAAAAATTAGTTGGTGGTACAAAGCTATTATGGTAACCGTAACTTTTCACTTTGTTTGCTTTACCTGGATATTTTTTAAGGCAGCCGATTTTGCAACAGCAACTACAATGCTGCACCAGATTTTACACGATTTTAGTTTTGATGTATGGGGAGCGTTTTATAAAAATTATAGTCCGGTTTTAGCAATGATGCTGATTGCATTTTTGCTACATGCTATACCTGATAGCCTGGCAGATAAAGTATTGGAGCGTTTTACCAAAATGCCGATGGTGGCTTATGTAGCGGTATTTTTTATGTTTGTGGTATTATATGGCTTTTTTAAATCTGCCGAGCCGGTGCTGCCCATTTATTTGCAGTTTTAAAAAACTACAACCATCTTCCTAAAAAAAAGACGGCTTTACGGCTGCATTTTTTCATTATATTCTTTAGCCAGCGCATTAAATAATAGCTGGCCTTGCAGGCGATATCCATCTGCTGTAAAATGTATCCTATCCTTATTCATCAGCTTTTTAGAGAACCAATTATAACATGATCCATAACCATTTGTAACCCTGTACAAATCCCATAAAGGCAAACGGTTTTCATTGCAATAATAGGTAAGCGAAGTGTTAAGCTGCTTTAGTACATTATTGGCTTTTTTGCCTTTAAAAGAATCTGCTGCGGTAGTAATTAAAATGGCGGCAGCGGGATTAATATTTTTTATATGCGCCACCATTTGCGATAGCTGTTGCCTAAAATCGCTTTCATTAAATATTGCTGCTTGTGCTTCGTTGGTGCCTAAAGAAATTATATATAAATCAGCTTGCAGGCCTGCTACCTGTTGCCAAAATAAAGGGGCAATATTATACTGGTCGTACCGGGCGCCGTTTACGCCAATGGCGTGGTATAAAACGCCTGCTTCATCGTTTTGAAGCGATACGCCATAAAATGATTTTAGCGCATTGGTTGGTAACGCTGTTAGTGAAAACTGATGGGCAAAATTATCCAGTACAACTTCGTGGTAAGCGGGTATTACAAAGGTGTCATTTATGGCAGCATTATCATTATTGATAAAGTACGATGCTGTATTATTTTCTGCATGCAGTACCCATGAAGTTGTTTTGTTTGAATCGATAAAAAATTGTAGCCGCTTAAAGTAAAGGGAGCTGTCATTTTCATCAGCCCGAAAACTAATATCCATATTTGCAGAAAGGTTAGTCGTTTGGATAACATAACCGGATACACCAGGGTTGATTAATATTTTAGGATGTGCCACCCG
>JANXVN010000077.1 GCA_025351645.1 Ferruginibacter sp.
GTTGGCTTTCAGATTGATAGTATTAGTTATGATGAAACGCGGTATGTAAATGCTCATATTGATTACAAGCTTCGCAGCACCGGCGGTTCTTTTGTGCAGCATTTAAGCAGGCTGCCCGGCTATCCGCAAGGTATTTATAAAGATGTGGCAGGCGATGGCGTTATCAATATTGCTGATGATAGCGTACACCATATAAAAATTGAAGTAAAAGATGCTTATGGCAATACTTCGCTACTAAAATTTGGTGTGCAGCAAGGTGCGGTTAAGGAGCAAAAAATTGTTTCCAGTACTGCAAATTTTCAACAACCTATTTTTCACCCGGGCTTTGTAAATGTTTTTGAAAATGACAAGATTAGTTTTTACATGCCTGAAAACTGTTTGTACGATTCTTTTGTTTTTAAGTATGCTGAACAAATACCAGCCAAAGGGTTCCCTGTTTATCAGTTGCATAATACCAGCGTGCCGGTGCAGGCTAAATTTCCTATCAGGATAAAAAATGCTGCTGCCAGGTACCCGGATAAAATGGTGATGCACCGCTTTGTAAACAGTAAAAACGATTATGCAAAAGCAGCTAATGAAAATGGCTGGTACAAAGCAAACTTTCGTGAATTTGGCAATTTTCAACTGCTGGAAGATACTATACCACCGGTTATAAGGCCTGTTGGCTTTAGGGAAGGCATGCATGTAAATGGCTTAAGCAGGCTGGTTTTTGTTATTACCGATAATACTGAAGAAGTAAATTTTACCGCTTTGCTGGATGGGCAATGGCTGCGGTTTAGCAACGATAAAGGCAAAACATTTATTTATAAGATGGATAGCTATTGCGCTGTTGGGGCGCATGAATTAAAGATTACGGCTGTTGATTGTGTGGGTAATAAAACAGAGAAAGTATATCATTTTACGAGGTAATTTCGCCGGTAAGGCGGAAAAGGCCGTATTTTAATGAAACGGCTTAACGCCTTACTGGCAAAATAATTAAATTAAGCAATTATTCTTCGGGTTGAAGCGTGAGGCCCGCCCGGATGAATTGGTTTGGACGGGGATAGCAACGGAAATACTTTTTTGTCGGGCAGCCCGCAAAAAAAGATTGTAGTAAATAGCCCGGGCCCTTGCCGCCGCAGCTTGGGGCACGCCCATAATTAACTAAAATAATAAAATAATGATAGCATTAACAGAAGGGATAAAAGCGCCAAGCTTTAAGGGGCTAAACCAAGATGGCACCACCATTTCGCTGGCAGATTTTAAGGGCAAAAAACTGATACTTTACTTTTACCCAAAAGATGATACGCCGGGCTGTACGGCGCAGGCTTGCAACCTTCGGGATAATTATACGGAGTTATTAAAAAAAGGCTTTGCCATTGTGGGCGTTAGTACAGACCCTATTAAAAAGCATAAAAAATTTGAAACAAAATATCAATTGCCTTTTTCGCTGATTGCGGATGAAGACAGGGTTATTGTGGAGAAATACGGCGTTTGGGGCGAAAAAAAATTTATGGGCAAAAATTTTGACGGCATACACCGCACTACTTTTTTGATTGATGAAAATGGAACGATAAAAAAAATTATTACAAAGCCTGATACTAAAAACCATACTGAAGAAATATTAAATGCCTGGACAGCCATTGACAAATCCTGATTTTAAAATAAAGGGAAACTCATGGTAGGCAAAAATTGCCGCCCGTAAAATGCGTAGCTATGCAGTAGCGATGGTGTTGGGCAAAACAATCCATTTGCATAACATTACCCGTGAAGAATTTACAATTGACGAGGGTCTACTGAAGCACGAACTAAGCCATGTAAGGCAATACCAGCAACATGGTTACATTGGATTTTTAATAAAATATTTGTGGGAAAGTTACCGCAAAGGCTATTGCAACAATAAGTTTAAGGCGGAAGCACGTGCCGCAGAAATTTTATAAAAGCCAGCTTACTTCGCCAAACGAAAAAGTACGTTCAGTGGTATCGGTGGTAATTAAATCCCCGTTTTCTGTTACGCCTTTAATAATGGTTGTAAAAATGCTACTGTCTTTCTTTAAACGGACTTTTTTATTAAGACAAAATAATAATTTATTGTATTCATTTAACAAGGTAGCAAACTGCCCTTTTTCTAATTGCCCAAAACGGTTCAATACTGCTTTGTGCAATTCTTTGGCCAGTGCGATAATGTCAAATGTTTTTCCGGTTATTTGTTTTAACGACACAGGGTTTTTTAAAGACGCATCAAAAAAAGGCTGGTTGATGTTTATGCCAATGCCTGCTACGGCAAATTTCCACACATTGCCATGAAAGATGTTTTCTATTAAAACGCCTCCTGCCTTTCTGTCACGCCAATAAATATCATTAGGCCATTTAATTAAAGTTTCATCACCTGCATACGCACTGAAAAAATCAAACCCAGATAAAGCAATAGCTACGGAAAGTTGAAATTGCTGGGATGCATTTAAGGTGTGCACATCTAAAACAATACTTAATGCAATGTTTACGCCTTCGGAAGTTTCCCAAAGGTTGCCCCGCTGGCCTTTACCAGCTGTTTGAATGGGGGAAAAGTAGGCATTTCCATGACTCGCCAATCCTGCATGAACTTTTCCCATGGCATAGTTGTTGGTACTATCCACGGAATTCAAAACGGTAAATAAATGGTCATTCGGCTTCATAATTCAACATTTGTTATAGAAAGAGTACTTTTGGCAATTATTTGCTTGCAATTAACGTGCAATTATAAAATAAATTATTATTAAGTTCGTCTTAGCGGTATAAAAATCAACATGGCAACCCCATGAAAATAGTTAAATAAAATAGTATATAATTTGAACAACCTTACATTATTAGCCAACAGAAAAAAGAGCACCATCACCCGGCTCACCAAAAACAGCAAAATCTTTAAAACAATCATCAACGCTATACAGGAAAAAAAAGGGGAAAGCATAGTAAGCCTCGACCTTAGGAAGATACCTGAGGCTGTTGCTGATTTTTTTATTATTTGTGAAGCAAGCAATAGTACTCAATTGAAAGCAATTGCTGATTTTATAGAATTTGATGTAAAAGATAAATGCGGCGAACCACCCTACAAGCATGAGGGCAAACAGGCCCAGCAATGGATTTTGATAGATTATGTAAATGTAGTAGTACACATAATGTTGCCAGAACCAAGAAAATTTTACCGGCTGGAGGAAATGTGGAGCGATGCTTCTGTTACCGAGCACAACGATTAAAACTCATTAATAAAGCTGTTTACAAAAGGCAGCATCAATAAATATTGCAAGCAAGCATCTATGGCAGAAGATAAAAAAATTGTTCCAAAAAGGAAATTTAACCCTGATAATATTCCACCAATTGGCGACGATAACCAACCTAAAAATAAAAACCGCTTTAATATTTACTGGGTCTATGGGCTGGTATTTGCAGGTATTTTTGTTTACAACATGTACCGTAACGTTGGTACTAACGGCATTGAAACCGACCAAATTAAGTTTACCGAACTGGTAAAACAAGGGGATGTGCAAAGTATTAAGACCATCCGCAATAAAAAAATTGTTAGGGTTATCATAAAACAAGATAGCCTTAAGCAAAAAAATTATTATAAAGCTTTGTTTGGCAAACAGTATGAACTAGTTACCAAAACACCGGGGCCTCAATTGTTTTTTCCTATTGTAGATGAAAAAACTTTTGCGTTGCAGATGCAGGATTTTTATAAAAAATACCCTGCCATACAAGAAATACCAGATTCCCCAGATGATGAAGGCGAATTGTTTGGGCAGATAATTACTACGCTATTACCTATTTTATTGATAGGCCTGCTGTTTGTAATGATGATGCGTAAAGTTGGTGGGCCTGGTGGCGGTAGCGGTGGCCCTGGCGGTATTTTTAATATAGGTAAATCAAAAGCCACTTTATTTGATAAAGCTAGCCGTGTCAACATTAATTTTGGTGATGTGGCCGGCCTAGACGAAGCAAAAGTGGAAGTTATGGAAATTGTTGATTTCTTAAAAAACCCAAAAAAGTATACAGCCTTAGGTGGCAAGATACCCAAAGGTGCTTTGCTAATTGGCCCTCCAGGAACAGGTAAAACTTTATTGGCTAAAGCAGTTGCGGGTGAAGCACAAGTACCTTTTTTTAGCCTTAGTGGTAGCGATTTTGTGGAAATGTTTGTAGGCGTTGGTGCAAGCCGCGTTAGAGATTTGTTTAAGCAGGCAAGAGAAAAAGCCCCATGTATTATTTTTATAGATGAAATTGATGCAATAGGCCGTGCACGTGGCAAAAACATGATGATGAGCAATGATGAAAGGGAAAATACCTTAAACCAATTACTCGTTGAAATGGATGGCTTTGGTACCGATTTAGGCATTATAATTTTAGCGGCCACTAACCGCCCGGATGTATTGGATAGCGCATTGCTTCGCCCTGGCCGTTTTGACAGGCAGATAACTATCGATAAGCCGGATATGGTTGGCAGGGAAGCAATTTTTAAAGTGCATTTGGAACCAATAAAAATAAGTACCACTTTAGATATTTATAAATTGGCTGAACAAACGCCAGGCTTTGCTGGTGCGGATATTGCCAACGTTTGTAACGAAGCCGCTTTGATAGCTGCCCGTAAAAATAAGGCTGCCGTGGATATGAGCGATTTTCAAGATGCTATTGACAGGGTAATCGGTGGCTTGGAAAAAAAGAACAAGATCATTTCGCCTGAAGAAAAAGAAATAATTGCTTACCATGAAGCCGGACACGCAATTTGCGGCTGGTACCTCGAGCATGCCTATCCTTTATTAAAAGTTACCGTAGTGCCAAGAGGCTCAGCAGCTTTAGGGTATGCACAGTACACACCCAAAGAACAGTACCTGTATAATACAGACCAATTGATGGACCAGATTTGTATGACACTTGGTGGTAGGGCAAGCGAAGACATTTTCTTTGGTAAAATAAGTACTGGTGCAAGCAATGATTTGCAACAAATTACTAAGATTGCTTACAGTATGATAACTGTATATGGCATGAACGATAAAGTGGGTAACATCAGCTATTATGACCCTAACCAGGAAAATACTTTTACCAAGCCTTTTAGCGAAGAAACTGGTAAGATGATAGATGAAGAAGTACGTAATTTAATTGCGAGGGCATATATTAGGACAAAGGAATTATTGACTCAAAAGAAAGGTGATGTAGAATTACTGGCGAAGGAATTATTGAAAAAAGAAGTGCTGTTTAAAAGCGATGTGGAAACATTGATTGGCAAAAGGCCATTTGAAGAAAAGAAAGCTTTGGATATAGACCCTAAGGATGTAGTAACAACAGAACCGGATGGTGCAATACCGGAAGAACTAAAAAATCCGCCACAAATTTAAGCTATGGCAATACCTACAGCAAGGGAAAATATATTGGATAAAATTCGGCAGGCACTGGTTCAACCAGTGCCTTTGCCTTTTCCGCTAAGTGAACAAGCTGCTGAAATTTATCAGCCTGCAGCAGAGGAGCTGGATATAATTTTTGCAGAAGCATTTATTAAATTGCAAGGAAAATTTATTTTTTGTAGTGACGAAATCGATATGAGGAGCCAGTTGGAACAATTAATAAAGGCAAAAGAATGGATGAAGGTTTACTGTGACGAAGATAAATGGAACGACCAATTCAGCAATACCATTAACCTCGAAAGCAGCGATGCCGCCATAACCGGCTGCGAATACCTGGTTGCACGTACAGGAACGATTGTAATGAGCGGTGCCCAGCAAAGCGGGCGTACTGTTAGCGTTTACGCGCCCATACATATTTGCATTGCATACAGCCACCAGCTAGTGTATGATATAAAAGATGCCTTATTATTTTTAAAAGAAAAATATGCAGAAAATATACCTTCTTTAATAACATTTGCAAGTGGCCCTAGCCGTACCGCCGATATTGAAAAAACATTGGTAACGGGCGTACACGGGCCTAAAGAAGTATATTTATTTTTGGTAGATAAAGAAAGCTAAAAATACAGCGATAGTCACATGAACATAACCTCTGGCAAAAATATTTACTTTCTTTCCGACTTTCACCTCGGTGCGCCCAATGCTGCGGCCAGCTTGCAAAGAGAAAAACGTATTGTGCAATTTTTAGATTCAGTTAAAAATAATGCTGCACAAATTTTTATAGTAGGCGATATGTTCGATTTTTGGTTTGAATACAAACATGTAGTACCACGGGGCTATGTACGTTTATTGGGCAAATTGGCCGAACTTACAGATGCAGGGGTAATCATCCATTTTTTTGTAGGCAACCACGATATGTGGATGCGTAATTACTTTCAGATGGAACTGAACATACAAGTTTATTATGAACCGGTTTATTTTGAATTTAATGGCAAAAAATTTTTAGTTGGGCATGGAGATGGGCAGGGGCCGGGCGACTACGGGTACAAGTTTTTAAAGAAAGTTTTTCGTAACCCCGTTTGTCAGTGGATGTTCGGTGTATTGCCGCCATCTTTTGGGCTGGGCGTTGCTAATTATTTTTCTAAGATGAGCAAAGAGGCAGCGGCAAAAACCGACAAAGATTTTTTAGGGGAAGACAAAGAATTTTTAATTATTTATAGTAAAGAAATTTTACAAAAAGAGTATATTGATTATTTTATTTTTGGTCACAGGCATTTGCCGATAGATATTACATTAAATGAAAACAGCCATTATATTAATTTAGGCGAATGGATAAATTATGATAGCTATGCAGTGTTTGATGGCGAAATAACTACCTTGAAATACTTTAATAAATGAGTACCCTTAAAAAAATTATATCGCTTTTTTGTTTGTGTGTTTTACTGGTTACCCATGCCACCGCACAGGATTCATCGTTTGTGTATAGTAAAACTTTATTGGGCGATTTTGCTTATTTTGCCATCGATAACCTGGATGATATTTTTTTGCTTAACAACACAGACCAGTTAAAAAAGATAAGCCCCAATGGCGACTCCGCTATTTTTAATGATGTACGCAAGTATGGAAAACTGTTTTCCATCGATGCTACCAATCCCTTAAAAGTACTGTTATACTATAAAAATTTTTCCACTATAGTCGTACTGGATAGGTTCCTCAACATCCGAAATACCATCAACCTCCGTAAGCAAAATATCTTTAAAGTAAAAGCCATAGCAGCAGCTTACGATAATAATATTTGGGTATTTGATGAAGGGGATGCGAAGCTTAAAAAAATAGACGATAACGGCGATGTGCTATCAGAAACAACTGACTTCAGGAACATATTCGATACCATACCTTCGCCCACGCAAATAATTGACCGTGATGGGTTTGTTTATTTGTACGACCCCGCAAAAGGCTTTTATACTTTTGATTATTATGGCGCTTTAAAAAACAGGCTGCCCTTTTTAAATTGGGCAAATACAGAAGTTGTGGCCAATACCCTGTACGGCTTTAACGAAACATCTTTATTTCAATATAAGCAAGGCTCTTTAAATTTAAGGGAATATAAACTGCCGCTTTCTTTTAGCGATGCCCTACAAATAAAGGCGGGCAACAACAAAGTGTATGTACTGCATAAAAACGGGCTTCAGCAATTTTTAGTAAAATAATGTAGCCGCATTGTAATATTTTTACGCATGGATTTTTTAGATCAAATTTATTTCAACAATACCATCAGGAGTTATTGCATTGTTGGAGGCACCATATTAGTAGCGCTGCTTTTAAAGCGCTACTTATCCCGATACCTGGTTTCCATATTTTTTTTATTAATAAAAAGAATATGGAAAAATGTTAGCAAACAAAGCTTTATCAATTTAGTGGCGGTTCCTTTTGAATGGTTTATCCTGATTTTTGTTTCTGTTTTTGCAATCGACAAACTTACATTTCCAACTATTTTTTTCTATACTATTTACGGGCATACCACTGTAGATATTATAAGCCGTACCGGTACCGGAATTATTATTGCGGCATTTATTTGGCTGGTGCTTCGGCTGACTGATTTTGTGGCGCTGGTGCTGGAAGAAAATGCTAAGCTTACCGATGATGCAAGGGACAACCAGCTCATTATTTTTTTAAGGGATTTCCTTAAAGTTATTATTGGCATAATCGGCATCTTGTTAATAATTAAAGCCTGTTTTAACCAGCCATTGGGAAGTTTGTTAACAGGGTTAAGCATTGTGGGGGCCGCACTTGCATTAGGCGCTAAAGAAAGCCTGGAAAACCTGATAGCATCTTTTATTATATTTTTCGACAAGCCATTTTTTGCCGGCGATACCGTTAAGGTAAACAACATAATAGGGCGTGTAGAAAGGATAGGGCTTCGTAGCACAAGGATATTGACTGCCGATAAAACAATTGTAACCATGCCTAATAAGCAAATGGTGGATAGTATTGTAGATAATTGGAGCATGCGTACGCAAAGGCGTGCAGAAATAGTATTAGAGCTATCTGTTAAAACTACAGCGGGTAAAATTGAAAAAGTTGTAGCTGGGCTTAAAGCTATTATGGCGGACAATGCTGAAAACTTGTCGCCTTACTCCGTATTTTTAAAAGAAGTCAATAAAAACGGCATCACAATTGTAACGGAATATTTTACGCCTCAAATAGCCATGAGCGATTTTGATGGACTAAAACAAACCATCAACTTTCAAATAAAAAAATTGCTGGAAGAAAATGCGGTGGAGTTTGCAGGAGAACCAAATACTATTGTTATTAATAATGATGTGGTGAAGGAGTAATTTATTTGTGGACTTTAAATCCTATAGGCTCACACGGTGGATTTGGAGGATTAAGTAATTTTTTAAAGCTGTAAATATTATTTCTATGCTCGCATCATTTTCTCCAATTTTATTACTTTGATTCGTTAATTCATTTTCAATCTTTTCTAATTTTAGCAAGATGTCTTTATGAGTCAGCATAATTTCACGGAGCTTCGTAAATATCCTAATGATACGAATATTAACTTCGAAAGCCCTATTACTGTTTAAAACACTGGATAGCATTGCTACACCTTGTTCGGTAAAAGCAAAAGGTATTTTTCTTGTACCGCCCCAACTTGATGTTCCATTTTGGAATATCAAGTCTTTAAATTCTTTTTCTGTAAGTTGAAACATGAAGTCATTCGGAAAGCGTTTTGATTTCTTTTTATAGCCTTATTTAAGTTTCCAGTCGTTACGTTATACAGGGTTGCTAAATCCCTATCCAACATCACTTTTTGATTTTTTATAAAATAGATTTTGTTGATAATTTCTTCATCTTCTGAAACAATTATTTTACTTGCTTTTGCCATAAAAAAGTTTTTAAAGGGGGAGTGCAAATATGATTAACCAGAGAGGATTATTTAGGATAAAATTTGCGGACAAAATTTGAATTTACCGCGCTACTCACAAAATCTTCCCAAACCGCTTCCAATTCATCAACCAACGAGGGCCTTATAGAAATGCCCGATGATTGTGGCGACCAATTTTGAGCTGAGAGGTTGCCCAATTTTAGGATTTCGTTAGTTAATATTGGTTCTTTATAAGCATCAAGCAAAACATCAAATTGAATGGTTACCCGATGGACGGTTTTGTTAGCCGCATGTTTGTGTGGAGATTCAAACGGTATTGTGGTAACGGTTCCTGAACCAATAATACCTCGTGGCAGGTTACCAACCTTGGTTAAAAAAGCCCTGTCGCCTGGCTTGATATTTTTATAGCTAATGCAACGCATATTTTTTGTAACGGCGAATCCCTCCGCAAGTTCAATTACACTTTGCTCGTAAGTTTGCCAGGGCCACTTTGTTGGGTTCCAGCTAAAAAGGTATGTGCCCATAATATTAAGCGGCTTTTAAACTGTAGGGAAACCTATCAATTAAAATAGTTAAATGAAAGAACATTGCATCCTAGATGCAGGATATTTGTAACATCATCTACTGCCATTCACGAACATTATAAGGGCTAATTGCTCAACATGAAGGCTGTAGAAGGTATGATATAAAAAACTTATGCAAAAATATACTAACGTAAAATAAATTGCGTTATCTATCAAATAGTTATCAACAAATATTTAGCAGATGTGGATAAATTCGGAAAATACTATTTTAAAAATTGCGAAAAACCACTCTTGTTAACGAAAGCCATATTTTTTAAATTTACATTTCAAATCCAATAACATGAACAAACCAACCCAACACCCAGTAGCATTTCAAATGCCATCTATTGTAAAATTTTTTTACAATGCGTTTAAAACAGTTTTCACTTCAGAATCAAAAAATGATTTTGCAAGGCTTAAAAATTTTATTGCCTCGTAGTTTTGTCCAACACCACTTATTTGTTTTTGAAGATGATGGCCATCGTCTTTTAGCTAAACAGGTACTCAACATCTGCTTTGCTTAATGCTTTTACAAAGTTAATATCGTCGCTGATAAGTTCGCTTGCCAGCTTGCGCTTACGTTCCTGCAGCTGCATAATTTTATCTTCAATGGTATCGATACAAATCATGCGGTAGGCAAAAATATTCTTAGTCTGTCCAATACGGTGCGTACGGTCAATAGCTTGCTGTTCTACGGCTGGGTTCCACCATGGGTCTACAATGTACACGTAATCCGCTGCCGTAAGGTTTAAGCCCACGCCACCGGCTTTTAATGAGATTAAGAACACTCTGCACTGATCATTATTCTGAAAGTTATCTATAGCTTTTTGCCTGTCGGTAATACTTGTGCTGCCATCGAAATATTCATACGGTATGCCTTGCTCTTTTAACTTTTCTCTTATCAAGCCAAGCATACCCAAAAATTGAGAAAACACCAAAGCTTTATGTTCGCCAATATTCTCAAATATCTCTCTCGTTAATTCATCTAACTTAATAGAATGGTTAGGGTATTTTTCTTCTTCGTTTAAAATGGCCGGACTATCACAAATCTGCCTAAGCTTCATCAATCCCTGTAAAATGGTTAATTGAGATTTATCGATGCCTTGCTGGTCAATTACGCCCATAATTTTATCGCGGTAACTGTTCCTGTAACTATCATAAATTTTACGTTGTTCTTTTTCCATTTCGCAGAACAGGATAGTCTCCGTTTTTTCCGGCAAATCTTTTGCTACCTGTTCTTTGGTACGGCGTAAAATAAAAGGGAACAATAATTTGCGCAGATGGTCTTTCTGCTCCTGTTCGCCAAACTTATCGATAGGTGTAGCAAATTCATTACGGAAAAAATCCATGCTGCCCAGCAAGCCTGGGTTAAGGAAATTCATTTGTGCAAAAATATCAAACGTATTATTTTGTAATGGCGTACCGCTCATGCACAAGCGGTTTTTTGCCAATAATAAACATGCCGCTTTAGTAACCTTTGAAGCCGGGTTTTTAATGGCCTGGCTTTCATCTAGCACCACATAATCGTACATAATTTTTAGCAGCGTCTGTATATCGCTGCGCAAAGTGCCGTAAGTGGTTATGATGACGTTTGCCTTTTGCAGTTCCACAATATCCCTGGTGCGCATGCTGCCATGGTGTATGCGCCAGGTAAGGCCGGGCGTAAATTTCTTTATTTCATTTTCCCAATTATAAATTAGCGTTGTGGGGCAAATTACAATGGCTTTTAAACCGCCTTCCTGAACTTTGTAATGTTGCAGCATGGTTAGCGCCTGTACCGTTTTACCAAGCCCCATGTCATCTGCTAAAATACCTCCCCAGCCAACTTCATTAAGATAATTTAACCATTGATAGCCTGCAGTTTGGTAAGGCCTTAAAACGGCTTGTAAACCAGTGGGTACCGGTATTTCTGGTATTTGCTTAAACTCCCGAAGGCGTGCAAATTTTTCATCCAGGTTAAAGCTTAGTTCAGTGGCATCCCTGTTTTCGTACAGTTCATCAATAACACTCATGTGGTATTTCGATAAACGTAGCTTGTCATTTTTACCATCGCCTACCTTAAATAACAACGAGTATCTTTTAAGCCATTCATCTGGCAAAATACCCAATGTGCCATCGCCTAGTTGAACGAAGGATTGCTTGGCCGCCAACGCTTTTTTAATATCGTTGATGCCAACACGCTGCCCCTCAAAATCAATTTCTACTTTAGCATCAAACCAATCGAGCCCACTGCTTACATGTATATGTGTAGATGGGCGTGCGGTGTTGAACCTGAAATTGCGTAGTGCTTCAAAACCAAACACCGGAACCTTTAATTCTTTCATCGCATCTACGAAAAGAAAGAACCAATTGTTGCGCAAAACATCGCTGCCTTTTAGTATCAGGCTGTTGCCATCCTGCGGCTGTATAAACTGGCTATGCAAAGATGATAACGTATCTGCAAAGCGCTGCTCTGCCTCTTTATTGCGGTGCACAATCAATATCTTGTCGCCATCGGGTATAGTGATGGTTTCTTTATCATTTGCTTTTGTCTCAAAGCCCTTATAAGTAAATATGGGCTGAAACACAAGATAGTCGCCCTTTTCCTGTAGCATTAGCTTTACTTCCGGCTCGCCGCTTTTAATTTCTTTTACAAGAGACTTATCAAATTCTACTTTGTAATCTTTCGTTAGCGGCATAATTACCTTCTGCATCTGCACAGCCCAGTTTTCTTTGCTAAGCTTGATGTTGCCATCTTTTATAAATTTTTCTGCCTGTATAACATCTTCTGCTTTTTGCCACAGGTAAAAAATATGGTTGTATAAAAACAAGAGGCTGTTGCTGCATTCGTTATCTGTTACCGGCTGTGCAGCGCCGTTGATATTAAAGCGGCATTGCAATTCAAAGTGGTCGTCTTTAGCAACTATTTTAAACTGAGGCGTTAGGTAAGTATCGCTTAGCGCTACTTCTACTAAATTATCTGTCTTAAAAACTTTCTTTTCCGGCAGGTAATAAATAAAGGGGTTGGCGCTCTGCTCATCAAATAATTTTTTAAGCTTCGGCTGCAGGTATTCGGTAATAAGCAGTTTAGTTTCTTCCGGAAATTCATCGCCATCCGTTTGGATGATGTTTTCCCAGATACCGCTAAAAGGGGAGTTTCTGTTAAGGTATTTGTTTACTTCGCTGGCTTGCAGTTTCCTTATTTGCTGTAATAAAATCTTATCATCTTCACTAAACAATTCTGTGTTTACATATTTTGTAAGGTCTAGTTTTTCTATTTTGCCTAACAGCTTTTTATTAGTTTCATCGGCATCGCCCTGTATAGCATCAACCACAAAATAAGGGTATGCTGTAGCGTTAAAATTAAAGATAAGCCCAAGCTTTTTTACAGGTATTGCTTCGGCAATTTCCACTTCCTGCTGGTGCAGGCGGGGTATATCCTGCATGTAAGATGGCCTTTCTACCGGCGCTGTTGCAGCTACTCTTTTTATAGTAGTATCCAATACTTTTAAAAACGGCTTTCCTTCTTTATAAATAAATTCAAACTTGCCCTCTAAATCATCGGTAAGGGCGTAACCATATATCTGCAGTAATTTATTTTTCTCTTTATCCCAGTTGCGGATACTATCAAAATAATATGGGCCGTAAGCCTGCATCAACTGTAAAAATAAAATGGTTTTGTGTACGCATAGCGGATGGTTTATTTCATCGCATTTGCAGGAAGTATCAAAATTACGCTCGTCGTTTTTTTGTATTACCAGCGGAAATTTTTGTTCTTCATAAACTAATTCTGCTTCTACCCTTTCGTTAGCGGCTACTATTATTTTGGCTTTACTTTTTAATAGGAACTCTTCTGCCGCATCGTAAATTTCTGTTGATGACAATACACGGATCACTTTTAGCTCAATGTTCTTCATTTTTGCTACCGTATGCCGCTGGTTGTATTGCAGGCTTTCGGAGCCTAATAAATTTTTGTCTATCAGTTCCTGCAATTTAAACAGTGCGGCTACTTCATGGCGGCAAATATCCCCCAAATTGTAGGGACAGCCGCAGCGTAGTGACATTGCTTGCGGCTCGTTGTATTTTTGCACAGACACTTTATAAAATGTGCTGTAAGTATCATCTTTTACCCTGAAAGCAACGCTGTTCATCAGTTCATCGTGTTCCACCATTTCTACATACCCAATAGCATGTATTTTTTTTCCCCTGCGGATAACCTCGTCGGATGCAGTATTGTAAACGTATTTAATGAGATGTGATAGGGCCATACAAAGTTTTAGCTTGCCTTTTTGTATTTCGGATATACTTGTTTAAACTAAATTGTTAATAGCTGGCTCAAACTGTCATATGTGCGAAAAAGGCAATTTGCAAAAGTAAAGAAAATTACAGAAAGCTCAATCTTCTATTGAAAAGTTTATGCAAAAAGCCTGGATAGATGAATAATAAAAGGCAAATCAGTTATGGGATTGGCTTATTATTAATTTGCCGCCCTCGTACACGCACAATACATCCGCCACATCTTCTGTAAGGCAATACCGGATATCTTTTTCCAACCCAAAGCCGCTGAGGCGATTATAGTGGGATGCATTTTTTGCCTTTAAAAATTCGTAAGGGCTTTCTTTTGCATCTATGTACATTGTTTCTGCTAATTGAGAGGCATCGCAATTAATAGTGAAATGCTCTTTAATCCGGTTAATGACGGCTCCGGCAAACAAAGCATCTTCAATATTAACTTTATCGTTCCAGGCAGCGCATCCTAAAATAACGGGCAGCTTTTGTTCAATTAAGTAGTTGCATACAGAGGTTAAGTTGGGAAAGGAACCAGTGATGATTTTTTTTGCGCCTTTATCCAGCGCCATGTGCAAAAGTTTTGTGCCATTGGTAGTAGTAAGTACCAGTGTTTTGCCTTTTACAAACTCCCTTGGGTATTCAAAAGGCGAGTTGCCGTAGGATAAGCCTTCCGCAACTCGGCCATCCCTTTCACCTGCGGTAATACCTTCAATTTGTTTGCCTATGCGTATACATTCCGCCACGCTATCAACAGGTATAATGCATTTCGCACCATTGTACAATACAGTGGCAATGGTACTTGTAGCCCTTAAAACATCTATAATTACAACAATGCTATTGCTAACATTATATAGGTGCAGCAGCGCAGGGGAAAGTGAAGTATGTAAAGCTGGCCTGGTCAAATTCATAACGTTAAATTAGTTTAATATCGCATTCCATTTTTCGGTTTCAGCGTATTCTTTTATTATTTTGTTTCTCTTAACAAGCAAGCCTTCCAAATAGTTTTTAAGGTAAAATTTATTTAGCAATTCTCCAGCAATACCATAGGGGCTTTTAAAATCTAGCAAGTCTATCATAATAGTGCCGTTGTTGGTTTGCTTAAAGTGATGCTGGTGTGCAAAGCTTTTGAAATCGCCCTGTATCATTTCATCTGTAAAAAAAAATGGGCTTTCCAAAGCGGTTATTTTAGAAGTAAACTGCCGGACTCTAAACAAGTGCTTCGCCTGCCAGGTAACCGTCTCACCTTTATTGATAAGGCCAGTGGTAGTACCGGCAATGGCTTTTTCATTGGTATGCGCCGTTGATATTTTATGCAGGCTGACGCTACGGCTTAAATCAAAAACCCTTTTAGCAGGCGCTTGTATAAAAGTGGTAAGATGAATGTGCGGCATGTTGTCTGTAAAATATTGATGGCTTTATAAAATTGATAGCTTTCGGCATGCAGCTATAAATACGGTGACAAAATTGCTAAAGTAGCACTTCAGCAAAGGCTATAGTGTTAGCTTAAATTATAAAGTATTTTTTTGTATACGGAGAGGGAATAATTACAATCTTTATAAAATACTGCAAGGCAGGTATGTAAGCCTACCCTGCAGTGTTTAAGCCATCAATTAAGCAAACGGCATTTTTACCACTTTTGCTTTTAATAAAGTATTGCGGATGCTGATATAGATTTCTGTGCCTATTGCAGCATATTTTGTATCTACATAACCCATACCAATAGCCTTGCTTAATGAGGGCGATTGTGTGCCGGATGTTACCCTGCCAATAATGCCGCCTTCAAAATCTTTAATGATATAATCGTGTCGGGCGATGCCTTTTTCACTCATTTCAAAACCAACTAATTTTTGTGCAACGCCAACCGATTTCTGCTCTTCAAAAATAGCTTTGCTGGTAAAGTCTTTAGTAAATTTTGTTATCCAGCCAAGCCCAGCTTCCAATGGCGAAGTGGTATCGTCAATATCGTTTCCGTAAAGGCAAAACCCCATTTCTAACCGCAGCGTATCCCTGGCGCCTAAACCTATGGGCTTAATGTTTTGAGCAGCGCCGGCAGCAAATATTGCATCCCATATTTGGGTAGCATCGTTGCCCTTATCTTCAAAATATATTTCTACGCCGCCTGCACCTGTATAGCCTGTAGCACTTATTAATACATTATCAACACCTGCAAAAGTGCCCCTCACAAAAGTGTAATATTTTAAGTTTAAAATGTCCACATTTGTAAGGCTTTGCAATATTTTACTGGCATTAGGGCCTTGTATAGCTAGCAAGCAGGTCTTGTCGGATATGTTATGCATCTCTACATTATTATCATTGTGCTCGCTTATCCACTCCCAGTCTTTATCAATATTGCTGGCATTTACAACCAGCATGTAACTTTTATTTTCATCAAGGCAATAAACCAGCAAGTCGTCTACAATGCCACCGGTGTTATTAGGCAGGCAGCTATATTGCGCTTTGCCTGTAGTAAGCTTTGATGCATCGTTGCTGGTTACTCTTTGAATAAGTTCCAGTGCATTGTCTCCTTTTAAAACAAATTCCCCCATGTGGCTTACGTCGAATACGCCAGCGTTGGTGCGCACAGCCGCATGTTCATCGTTAATGCCACTGTAGCTAATGGGCATATTGTAGCCGGCAAATTCAGCCATTTTCGCACCGAGTGCAATATGTTTTTTTGTAAAAGGAGTGTCCTTCATATTGAGGTTTTAAAATTTTTTATGAGCCACAAAAATAGTGTTTTCAAAGATGAAGTTTTATGCAAAGTATTTTTTAACGCAAAGCAGGTAAGGGGCAAAGCAGATAAGAAATACATCATTTTTAAAGATGAAAATCGTATTTTTTGTTAGAAGGGATTTTGCCGGGAAGGCGGGAAGGCGTTTTTCTTATTTAAGCCTTGCACATAATTTCTTCTTGTCTTCCCATCTCACCGGCTAAACTGTTTCATACATACAACTGCAAAAGCGGGCTATTTGTCTGCCAAACAACTATACTACTTAAATTGTATTCCTTACCTGCTTTGCGTTAAACCTCTTACGTGAAAATATTTAACTTTAAACAAGCAGCAGGTTAGCAAACGGTTTGGTGTAGCTTTGCAAAAATTGATACGATGAATAAAAAGTGGATGTGGTACTTGGGCTTTTTTGTGCTGCTGTTTGGTGGCTACTACCTATATGTGTTTAGCCAAACGGATATTTCTCAATCAAGCCTGCCGGTGATAAACAATAATATAAAGGATTTTACTTTTACAAACCAGGATAATAAGCTGCTTACCCAAAAAGATGTGGAAGGTAAAGTGTACGTAGCAGAATATTTTTTTACTACCTGCAAAGGAATTTGCCCAAAAATGAACGCCAATATGCGCCGTATATATGATGCACATAAAGCAGATAGCAATTTTATGATAGTATCCCACACTTGCATGCCGGAAACAGATTCTGTACCCTTACTAAAAGGTTACGAAGCAAAAATGCTAAATGGCAAGCTGGTAAAAAATGAAGATGGAAGTTTTAAAATTGAATACGACCCAATAAATGGCAACAGGCAAGTACCCGCAAAAAGCAACTGGCAATTTGTTACTGGCAGCAAAACAGACTTGTACGATATGGCCCGCCACAGTTACCTGATTGATAATAATAAGCCGGACACAGCACAAAATATAGCCGACCAATTTATACATACCCAACTGTTTGCTTTGGTAGATAAACAGACCAGGCTACGGGGTGTTTATGATGGGTTGAAGGAAGACGAAGTGCAAAAACTATTAAAAGATATCGATGGCTTGATGAAAGAAAAGCACCAGAACAGGGTATTGAAAGGATACTAAGCAATTGCTGATTTTTTGATGATAGATGTATGATTTGTGATGTATGATTTTTGAGGATACAAATTTTAAAATTAAATTCAAATAAAATGGAAGCGCTGCTTAATATTTTAAAGAAAAACCAGCTTAGTGTTACAGACGGGCGCAAAAAAATACTGGAATTATTTTTACATAGCGATGGTGCTTTAGCACATGCTGATATTGAAAAGAATACGGGCGAAAATTTTGACCGGGTAACCGTGTACCGCACCCTGCAAACCTTTGTGGACAAGGGCATTATACACGTTATACCTACTACAGATAATTCAATTTTATACGCTTTATGCAAAGATAATTGCGAAGCCGGCCATCACCACGATGACCATGTGCATTTTGTTTGTGATGATTGCAGCAAAACTATTTGCCTGGAAGAAGTAACCGTGCCAACCGTAAAATTGCCCGAAGGCTTTAAGCCTAACCACGCCGCTATGGTGGTTACAGGTATTTGCAGCGATTGCCAGTAAAAAAATGGGTGGCATTGCTGCCACCCAAAAGTATATTTTTCAAAGCAGGCATTACCCCAGTTTATTCATTTCTTCTTTTACAAATTCCATCAGTACTTTAATTTTCTCAGGGCTAAAATCAAATTCCAGTCCGGCTGCTTTGTATAGGTCAGGCAAAGTTTTGGTGCCGCCTAAGCTAAGTGCCGTGCAATAATTATCCAATGCTTTTTGCTGGTCTTTTTTAAACTGCATCCACATGCCGATAGCACCCAATTGGGCAATGCCATATTCAATGTAATAAAATGGTACTTCAAACAAATGCAATTGGCGCTGCCAGGCATTGCTGCGGTAATTTTCTAAGCCGCTATAATCAATTACGCTGTCTTGAAATTCGGATAAAATAGCATTCCATTGCATCGTTCTTTGCTCGTTGGTATGCTGCGGGTTTTCGTACACCCAATGTTGAAACTTATCAATAATAGCTATCCACGGAAAAATAGTAATTACCCTTTCCAGCTGGTGCTCTTTTGCCCTTGTCAGTTCTTGGTTGTCGCTAAAAAATACTTCCCAGTTTTCCATGCTAAAAAGCTCCATCGCCATGCTGGCAACTTCGGCAATTTCCATCGGGTATTCTTTAAAGCCGGTTAGCTGTAATGGGTGGGCCAAAAACGAATGCACCGCATGCCCGCCTTCGTGTACCATGGTAGTCACATCGTTCATCTGCCCTGCGGCATTCATAAAAATAAACGGGGCACCGCTTTCTGCCAGCGGACAGTTATAGCCGCCAGGAGCCTTGCCCATCCGGCTTTCCAGGTCAAGGTGCTTAAGCTGTTGCATTTTACTAAGGCACTCGCCAAAAAACGGGCGAAGCTTTGTAAAGCACTCAATACTTTTGCTGATCAGCTCTTCGCTTGCTTTAAAAGGGCGCAACGGGTTTGTGCCGGCTGGCTCCGCATCTATATCCCATGGGCGTAAAGTATTAAGCCCTAGTTTTTGTTTTTTCTTCTCGTAAATAATATTCACCAATGGCAGCACATGCAGCTTAACCGCTTCGTGAAAAGCAAAGCAATCTTCTTTGGTATAATCAAATCTTCCCAGTTCTTTAAACCGGTAATCACGATAATTTTCAAAGCCAGCGTTGATGGCTTCTTCATGGCGTTTTTCTATCAGTTTATTGTACAGCCCGGTTAAGGCTTCCGTATCTTCCAGCCTTCTTTCCTGAATTTTTCTATACGCTTCTTCCCTTACGGCCCTATCATGGTTTTCTAAAAACTTAGCGGCCTGTTGCAGCGTATATTCCTGCCCGTTAATAGCCACCGTCATCTTACCCGTAATAACGCCGTACTGCTGTTGCATAACGCTTAATTCTGCCTGCAGCGGAATATTTTCTTCCCTAAACAATTCAATGCTTTTACGCAGGCTGCGCAGGTATGTAAAATATTTTTCTTTATCAAGGCTGGCTGCCAGCGGGTGGTTCACCAGTTTTTTATTTAATGCATCAGCATACGGCTGTATGTTGGGCTGTATTTCCATGCAGTAAAAAGTAAAGGCTTCTTCCAGCGTTTTGTTTTCGGTGTCGCAAGTCATTTTTATCTGGCGCCAGCAGGCATCTTCGCTAACAACGGCTTCCAGTTCGCTCTGGTCTTTCAGCCATTGTTCCAAGGTTTCCTGGGTGTCGATATCCCTATCCAATAAGTTTTTAAAATAGGGTTCCAAAGCTGGCCAATCAGTTACTGTAAAGTTTGCCGGCACAAAATGGCGGGGCGTTTTTTTAATATCTGCAGTGTACATAATTTTTTTTATTGATGTAAAAGCAACTACCGTAGCGGTGTGGCTACGGTAGTGTAAAGTTTTGTTTGCAGCAATTAGCTGCCAAAATATTGTAAATGGCCTGTAAAGTAGCCAACATTGTTTAAGCCATGTTTCTCGAAGAGCCAATTTTTTTAGGCGGAGCAGCTTTTACGCTTACTGGCTTTACATCTTTAGCTTTTGCTTTTGGTGCGGCAACTTCGTGTGCGGCGCTGGTAGCATCCTGTTCCGGGTTTTCTGATAATTTTATTTCAACACTATTGGCGTTTAATAAATCGTACCATTTTACCATTTTCTTCATATCGCTATTATACACCCTTTCAAAATCCATATCGGGGTACACTTTTTCAAAATATGCTTTAATGGCTTTGGCATCAGCCTTGCCATCGGGCAACGTTTCGGAGCTGGCTTTCATAGCCGTAAATACATCTACCAAATTCACGTTATCTTTTGTAGTAAACACTTCTATACTTTCCAAATGAGAAAAATTATGCAGGCGGGTGCTCACAAATTTAGTGCTTTTATCTTCCAGCGACTTCACAACACCACCATCTGCTTTTGAAGATAGCAATTCGTACAAACCACCTAAGCCGGTTACTGAAACTAGTCTGTTATAATCCATAAACTGTAATTTTTTAAGCATCAAAGATAAACTTATGAAGCCAATGGTGGCACTTGTTACGGTAAAAAAAATGTATAAAGTTTTTATAATAATTACAGCATTTTTTGATAAGGTTTGCGTAAACGGCCAAAAGCAAGCTTTTGTCCGGGCAAATACAGCAGCTATGGGCGGCATTGTTGTGTCACTCCCCTGTGCAAAAAAAGCTATGAGCGGCTTTTACCACTCGCTGTGGGGCGTATGCTTTTTGGATGGCTTTTGACAAATAGTAGATGTATATATGATTGCTACAAAAAATTTAAGATTGCTTTATTATTTTTTTACTACGTAGGAACACGCCGCGGCGTGTTCCTACAAGAGATACCTTTTCGTTTTGCGTAGCCCCCTGCTGAATGGGGTTTACAAAATTGTAAGAGCTTTTGTTTTGCGGGGACTCTGCTGAACACGCTGCGGCGTGTTCCTACAAATACATAGTGGTAAAGGCCGAATAAAGATAAACTGTAAAAGAGTGCGACGCCACCGCAGCTCAACATAGCTGCTGTATTGGCGGGGACAAAAAAGAACACCTTAAAAATGATTCATTGTTTATAATTCGGAGCCTGCCATAAACCAGTAGGCAAAAAAATGCCGCCTATTTGCATAGGCGGCATTTACTTTTAAAGTGTATGTATTAAAAGAGCTTTAACTGCTGCTGCACTAATTAGCACATCAGCACATTAGCTAATTAGCTAATTATTTATAGCCAGCTGCCGAACCATTTATCGCTTGCTGCGGGGTCGTCTTTTAACCTTCTTTTTCTGCGGTTAACATCCATGCGGTGACGGATGGTGGTAATAACCATTAACGGCATAAAGAGGAATATCAATGGCGGTATGCCCATAAAACTGATCCATTTGCCGCCGTACATGTTGCGCATCGGGCGCTTTAATCTTTCTGCTATGAGGTACATGGCAGGCACAATTATCAGCGTCATAAAGAAGGCAAATGCAAGGCCGAAAATAATTGTCCAGCTTAATGGTTTCCAAAACGCTACGTTATCGCCACCAAAGAAAATATGTGGGTTTAAATCGGAAAACAACGTGATAAAATTGATATTGAAACCAACTGCGATGGGGATGAAAGCCAGGATGGCAGCGAGTGCCGTGAGAAGTACGGGTATGATACGGGTTTTGCCTGCCTGTATCACCGCTTCTCTGGTCTTCATGCCGCGGCTCCTTAATTCATCTGCAAATTCAATTACCAAAATACCATTTTTTACTACAATGCCCGCAAGGCCTACAATGCCTAAACCAGTCATTAAAACAGATACTTCCATACCGGTGATGGAGAAGCCGAGCAGTACGCCGATGACACTAAAAATAATTTCTGTCAGGATGATGATAGACTTGCTTACGCTGTTAAATTGTATTACCAGCACAAACAAAATCATCATTAGTGCAATTACCAATGCAGATGCAAGGAAGGTACCTGTTTCTGCCTGTTGTTCTCCTTCGCCAGTTTGCTTGATAGTTACGCCATCAGCCTTTTTTGAAAACGCTGTAATGTAGCCGCCGATGATTTGGTTTACGGCTGTTGCATTGTATCCCTTTGTAGTTAATACATTGCTACGCAGCGTTATCAACCGCTTTTGGTTTTTGCGTTTGATGCTGCCAAAAGTACTGGTAGGCTCTATCTTTACCAATGCACTGATGGGTATGTTTTTAATAGCGCCATTGGCTGATATATCACGGAAAGATACCCGCATGTTTAGTAAGTTGCTGAGGTCTTTTCGCTGCATTTCGTTATTGCGTAATTGTATCTTGTACTCATCCTTGCCTTCCTTAATTTTTGATATCTCCCGCCCGAATAATCCGGTACGTATTGCCTGCCCAATTTGTGCTGATGATACACCTTGTAGTAATGCACGTTCACGATCTACGGTAAGCGTAATTTCAGGGTTGTTTAAATCTACATCCATCTTTAATTCTTCTATACCAGGTACTTGTATAGAATCTAAATAGTTCTTTAAGTCAATGGCTGTTTTTACAAGCCCATCAAAATCTTCACTGGCAATTTCTATATTAATTGGCGGATCGGTAGGCGGGCCGCCGCTTTCCTGGTCTACACTAATTTCAGAGCCGGGTATGCCTTGCATCTGCGTACGTATCTGGTCCAGGAAGGGGCGGGTAGATACGCCATGCCTTTTTTCAAAATCTACAAAAGAAACCTGTATCCGCCCGAGTTCGCTACGGGTACTCCTGTCGGCGGCTGCGGGGTCGCTGGCGCCGATGGCTACGTTGCTGATAACGCTTTCTACAATGGGGTTTGTTTTATTATGTTCAGGATCTACGCCCAGTACTTTGTTTACTCTTTTTTCTAATAAGTGTGTTATAGAATCGGTGTATTCTACACTGGTACCTACCGGTAGTTTTAAGTATACATAAATTTGGTTGGGATCGGCCTTTGGAAAGAAAGTGATGCCGACACGGTTACTTTTTATAGCTGCTGAAAATATAAAGACTGATAAGATAAGCAACCCGATGGTGCCTAATAAAAGATGTACCGGCCGCCAGCCTTTTAACGCCCAGCGAAGCAAGCTTTCGTAATGCCCCATGATGTAAGGAAGGGCATGGTTTTGAAAATAATGTATAGCATCTGTTAAAAAATATTTGTTTAATACGATGAGCAGCATGAAGAATATAAGCAAGTTGCCTAAGAAAGTTGCGCCCAAAATATCAAGCAAAATACCAAGCCCAACAATTATCCAGAAAAGCGGTTTTTTGAAGATGTCCGATTTTTTCCCTTTTCCTTCCTCGTCAGGATGGTTCATAAAATCTACCGCAAACACTGGGTTCATAATAAAAGCAACCAGTAAAGATGCGGCCAAAGTAAAAATGAGCATGGTAGGCAGGTACACCATAAACCGCCCTATAATGCCCGGCCAAAAAAGTAGCGGAAAAAAGGGCGCCAACGTAGTTAGCGTACCCGCCAGCACAGGTATAAATACTTCGCCGGCTGCGGTTTTAGCAGCCATGTTAATGGTTAGCCTGCCTTTGCCTTCTACAAATATGCGGTGGGTATTTTCTATTACCACAATGGCATCATCTACAATAATACCCAGCCCAAAAAGTAATGCAAACAATACTATAAAGTTGAGCGTAACATGTGAGCCCACTACTAAATCTGCCGCAGGCAAAAACACAAATGCTACAAACATACTTAGTGGTACAGAAAGCGCCACAAAGAAGGCATTGGTAACGCCCATAAAAAACATCAGCACAATCAACACTAAAATAAAGCCGATAATGATGGAGGTAACAAGGTCGTTAAAAGATGTTTTTGTTTTAACGCTTTGGTCGCCGGTTATTACTGCTTTTAAATCGTTAGGGTATAATTCTCCTTTTGCTTCAATTACCGCCTTGCGTACGCCATCGCTTGTTTCAATAAGGTTTTCGCCACTGCGTTTAATGATGTTAAGCGTTACCACATTCTTGCCATCAAGGCGGGCAAAACTTTCAGAATCTTTAGTGGTATCTTTTATTACAGCAATATCTTTTAAATAAATAGGAGCGCCGCCAGTATTGCGGATCAATACTTTTTCAATGTCGTAAGATGTTTTGAACTGCCCTTTTAGTTGCAGGTTACGTTTCATAGAACCTACGTCCAGCAAGCCTCCGGAGATATCCGCATTTTCTCTTGATACCGCATTGGCAATATCATCAAAAGTTACGCCGGCAGTTTGCATGCGAAAATTATCTACGTTAATTTGGAACTCCCGTTCTGGTGCGCCAACAATATCTATACGGTTTATTTGTGGCAGGTCTTCCAGCCTATCCTTTAAATCATCCGCAAATTTCTTAAGGCGCATCATGTCGTAATCGCCACTAAGGTTTACATACATTATTGGCTGGTCGCTTAGGTTTACTTCCAGTGCGGTAGGCGCTTGCGTAAGGTCTGTTGGCAGGTCCTGCTTGGCTTTGTCTATGGCATCTTTTACTTTTTGAAGGGCTACCTCTGTTTTTACTTTCGTATCAAACTCCACTACAATGGCAGAATAATCTTGCTGTGATGTGCTGGTAAACTTTTTTATCTTGGCACCAGTAATGCCTTTAATCTGTTTTTCAATTGGCCTTGTAACAAGGTTCTCAATATCTTTTGGCGAGTTGCCTGTATATATTGTCTGCACATAGATGGTCGGTATCACAATATCCGGAAACTGCTCTTTAGGCAGCGTGGCGAACTGATAAATACCCAGCAACGAGAAGATCAGCATAACCAGATAAATGGAGGTTTTGTTGGTAATGCTCCAGGAGGTTGGCTTAAACTCTTTGAACTTTTCTTTTATGTTTTCTATTGCGCTCATACAAATTTTTTACCCCCATACCCTAAAACGGGGCGAGGAAATTACCCCAATGCCTTAATGGTAATTGGGAAGATTATGTTTATTTACTCCCATCTCCTCCTAAAGAGGAATTTGAAAATGATATTAGTCTTCGAGCTACTCAAAGTCACCCCTTCAGGGGACGGGGGTTTATTTCAACGTCAGCAACTGCCCTTCGTACAAGCTTCCAAAGCCTTCTGTTATCAGTACGTCGCCAGCTTTTAAGCCTGTCTTTATTTCTATCTGGTCTCCACTAATAGAGCCTATGTTTACCACACGTTTATGTGCTATCATTTTTCCATTATCGTTAGTGGCTACCATAACAAATTTTCCTTTTTCATCATTTTGTAAAGTGTTCAGCGGTATAACTATTGTATTGGCTGCACCATAATCTTTTACTTTTATCATGGCTATTTGATTCGGCTTAAGGGCAGGGTCGTTAGGCAGTTTTGCTTCTACTACAAAACCTCTGTTAATCACATCTATTGAAGCCCCAACAAAGCTTACTGACAAATTAAAAGTTTTATTGACGTCGGGCATCTGTACTACTACAGAACTTCCTTTGCTAACGCTGCCTAAATAATTTTCAGGGATGTTGCTAACTACTTTTAGCAAACTGTTGTTTACTATTTTTATAACACCGCTCCCTGGTGAACCAAACGACTCGCCCACTTTTACAGTCATTAAATCTGCAATGCCGCTCACATCGCTATACACCAGTGAAGTATTGGATTGTTCTTGAATAGTTTTTATATTTTCCTGGCTGGCACTTAACTGGTTTTGTAAAGTAGCTACATTATTTTTTGCAGTTATCAATTGTACTTCGGTACCAATGCCCTGGTCCCATAAGTTTTTTTGGCGCTGGTAAATATCTTTTGCAAAAGCCAGTTGTGTTTTAATGCCTTCTAAACCCTGCCTGTTTGCAATTACGTTTTGTTTTATTATAGCATCATCCAGCTTTAATAAAAGCTGGCCTTTCTTTACAACGTCACCTTGTTTTACATAAATGGCTTTCACCTGGCCTGGTCCGCCCCGTGGCGTGATGTAGCTTATATTTTCAGCATCTACACGTCCCTGTAATTCTATGTAATGGTTAAAATTGGTATCTGCCAAAGTTTGCACTGCCACTAATTTTGCTTTTTGTTGTGCACCTGCGCTAGTGTCAAGCTTAGCTATTTCTGCTTCAAGGCTGGTGATGTTCCCATCTACTTTATCTTTTTCGCCTTTTAGTTTTTCAAGGGCAGCTTTTTTATCATTCAAAGCGGCATTGCCTTCTTTTTTACTATCGCCGCAAGATGATAGGAATACCAGGGCCGTGGCACTTATTAACAGGTATTTTTTCATTGTTGTATGGTTGATTATTTTATACACGTTGTTAGTTTATTGGTTATGATGTTATAGTTTGCCTACAGCTTTTAAAAGGTCTATCCTTGCAATAACAGCATCGTACAGCGAGCTGATGTAATTTGTCTGGGCAGTCTTTAAATCAACATCGGCGGTGTTTATTTCAGTAGTGCTGCCGGTGCCTGCTTCGTATTTTTTCTTGGTTTGATTATATACATTTTCTGCTAGCGCCATGTTTTGTTTTTGATAATCCATGGTTGCGGTAGCGGTAGCAAAATTATTTTTAGCTACTATCACATCGTTGTCAATACTAAGTTTTAAGCCCTCTAATTGGTTTTGCGATTGTAGTACGGAAAGCTTTGCACCCTCAATTTTTGCTTTAGTGCTAAAGCCTTTAAAGATGGGCACCGATAAGCTAAGGCCGATGTAAGAGGTGGTGAACCAATCTGTTTCTCGCTTTAAAAAATCAAATTTTGTAAGCTGTGCCTGCTTACTATAATTAGCATTAAAATTTAGCACTGGTATGCGGCTAAGCTTATATCTTTTAACATTGTACTCGTTTAATTTATTGCCAAGTTCAAGTGCCTGGTATTCTTTACGGTCGGTATATTTATAGTCTTCTGTAGTTAATATATTTTCTTTAATTTGTTCATCGCTAATAGAGTCTGTTAATTTAAGGCTATCCTTCATAGGCATGCCCATCAGTACTTTTAAGCCCGTGTAGCCATTGGCTGTGCTATTTAGTGCCCTTAGCTTTTCAGTCTGCAAGTTGGCTATCTGTACAGTTACTTTATCTACGTCTAATTTTTCTGCAAAGCCATTTTTATAAATTTCCCTTGTATCATGTTCTAGTTTTTGTAGCCTGGTAATATTAGCATCCAGCAAATCTATTTGCGTTTTGCTTACTACTAGCTGGTAGTATATTTTATAGATATTTGCCTTAATGTTTTCCTGTGTTACTTCGGCTGCTTTTTGCCTATAGGCGATGCTTGTCTTACGTGCCTGAAGGCCAACAAATACCTGCCCGTCAAATAATATTTGGGTTAGGGTAACACCGCCATTGGTATTATACTTAGTGCCAAATTTTAGAGGCTTGTATGTGCCAGGTACACCACCAGGAAAAAATTCGCCTGGCAGTAAGGTGGTGGGTATATTTAGGTAATCAGTAAAGGTGCCGTTGGCACTTATCTGTGGCAATGCTGTTGATGTAACATCCTTGTTTGTCTGCTCCTGTATCAGCACATCCAGCAAAGCATTCTTTACCTGGTACGCATTTTTTAACCCGTACTCTACTGCTTGCTTTGCCGTAAATTGGTTAGTAGTTTGCGCCATTGCAGTAGTGCCCGATAAAAAAAAGGCAAGTGCCGATACTAATTTTAATGTCTTCATATTATTTCTTTGCATCTTTACTTTTGTTTAATCGCTCTTGCTGGTATTTTAATACCATTTTATATCCTTTTATATTAACCAGCCCAAATAGAAAATGAGTAATTATTTCTTCTTCCATCTCTGCCATGCTATTTTTTAATTTAGAATTAAAATCAAGGTTGAAAGACATCATCATGGTCTCTACCCTAAACCTTGATAATATCGCTACGTTTAATTCTTCTCTGTATAGCCCTTCTTTAATGCCCCTTACAATATTATCAAGCGTTAAATTATACAGGTACTCATTTTTATAGGCATGAAATTTTACAAAGGCTTTAGGATGGTATTTTTGCATGTCGAATATTAACGAAGGGTTCATACTGCTGAACATTTCCATTACCATGTCCATCGCCATAAAAATTTCGTGGATGGCATTTTTAGAATTGCTCTTATCGTACTCGCAAATGCCTTGGTTCTTTTTAAATTCATTTTCAATTACAGCCTCCACAAGCTCATCTTTATCAGCATAATATTGATAGATGGTCTTTTTACTAATGCCCATATTATTGGCAATATCATCCATGCTCACGCTACGAAAGCCATACTGCATAAAAAGGCTGTGCGCTTTTTCCCTTATCCTGGTACCGGTATCTATATCTGTCATATTAAATGTAAAACTATAGAAACTTTTTGTGTAATTAAAGTTTCCATCTATTTATTTTGCCATTCATAATAAAAATCGCCGTTTTAAGCAATCTTTCAATAAAGTATCTTTGTTTACTTAAACACTGTTTTATGCAACAACCGTTCACGTACAAAAGGCTGCTACAATATTTTTTGCAAGGCTTGCTTATACTTGCCCCTATCGCTATCACCTTTTGGGCAATAGCTGCTGCCTTTGGTTTTATAGATGGTATTTTGCCTAACGTGCTCCATGGCATTTTTCCAGGTTCAATGGAAGATGGGCAAGGCAATGTTAAACGCATACCAGGCGTAGGGTTTATACTGGTAATTTCGCTGGTACTGTTGGTAGGCTATGTATCTTCTTCTTTTATTTTTACTAGAATTGTAGAAGTGTTTGATAAAGTGCTGCAGAAAACGCC
>JANXVN010000078.1 GCA_025351645.1 Ferruginibacter sp.
AAAAATAGCTTTATTAAACTTATTGAAGCGGATAACTGAACATTGCTTTTAACGCTACTTTGTTTTACAGCGTAAAAATAAATTGAAATAATGCAACCACCTAAAATGATATGTATTTATTTTAAAGATGGGAGGAGAGATGCTTTTTTGCAAAGAATAAAAGCGAGATATAAAATCTATAACAAAACAAATCTATCTTACTGCTCTTGATAAATATTACATAAAATTAATATCTAAACAGATAAATATGATTAGTATATTATTATATATTTACTTTGTAAATTGTAACCTTAATCTCAATTATAAAAACTGAAAAAAGAAAAAAATATATTCCTTTTGTTAGTATGTTCAGGAACCTTCGTATTTAGTTTAACCCATAATTTGCAGTAGAGCTATCCTGTAAGATTCAATGGCAGTTTTGTATTTTCAATAAAGGAGAAAAGGCTGTCGTACCATTGCCTTTGTTTTAGCAGCACAGACATTTTTAGCAGCTTGTTTTTTATTTTATCTCCTGCATACCGCCCCAGGCAATCGCTTAGTTATCGCTATATTCATGTTTCATACGCATGTGTGAAAATAGGACAAATTGGCAAAATTACCCTACTACAAAATTTGGGTTTAATTTGATTTACAGGTGGATGGGCTGGCAAGCAAGTGCCATTTTGATAAAAAGTTTCAATGTCTGCTGCTGAAAATTCGCCAGCTTCTGCCAATACGCTGTACAACAATGCAGCAGCATGGCCCTTGGATAAAATGAACTGCCGTCCATTTTTCATTAACCCAAACTTGATGAACGTAACCATTTTCAGGCAGGATAAAGAACTACCGATATGGCCGGCGTTTGCCTTTTTATACATTTTAATTACTCTGTCTCTTATGTTGTCTCTGTGTATTTCCAACATTGTTTTTCATTAAGTAAAAGAATAAGATATCTGCTAAAAGTAAGGTAAAACTTGTGTTTTCACATTAAAAAAAATTATCGCCTATTTATCATCGGCCCAGAGGCGCAATGGATTGTATAAAACAAAAAAGCTGCAACTTTCGGTTGCAGCCTCATTAAAGATATTTAAGTTCTACGCAACCTTAAGCATACTCAACTTACTGGTATTAAATTTACGCTGTGCATATTCCAACGTTACCTCAAACGTTTTCACTTTTTGAGATGGCAACTCATACATGGCATCGGTTAAAATACTTTCGCAAATGCTGCGTAAGCCCCTGGCACCTAATTTATATTCTAACGCTTTGCCTACCATAAAATCATATACAGCCGGTTCAAAACTTAGGGCTATGCCTTCAATATCAAACAAACGGGTAAATTGTTTTATCAATGCATTTTTTGGTTCTGTCAAAATATTGCGCAATGTTGCCGCATCTAAAGGATTTAGATATGTTATCACCGGTAAGCGCCCCAGCAACTCAGGTATTAAGCCAAATGTTTTTAAATCCACCGCATTTACAAATTGCAGCAGGTTTTTTTGTTGAAATTCCTGCAGTTCTTTATTTACGCTAAAACCAATGGCATGGGTATTTACACGGCGTGCGATAATCCTGTCTACACCATCAAAAGCACCACCGCAAATAAATAAAATGTTATGTGTATTTACTTTTACCAATTTTTGTTCAGGATGTTTACGGCCGCCTTGTGGTGGTACCAGCACTTCCGTACCTTCTAACAATTTTAAAAGCCCTTGCTGTACGCCTTCGCCGCTTACATCGCGGGTAATGGATGGGTTATCGCTTTTACGGGCAATTTTATCAATTTCATCAATAAATACAATACCTTTTTCTGCCGCAGCTACGTCATAATTACATGCTTGTAATAAACGGCTTAACATACTTTCTACATCTTCGCCTACGTAGCCGGCCTCTGTAAAAACGGTAGCATCAACAATGGCAAAAGGCACATTCAGCATACGGGCAATCGATTTAGCCAGCAAGGTTTTACCAGTACCGGTTTCGCCTACCATAATGATGTTGCTTTTTTCAATCTCTACATCATTTTCTACCTTTTGGTTAAGCCTTTTGTAATGATTATATACTGCAACTGCCAATATTTTTTTAGCATCATCTTGCCCAATTACATATTCATCTAAAAATTTCTTTATTTCGATGGGCTTTTTTACCGTTAATTTATGAGAAGAAGCGATAGCTGCGCCTTGCTTGGTATCAGGATAAATCATTAGCTCTTGCCCAATTATTTCCTGGGCATGCTCTACGCAATTTTCACAGATGTGCCCTTCTTGCCCTGCTATCAATATTTTTACTTCATCGCGGCTCCTGCCACAAAATGAACAGTGTAATGCTTGTTGTTTAGCCATTTTAAACCTTTTTAAATGCTTTGTTTTAAATTAAGCGACTGCAAATATAACCAATCCCCTGCTCTATAAAAGACAATTCTATTTTATAGAAAGTTGCAGCAGCTTTTTATTTTATTATAAATACTTACTAAAATAATTACCGTAGATATTGCATAGTAGAAACGGATAATCTCATTTAGAATTGCAAGCGTACTAATTTTAATAATAGTGTGCTTTTACTAACATTTCATTATACAGGGCATTCGTTTAAATTATACCGTACCTGCCTTTAAATGTTTTTGCAACATTTTTTTTAACTGGCGCTTTACAATGGCACCCATACTTTTACATCCTGTAAAATAATTGGTCTTAAAATGTTCATTTAGTTCTGCAAGCAACAGCTTCACTTTATAATTTTCAGAAATTTCATCTTTAATCATAATATTTAATAGTTCCATTAATTGACGCCTGCCTGCAATAACCCTGTAAGCCATGGTGGTACGCTCTTCTGCCTGGTATTGCTCTATCACTTCCGGGCTTAAGTTTTTTAGAACCAGCTCTACATACTCAAAGTTTTCTTTGTAAAACTGCGGCAGGTACAAGTTTTTTTTTGCTTCGTAAGATTGCTGGTCGAAGTCAATGGCACGGATACGGTACTGGTAATCCTCAATATCTGGCGTTATGTCTATCACAAAATTGTAGCTGCGCATATCGCCCAGTAAGCGGGCAAAACAACGCTCGTTAAATTTCACAAATTCTTTGGCAATTCGGATTTTATTTGTTTCTGGCAGATGAAGGTAATCTAGTAAAAAAACATCGCCTGGTATACCTGGGATATGTTCTTCCACCAACGTATTTTTATGATGCAAAAAAGTAATGCGGTTAGGCGATAGCAAGTGTTCCAGCTCAAGCCCATATATGCGGGATGCATCTACCGACTTAATATAATAATGATCGTAATTATTATTTATTTTGTTTATGATGCGTATGCGGAAAGGCACGCTGTTACCAAATTCGCAAAAATCTATCCGCTCAACATCCAGGTGTTTTATAAAATTTAAATTGCCCTCGGTTTTTAAGATGGCATAAGTTTTTATCAGCCCTTCTTTTAAAAATTCCATTTCTTTTAAATCATACACCGCAGTTTCCCAATGGGTAAGCTTTCCTTTTTTATCACGCAGTGAAGTAGCATAGCGATAGTTTAGCAAATCATTATAAGCCATCGGCAATTTTATATCCCGCCCATGATTTTTTAGGTAAGCCTGCAAGCCCTCACTTACCGGAAAGGCATCTTTCTTCATCATCGGCCTATCCGTTTCCTTGCTGAGCTTTGCGTTTATGATGTCTTCGAAATGCATGTTGAACCCCTATCCCCTGAAGGGGGTTATTTAACGGCCCTGCAGTATGCAAAGACGTTAAAGGGGATAAATTTAAAAAATGAACTTAAAATGGCCGGTTATTAAACCGGCCACTAATATATACGAAAAGATAATTAAATTTTGTCCAGCATGCCATCCACAATGCCGTAAGCAACTGATTCGCTGGCATCCATCCAATAATCCCGGTCAAAATCTTTCATTACTTTTTCGTATGCCTGCCCGCAATTTTCTGCTAATATCCTGGCGCCTAATTGTTTAATTTTTAATATTTGTACCGCCATAATTTCCAGGTCGGCACTAACGCCTTGTCCGCCGCCACTTGGCTGGTGTATCATTACCTGCCCGCTAGGAAACATAAAACGCCTTCCTTTAGCGCCACCACTTAGCAAGATACTTCCCATGCTTGCTGCCATACCCATACATACCGTGCTTACCGGCGAGCTTATCATTTGCATAGTATCGTAAATTACCATTCCGCTGGTAACAACGCCGCCCGGGCTATTTATGTAAAAAGTAATTTCCTTTCCAGGGTCGATGGCTTCTAAATAAAGCAAGCGGGCAGTTATATCTTTAGCACTCTTATCATCTACAGCACCCCATAAAAATATCTTGCGTTGTTCAATAAATTTTTTGTCAAACTGCCATCCGCTCAGCATTTTTTCCATGGGGTTTTCTGGCAATTCTTTCGGGTTTTCTTCTTCGTCGTCTAAACGTATTTGTTTGTTGTTATAATAAGTCATTTGTTTGCTTTTTGTTTTGCTTTTAAATAAAATGTTGGTTAAGGATGGCAGGCATTTATTAAAAATACTGCCATTATTAGTAACATTTATTTAATTAATCCTTTTTTGCTTTGCGTGGGTTGATAGTCAATACTTCATCGACAATACCGTAATCTTTTGCTTCTGTGCTCGTCATCCAATAATCCCTTTCACAATCTTTAGCGACTTTATCAAATGGCTGGCTGGTATGATGGGAGATTATTTCGTACAATTCACTTTTTATTTTACGGATTTCATTAACGGTAATTTCGATATCGCTAGCTTGGCCGCCTGCGCCTGCACTTGGCTGGTGCAACATAATACGGCTATGCTTTAATGCAGTACGCTTACCTGCAGAACCTGCGCACATTAATACGGCTGCCATACTTGCGGCAATGCCTGTACAAATGGTGGCAATATCGGGCGTTACAAACTGCATGGTATCGTACATGCCTAAACCCGCATACACACTGCCTCCCGGCGAATTGATGTACATCTGGATATCTTTGGTACGGTCGGTACTTTCTAAAAATAAAAACTGTGCGGTAATAATGTTTGCAACTTCATCGCTTACAGGATAACCTAAAAATATAATCCTGTCCATCATCAAACGGCTATAAACGTCCATTACTGCTACGTTCATTGGGCGTTCTTCAATAATGTTCGGCGTTAGGTTTGTTATAACGCCTGCATGGGCTGACAAAGGTTGTTGCGCATTAAATTTATTAGCATTTTTTTTACTGTAATCATCTAACAAATTACTGCTGATGCCCCGGTGCTTAACAGCGTATTTTTCAAATTCTTGTTCAAAATTCATCTGATATAATTTATTGTAATAAATATAGTTTATTGATGGACCCAAATATTATGCTATAAAAAAAAGGCGACAAAAAGGCGTATTTTAATTTTATGGATGCTATCTTTTTAAAACATCCGTTATAACAAATTTTAGTAACAGCATAAAAAAACCGGAGCATTTTTGCTCCGGCGTATATATATTTTAAACCTTTTGAAAGGATAAATTTAGTGCTGATGATTATGCTGCATTGCTGTCAGCTCTTCACCGGTAACCTGTGTTTCTGTTGGCTTTACTTCGCCTTGTACCCAAACAAATAATTTATCTGTCACTAACCTGCGGTAAGCTGCATCTACCTGCTTTTCATCCTTCATCATCCTATCCACGTAACTATCAAGCCAGCTGGTATCTTCGCCCATGCCCATGCTGCCGAAGTAACGCATCACTTCCGTCTTCATAGAATCTTTTAATTCTTCAGGCGTAACATCCAAGTTATTTTCTTTAATTATCCTATCGCTAATCAACGTCCATTTTAACTGGTTGCTAAACGTTGGGAATTCTGCTTCCGCTTCTTCTGCAGTTTTGCGTTGTTCGCTGCCAACCTGTAACCAGCGCTTTAAAAATTCTTCCGGAAACTCCATTTTTGTTTCTTCCAGTAAGTAATGATATAATTGGTCGTGCAATTGGTTACGGCTTTGCGCATTCCAATATTGCTCAATTTCTTCTTTTAATTTTTTCCTGAATTCATCTTCTGTCGCCACGGCTGCACCAGGAAACACTTCGTTAAAAAATTCTTCGTTCAATTCTCTATTTTCAGGCAATTCAATTTTTAAGATGGCTAGCTTAAAATATTTATTTGCCGCTTCTGCATCATTACTTAAACCAAGGTCAGCTATAAATGCTGCAAGCTTATCATTTTCAAAAGCTTCAGATAGTTGTAGTATAACCGTATCCTCTATCTTCTTGCCAATTAATTGTTTTTGCGCATCAGCCTTTAACAGCTTAACAATAACAGAATTTTCTTTTTCAATACCGCCTTCAATTGTATGGCCATCTTTATCAACTTCTGTAAATAATATGTTTACAATAGTGTCTTCTGTTTCAATAGATTCAGCTTCCGCCATTTTGCCGCCTTTAACCAGCATACGGTTTACTTCTTCCTGAATCATTTCTTCTGTAGCAACCACTTTATGCAATGTAGCTTTTGCTTTACCTAACGGAGCAATCTCAAATGCAGGTTTTAAGCCAATCTCAAAACCAAATTCATATTCTGTCGGGTTATTAGGGTCTAATTTGCGGATGTCGGCATCTAGCGCCAATGGCTGTGCAAAAATGTCTGGCTTTTCAGTATCCAGGTAGGCGTACAATTGTTTTTCTACCGTTTTAAGGATTTCATCTGTAAAAATAGATGGGCCATACATTTTTTTGATCATGCCGGCAGGTACCATCCCTTTCCTAAAGCCAGGTATGTTTACTGTCTTGCTATATTCCTTCAGTTTTTTTTCAAAAGTTGGTAAATAATCTTCTTTATTTACTGTAACAATGATCTTGTCGTTTAGCAAGCCAATGTTCTCTCTAGCTACTGTTGCCATATTGTGATGTTGATGTTTTTAAAAATAAAAAAGTTGATAAACTGAAGGAAAAGAAGAAGCAAATAGCTGCTAACTCATCAACCACTCAACTCATCAACTAATATAATGTCCGGATAATAGGGGTCGAACCTACATGGATTGCTCCGCCAGATCCTAAGTCTGGTGCGTCTGCCAATTTCGCCATATCCGGTTAAGGGTTGCAAAAGTAAGGGATTTATACAAAATATTAAAACGAAAATGTTTTTTCGTAAATTCGTAGCACTACATGGAGATAACAACACCTATTTTAAAATATACGCTCAGCGAAGAAGACGAAAAGAAAGAGATTTTAAGGCATTATCGTGGCTTACTAAAGGAATTAAAGCCTAAGTTAAAACCGGGCGACAAGGAATTGGTACGCACAGCCTTTGAAATGGCCGCCGAAGCCCACAAGACTATGCGGCGTAAAAGCGGCGAGCCTTATATATTGCATCCGCTAGCGGTGGCACGTATTTGTGTGGAAGAAATTGGGCTGGGCGTACGAAGCACAATTTGCGCTTTATTGCATGATACGGTGGAAGATACTGATATTACCCTGGAGGACATACAACGGGAATTTGGTATTGAAATATCCAAGATAGTTGACGGGCTTACCAAAATAAGCACCGTTATGGATACCAATACCAGCCAGCAAGCGGAAAATTTTAAAAAGATATTACTTACGCTTACAGACGACCCAAGGGTAATTTTAATTAAACTAAGCGACCGCCTCCATAACATGCGCACGATGGATAGCATGAAGCGGGAAAAGCAATTAAAAATAAGCAGCGAAACCGTATATGTATATGCGCCTTTAGCACACAGGATGGGGCTGCACGCCATTAAAACGGAAATGGAAGATTTATCCATGAAGTACCTGGAGCCCGATACTTATAAATACATTGCCCAAAAATTAAACGATACTAAAAGGGAACGCACCCGTTTTATCAACGATTTTATCCGCCCTTTAAAAGAAAAATTGGAGAAGGCCGATTTTAATTTTGATATGTACGGGCGCCCTAAAAGCATTCATTCTATCTGGAACAAGATGAAGAAAAAAGGCGTGAGTTTTGAAGAAGTATACGACCTTTTCGCCATCAGGGTAATTGTAGATTCGCCTACGGAAAAAGAAAAAGAAGATTGCTGGAAGGTGTACAGCATGGTTACGGACGAATACAACCCATCTCCAGAAAGATTACGTGATTGGTTAAGCAACCCAAAAAGCAATGGCTACGAAGCCTTGCACACAACAGTTATGGGCCCGCTTGGCAAATGGGTAGAAGTGCAGATACGTACTAAGCGCATGAATGAAATTGCTGAAAAAGGCCTTGCAGCACACTGGAAATATAAAGAAGGCAATAGCGTGGAAAACCGCTTTGACCAATGGTTTGGGCAGATAAGGGAGGCACTTAGCAACCAGGATACCAATTCGCTCGATTTTTTGCAAGATTTTAAGACCTCTTTTTTAGCTGAAGAAATATATGTGTACACACCTAAAGGAGACATTAAGATGTTGCCAATAGGTGCCACTGCACTGGATTTCGCCTTTGGCGTACACACTGCTGTAGGCAGCCGGTGCATTGGCGCAAAGGTTAATCATAAACTGGTGCCAATTGGGTATAAGCTACGTAGCGGCGACCAGATAGAAATAATTACCAGCGCTAAGCAAAAGCCCAGCCAGGAATGGTTGAATTTAGTTGTAACCAGCAAGGCAAAACAAAAAATAAAAGATACTTTAAAAGAAGAAAAAAGAAAGGTGGCGGAAGATGGCAAATACATCTTACAAAAAAAATTGGATGCTATTGGCGGCATGATGACGCAGCATAACCTGGAAGAGCTGGCAACATTTTATAAGCTTAATTCTTCGCTGGACTTGTTATATGATATTGCTATTAAAAAAATTGATTTAAAAGAATTAAAAGAATTCACTGCATCTGGCGATAGGTTATTTCCGCCAAAACCACCAGTACCAAAAGTGGAGGCAGAAGAAAAAAGCGAAGGTGAAACGGCGAGGAATTATAATAAAAAAGATGCGGAACTAATTATTTTTGGCGAAAGCAGCGACCGCATCATGTACACGCTGGCTAATTGCTGCAAACCAATACCAGGCGATGATGTATTTGGTTTTGTAACTACAGGCGAGGGCTTAAAGATACACCGGACCAACTGCCCGAATGCAGCAAGGCTGATGGCGAATTTTGGGCACCGTGTTGTTAAGACCAAGTGGGCAAAAAATAAGGAAATATCTTTTTTAACCGGCCTAAAAATCATAGGGCTGGATGATGTGGGCGTTATACACAAGATAACTAACCTCATCAGCGGCGAAATGAAGTTCAACATCAGCGCCATGACCATTGAAGCGAAAGACGGCATTTTTATGGGCAACCTTAAAATTTTTGTACACGATAAAGATGAGCTGGATGAATTGTACGACCGTTTATTAGCCTTGTCAGGCATAGAAAAAGTAGAACGGTACGATACAGAGTAAAATGAATATTTAATAACAATTTGTTTTACCGATTCATTTGCAATTTCTTTAAAAACTTTACATATTTGCAGCACAAACTAAAAACATTTACCATGCACGAATTAATTACAGGCATTTCAGAAAAAGCAGGCATTACTGCTGAACAGGCAAACAAAGCATTAGACCATATTAAAGATTATGTAAAAGAAAAATTTCCGATGATGGCCGGTGCTGTTGATAATTTATTCGGCGCTACCACCGCACCAGCTGTAACGCCTGCAGCCACAGCCGCAGTTGTAGACCCTGCGGCTCCCGTTGTTGTAGTACCTGAACCCAGTATGATGGATAAAATAAGTGATGTAATACCTGGCGAAACCGGCCAAAAAGTGGAAGATTTTGTAAAGGATGCAGCGCATAAAGCTGAAGATGTTTTTGACAGCTTAAAAGATAAAGTAAGCGGGCTGTTTGGTGGAGATAAGAAGTAAAATTCCTCTATAATAATAAATGCCCAACCACAAAAATGGTTGGGCATTTATTATTATTGCCTTTATGAGAAATATTACTTGGTACTCATTTTATCAATTGTTGTTAATAATTTTTCAAATAGCCTCTGCAAAAAATACTCATCTTTTTGGTGATCATCACCTAAATCACTACCTGATAAAGCAACAGGGCTTTTTAAATCGTGCTGATAATCGGTAGCTTTTGCATTGAGTATAAAATCATACGATACATTAAAAATGTCTGAAAGTTTTTGTAAACGAGTAAGTGTAATTTCAGTTTTGTTATTTTCCAATTCACTATAGGCACTTTTGCTAATACCTAATTTTTTTGCTACTTCTTCGGCTTTATAATTTTGGAGCGTTCGTAAGCGCCTAATATTTTCACATACCTCTACCGTGTTAATTTTTGTTTGCATAAAGTTTGAGTTCGGATTATCCTATAAAAGTACTGTTTTTCTGAAATAAGTAAAGCATAAAATATTATATAAGCGGTTAGATGCGAGTACTTTAAAGGCATATTAGTGCACTAATTTGGAATTTGAGCCCCAAGCCATAAAAAAAGCTCTTAAAATTTTAATTTACAAAATATGAAAAAGTTAAAAGAAGAACAGATGGAAGCAATTGTAGGTGGTGGCTGGGGATGGGCACTTGGATGCCTTGCTTTAGGCATGGTTACTGGGCCTATAGTTGGCATTGCATGCGAAATGCTAAATGCTGAAGCAGCATATTAAACAAAGTGAAAAGAATTAGGGATTATTCTCTAATTCTTTTCAATCTAACGATAGTTATTATGCTTATAAAAATAATTTTTTAGGTGTTTTTCTAAATCATCATCCTCAAAAATGAACCTACAAGTAACAAATATTATAAAAAACTTCAAAAAAAATGAAGTCCTAAAAGACTTAAGCTTTTCAATTAACGGGGGACAAGTTTATTGTTTATTAGGTAGGAATGGAACAGGGAAAAGTACCATTATAAATTTGCTCTGTAATCTTATTGAACCTGATAAAGGCCACATTTATATAAATGACATTCACTTCAACAATAAACAAATTGACCTAAAAAAGAATATTGGGCTTCAAAGCCAATTTAACCAATTGATTGAAGAACTTAATACAATTGATTTTTTAGAAATGATTGGATTAATTTATAAGATGGGCAAAAAAGATATAACGATAAGAAGAAAGGAGTTGATTGATTATTTTTTTGACGAAGGTGAAGATATTTCTAAAATTATTAAAACTTACTCCACAGGAATGCAAAAAAAAGTAAGCCTTTGCGCCGCCTTTTTGCATAAGCCTGATATTGTTTTATTAGATGAACCTTTCACTCATTTAGATACTCCAACTTGTAATAAACTATGTAGCCTTATAAAAACTTATAGTAATGATGATCGGATCATTTTTATAAGTTCTCATGACTTGCAGTATGTTGAAAAAATTGCTACCAATATAGGAATTATTGAAAACGGAAAGTTAGTTTTTAATGACAGTCTGGAAAGATTTACTGACACTGGCCACAATATTGAACAAGCGTTTCTAAGCCATATAAACATTCAAGCGAAAAATGAGGCATTAATAGCCAAGCATTTGTCTCAATAAAATTCTTTCCCATGAATCTTTTTTTCTTTTTCATAAAATTAAAATATAAAGCCTATTTAAATTTCAGCAACTGGAAAAATTGGCTAATTGATTTTGCAGCCGTATTATTTGCGAGTATTATTGGCAGCAGCGTAGGTATTTTATATGATGCTTTGCTTGTAAAGAAAAGTCCAACTGCTAACTTATTGTTACCTATGGTAAATGGCTGCCTATACATGACACCTATTTTTCTAAGATTTTTTATAGCAGGGTTTAGCAAAAAATTCTTGTTAAGCCCACATTATCCAATAGCAAAAAAAAGCATTGTTGTACTCGATATAATATTATATGGTTTTTGTCGTACAATCAATTTTGCTTTAACTGCTTTTTTAATTGGCTTATATATAAAAAGTCATTACTTTAAACAAACAGAAATGCTTTTCAGCTTTCTTTTTTTAGTTGTTGGTATTCTGTTTACTGAAAATCTTACAAACGCAATTTCCTTTGGAAAATATAAGTACTTGATAATAAATGTATTAGTTATTATACTTTTCTCTTTCACTAACCACTGGGTATATTTAATAAATGCTCTACCGCTTATTTTAATAACAAATATTGGTCTAATGCTTTTTTTATATTGGCAACAATATGAGCCGGTTTCCAATAGTTTAACAGGCAAATTTAGTTATTCCCTTATTCTGCCTAATATACATTTAAAGATGGCTTTTGGAAATAGTTTGTATAAAAAAAGCCTTGCCACTTCTATGGCCTTTAAAATTTCAGTGTGGCTTTATGTATTATATCTCAGTAAGTTTAAATATACTCATACAGATGAAATATTAATATTCAATAAAGCAATCTTAATTGCATCAATGCCAATTATTCTATTCACCTATATATACAATAACATTTGGGGCTATTTTAAGGCATTGGCATTAAACTTACTAATTAATGGGGGAAACTATAAAGTATTTCTATATCAATATTGCAAATTACTCTGGCCTATTTTATTAATTGATTTCTTAGTATCAGTAATTTTATTGATAACATTTGGAGTTTTAAGCATTCCATTTTTTTTATATTATTTATTTTATACGGCCTATGCAATAGCATTAGGCACTTTTGGCTCTTTTTTAATGTATTTTGAAATAAAAAAAAGTCTTTCATTCACAAGTGTTCGCGGAAATGCATCACTATTAATTAATCTTCTTTCTCTTGCTTGCTTAATCCCTTTTAGTTTTCTTAATGACGTAGAATTTCGTTCTTACCGTTTATTGCTAATACCTCTTATAATCGCAATAATTATCAATATTTTATACAAAAAGATTGGCTATTTCTTTATTGATAAATTAAAGATGAAAGTGGTAAAATCTGTTTAATTGCAAATGGAACAAAAATATGAATACAACAAGCATATACAAATTTAAATGGTGGCAATTATTTGCCTTTTATATTTTTATTTATTCCGCAATTAGCTGGCTGACTAATAGTTTAATTTATACAAACTCTTACTATTATTCTGCTTTAGGATATCAACTAAGTAATGAAAGAATAAACCAATTAATTGAATTAAGTAAAAGGTATCAATTGCTAACGTATATAAGCATGCCTTTGCTCTTACTATTAAAGTGGTTTTTAATAACAGGCGTTATTTATACGGCTTTATTTCTTTTAAATAAAACTGTATTGTTGGGAGACTGTTTTAAGATAGTGATAATTGCAGAATTAGCGCTCATAATAGCTGGCTTGGTAAAACTTTTTTACTTTATAATTTATAAGCCCCAAACAATACATGATGTCCAATATTTTTACCCATTGGCATTTACTCAATTGTTAAATACAGCGCATCTTCCTTCCTATATAATTTACCCTCTTCAACAATTCAATTTATTTGAAGTTGCTTATTGGATTTTGATAACATTGGGTATTAAAGAATTCATAAACCAGTCATTTTTAAAATCTCTAAAAATTACAGCCTCAAGCTATGGGGTTGCATTAATAATTTGGGTTTTATGTATAATGTTTATTCAGCTACAAACAAGTTAATTTATGAAAAGATTGAAAATTTTTATAGGCACTATATTAATATTTGTTTTTCTGCCTCTTGCAGGTAAGTTAATAGCAAATGTTTATTATAAAATTAAGGAGAAAAATCATACGCAAATAAATATGCAAAATTTGCCCGCATTCAGTTTTTTTACTCTTGATAATAAGTTGTTTTCAGCTAAAGACTTAAATAGCTATACAGGCAAAATCATTATTAATTTTTTTAATCCTGAATGCGAACATTGTCAGTATATGTCAAAAAAATATATAGAATATGCTGATAGTTTAAAAAACATAAAAATCATTATGGTTACTAATGCAGATAGTGCTACCACAGTAAAATTTGTAACTGATTTTAAATTAAATTCTTTATCCAACATCATTGTACTGCGAGATACAAAATTTGCATTTTTCAAATTATTCGGCTCATCCGTAGTTCCATCTTTTTTTGTTTATAAAAATCAAACATTACTGAAAAAAATTTCTGGAGAAACCAAAATAGAAAATCTTTTCAATTGATAAACGCTGTAACACAAAAGCATTGTAAAAAAACCTTCGTGCTTCAACAAGGTGCATCCGATTGTGGCGTAGCTTGTCTTTTATCCATTATCCAATATTATGGGGGGGATAATCAATTAGAAAACTTACGCAGGCTTAGTGGTACAAATACTTCGGGCACCACTTTATTAGGGTTACAACAAGCCGCATCGCAGGCCGGGTTTATTGCAGAAGGCTGCGAAGCAGATATAGCTGCATTACAAGTGCATGGTAAAGCTGTATTGCTTCATGTAATAGTGGGTGGCTATCTACAGCATTACGTTGTATGCTTTGGGTTTACAACTTCGGGAATAGCACTTATTGGAGACCCGGCAAAAGGCATTGTACATATGTGTATTGCTGAACTTGAAAAAATATGGATAAATAAAACCTGCCTCACTTTAGAGCCATCCATAAATTTCATAAAAAAAACTACTATAAAAGGTAGGAAGAAACAATGGATAAAAATAATATTGAAGGAGGATTATCCTTTGCTTACAATTGCTGCGGCTATTGGTGTTGGCATTGCCTTACTTAGTTTGGCGATGGCCATTTTTAGCCAGCGGCTAATTGATGATATTTTACCAAAAAAAGAATATAAAAAATTATACCTGGGTACAGTATTAGTTTTATTGCTACTTTTTGCAAAAGAAGGCCTTTCGTTTTTACGCCTGCGAATTTTATTGCAACAGGGCAAAGACTTTAACTTACGCATCATTAAATATTTTTATACTCATTTATTAAGACTTCCAAAGCCGTTTTTTGATACTAGAAAAATTGGTGAACTTACAGCAAGGCTTAATGACACAGCAAGGATACAAAAAGTGATAAGTCAGATTGCTGGAAACACTTTAATAGATGTGCTTACTACAGTCATTACTATTGCTTTCCTTTTTTTCTATTCTTGGAAAGTAGCATTAGCTGCCCTTTGCTTTTTGCCCATTTATTTTTTTTTAATTCGCAGTCAAAACAAAAAAATACTACGATGTCAAAAGGATGTAATGATTTCATATGCCGCAAGTGAAAGCAATTATATTTCTACGTTACAGGGTATAGAAACATTAAAGAATTTTCAAAAAGAGGGAATATTCGAAGAAAAAAATAATGCCATTTATAATAACTATCAGGAAAAAATTATGGCACTTGGCAAAATTCAAGTGAAATTATCATTTAAAGCAAATATTTACGGCAACATTTTTTTAGTAACAGTGCTTGCATTTTGTAGTTATTGGGTTCTAAATAATACAATGCACACAGGTGAGGTGATGGCAGTGCTTGGCATGTGTAGCAGTCTAATGCCTTCTGTTACCAACTTGGCGCTACTTTTAATTCCACTTAATGAAGCCAAAATTGCTTTTGAAAGAATATTTGAATTTACACATTTGCCAAACACAATTATCATAGAAAAAAAATTGCAACAATTGCCAATATTTTCATTTTTACAAGTAAAGAATTTGTCTTTTCGATTTGCAGGCTGGAAAAAAATATTGAAGAATATATCTTTTGAAATATCTCAAGGTGAAATTATTGCTATTGTTGGTGAAAATGGATGCGGCAAAAGTACACTTACACAAATTTTACAAAGGCACTATTTAAAAGAAGCAGGAGAAATTCATTTTAACAGCACGAAATTTGAGGAAATTCCATTGCATGAATGGCTTACCATTTCAGGATGTGTTTCTCAACAACCTCAAATTTTCAATACTTCAGTGTTAGAAAATATTGCTTTTGAAGACGCACTTAATAATTCTAATAAAGTATTAAAATTCTTAGAAGAATATGGTTTTACTCCATATATAAATTTATTGCCGCAATCTTATAACACATTAGTAGGGGAGGAAGGCATTAATTTGTCAGGTGGCCAAAAACAAGTTGTCGCAATTGCCAGAGCATTGTACCACGACCCGCAACTGTTGATATTAGATGAAGCTACAGCCTCCATGGATAGGCAAACCGAAAAATTTATTATCAATTTATTAACTAATCTAAAGCAAAAAATAGCTGTTATTTTTATTACTCATAAATTTGATATTTTACCACGTTTCGCAGATAGAATTTATGTTTTGGAAAATGGAAAAATTACTGCAAGTGGCAATCATTCATCCTTATTAATTGCGGAAAAAAATCTATATTCAGATTACTGGAATGATTTGTAGCTTAATTTTCAATAAAGTTTTAAATCCAAAGTAAAAATGTCATTATAATCAAAAACTAAACTAACTAATATTTTACTATCGCAACACCTCTCTGCTAATAACCAGTTTCTGCACTTCACTGGTTCCTTCGCCGATGGTGCACAGTTTACTATCCCGATAAAACTTTTCTACCGGAAAGTCTTTGCTGTAACCGTTTCCCCCAAATATCTGTACTGCTTCTGTGCTGCATTTTACGGCGGTTTCGCTGGCGAAATATTTTGCCATGGCGGCTTCCTTTGTCATGGGCAAGTGGTTGTTTTTAAGGTAACATGCCTGGTCGATAAGCAGTTCGCTTGCGGCAATATCTGTTGCCATATCTGCCAGTTTAAAACTAATCCCCTGGAAGCTGCCAATGGGCTTATCAAACTGATGGCGCTCTTTAGCATATTTCACCGCTGCATCATAAGCGCCTTTGGCAATGCCCAGGCTTAATGATGCAATTGATATCCTTCCACCATCTAATACTTTCATTGCTTGCTTAAAGCCTGCACCTATTTCGCCGATGCGGTTTGCATCGGATATGCGGCAATTGTCAAAGATCATTTCGGCAGTTTCGCTGGCCCGCATGCCTAGCTTATTTTCTTTTTTACCACCACTAAAACCAGCTATGCCACGCTCTACAATAAATGCGGTTGAATTATCTTTTGTACGTGCTTCACCAGTGCGGCAAATTACTACGGCTACATCGCTGCTTTTGCCGTGGGTTATCCAATTTTTTGTACCGTTCAATATCCAGCCATCGCCATCTTTTAAGGCCGTTGTTTTCATATTGCCTGCATCGCTGCCGGTGTTTGGCTCTGTTAATCCCCAGGAGCCAAGCCATTCGCAGGTGGCCAATTTTGGCAGGTATTGTTGCTTTTGTGCTTCATTGCCAAAGGCTAAAATATGCCCTGTGCAAAGTGAGTTATGTGCGGCCAGTGATAAACCTATCCCACCGCAAACTTTTGAAATTTCTTGTATGATGGCATTATATTCAAAATATCCAAGCCCGGCGCCACCATAAGCTTCCGGCACCAATACGCCCATCAGCCCAAGCTTGCCCATTTCTTTAAAAATATCAATTGGCAAATGCTGGGCTTCATCCCATTCCATTACATGTGGCTTAATATATTTTTCGGCAAAATCTTTAGCGGTCTGTGCTACCTGCAGTGTAAGTTCATCCTGTTGAAAATTCATATTGAAGTAATTTAATGAGTAAATTAATCTTTTTTAAAATACTAACGCTTGTTAGCTAAAGATTGGGATAGATAGTATGCCTCTTACACGAACAATAAGCAAATAGTAATTTATTTTTTGCCATTTTTTATTGCACTTTTAGATATGGCGCAAGCTTGCCATACACCTCGTCTGTAACCAGCATTATTTTTTTAATATCTGCCACTGCTGCATAATTACCATGCTGTGTTCGGTATTGAACTATGGCATTGGCTATCGCGTAGCGCAAATACGGGTGCGCTTTTAGTTCATCCAAAGTAGCCGTATTAATATTTAGTTGATGAACAGGTGCATTGCTAATAGTAAACCTTGATTTTATCAATTGAAAAACAGAATCCCTAAGCCCGAAAGTTTCGCCAATCTGCTCAACTTTATAAAAGCCGCCTAGCTTATCCCTGAAACCCAATATCCGTTGTGATAATTTGCTGCCGATGCCTGGCAATGCAATTAAAGCGGTTGTATCTGCGGTGTTAATATCAATAATGCTGGGCGTGTATTTAGGCTTATCGGCCACTTTAGTTTCGTATGGTTTGCTATCAGGATAATTAGCGGCCCTTGGGTTGGCAATCTGCACAAAAGGGATAAGCCTTTTTACTTCATCTTCATGCAGGCCCCAAATTTTGCCAAGGTCTTCCGGTTTATAAAACTTGCCTCCTTTGGATACAAATTTTTGTATTGTTGCAATCGTCTTGTCCCTTATGCCGAGCCGCTGCCAGCCTGCTTCATCCAGTGTATTGGGGTCAAAAGCAAATAGTACGCCTTTCGCTTCCTTATTGTAATAATTTTTATCATTGCCTTCCCTGTAATTCCGGTTATCATCGTCATCATATTTCTTTCGTGCGTACCTGTTGGTGGTGGTATCTATTTGTTTGATGACAAGCTCAGCCATCTGCTTTTTAAACGCAGCATCGCTTACTGGCTTTTGGTGGATAAAGAGCGGATATAAAAAGGGAATAATGATGGTGATAATAATCAGCACCAACAATACTATTATGCCGGTACGCTCTTTTTTGGTAAAACTAAAATAGTCGGAAATAAGTTTTTTAAACATGTGGGTAAGGATTAGCCACAAAGATAAAAACCAATCCTCAATAAGTTGGTTTTTAGATTCGGCGCAGCTTAGATAAAATCCAGCACCAGCCCATCATACGCCATGTGCATGCCTGCCGGCAATTCTTTGGTAACGTTGGCATATTTGCCTAATTGATGGCTTGTATGGGTAAAATAAGCACTCGGTATTTGCAGTTCCTGCACAATTTCAATGGCTTCGCTTAAAGTAAAGTGAGATATATGCGGCTTGTGGCGCAATGCATTTAGCACCAGCAATTGGCTGCCGATAATTTTTTGTTTTTCTTCAGGGTCAATGTGGTTAGCATCTGTTATGTAAGTGAAGTTGCCAAAGCGGTAACCGTATACGGGCATTTTTAAATGCCATACTAAAATAGGTGTTACGGGTATATCGCCGATAAAAAATGGCGTAAGGCCTATGCGATGTAGATTTATTTCCGGGGTGCCGGGGTATTTTTTATCAGCAAATATATAGTAGAATTCTCTCTTTATCGATTCTTCGGTTAGCTCGTTGGCATATAATTCCATGGCTTTGCCAGAGAAGAAAGAAAATGCTTTTACATCATCCAGCCCGGCGATATGGTCTTTATGCGGATGCGTGAAAAGCACTGCATCTAAATTTAATACGCTTTCCCGCAGCATCTGGTAACGAAAATCGGGCGTGGTATCTACCACCAAAGTTGTAGTAGCGCTTTGCACCATAATGCTGCTGCGCAAGCGTTTATCTTTTTTATCGGTAGATGTACAGACCTCACACCTACAGGCTATCATGGGGACGCCAGTGCTTGTTCCAGTACCAAGAAATGTTATTTTGAGGGGAGGGTATTGCACTTAGCAAATTTAAGCAATAACTAGTAACCTTTTATAAATGAAAATTGTATTGATGTATTATTTATCGTTTCCTACAGCCATTACTTCTTCATAAAGCTTTTGGCTGTGGTGCGTAAGCGCATCTATATTAATTTGCAGTTGAGGCATTAAATCTATAAGGGTATTTATCTTTCCTTCTGTTTGAAAAAACTTATTAAGCACCACTACTTTTTTAGCTTGCAAAATGCAGTAGCCACTTTGAAAATTACCTCTTTCATAACGGATAACATAACCACATTCCTCAATTATCTTTTCTACTTTATCTAAAGTATTTTGTGTGAATTTTATTGCCATAATATATAGGATAAAGCACCTGCCGTGCTGTTTGCAAATTTACAATAGTATGCCGCTTTGTACTTTTTCTACTTATCCACAAACAGTTTATAACTATGCTACTTATTAGTCATCCTTATTACGGGCACAATCATCTCTTCCAGGCTAACACCTCCATGCTGAAAGGTATTGCGGTAATAATTTACAAAATGGTTATAATTGTTGGGGTAACAAAGAAAAATATCTCCTTTGGCGAAAATAAAAGATGAATTGATATTTGGCACCGGCAAGCCTACTTCCCTTGGGTCGCGATATACGAGTACATCTTTAGCATCGTAATTTAAATTTCTGCCATGTTTGTACCGCAGGTTGGCGGTTGTTTGTTTATCACCAATTACTTTGGCGGGCGTTTTTACCCTTACTGTGCCATGGTCGGTACCAACAATAACGGTTACTTTTTTATCGGCGATTTTTTTTAGTGCCTGGTGTAAAGGCGAATGGATAAACCAGCTTTCGGTAATGCTGCGGTAACTTATTTCGTCGCCGGCCAATTCTTTCAGCACTTCCATTTCTGTACGTGCGTGGCTTAGCATGTCTATAAAATTATATACTATTATATTAATGTCGTTCTGCAGCATATTGTGCATATTCTCCACCATTTTTTGGCCATCGTGGTTGTTGGTTATTTTGGTATAAGAATACTTTAGGTCGCCTTTGTTAAGCTTTTTTAGCTGCGCCTTAAAAAATTCTTCTTCGTACATATTTTTACCGCCTTCGTCATCATCATTTTTCCATTGGCTGCTAAATTGCCTTTCTATTTCAATAGGCATCATGCCGGCAAAAATGGCATTTCGGGCGTATTGTGTAGCGGTGGGCAGTATAGAGTAAAAAGTTTCTTCTTCCTGTATGCGGAAGCTTTCTGCAAAAATTGGCTGGATGGTTTTCCATTGGTCAAAGCGTAAATTATCTATCAATACAAAAAATAACGGCGTGCCTTTTTTCAGGTGAGGAAAAACTTTATACTTCATTAAATTATGGCTCATTATCGGTGCATCATCACACTTAGGTTGTAACCACGATGCATAATTGCGGCTTATGAACTTAAAAAATTCTGTATTAGCCTCTGCTTTTTGTGCCTGAAAAACTTCCTGCATTTCCGGACTATCGCTCTTCTTCATTTCCAGCTCCCAATACACTAATTTTTTATAGATGTCCATCCAGCCAATATGGTCTGGGTTATCGTTTAGCGCCATAAACAAACTACGAAACTGCTGCTGGTACGCGGAAGTTGTTTTTTCTGCCACCAGCCTTTTATTATCTATCAGTTTTTTTAAGCTAAGCCAAACCTGGTTGGGGTTTACAGGCTTTATCAGGTAATCGCTTATTTGGCTGCCAATGGCTTCGTCCATTAAATTTTCTGCCTCGTTTTTTGTAATAAGCACTACGGGCAAATTGCTGTTCACTTCTTTTATTTGCTGCAGCGTTTGCAGGCCAGTTATGCCCGGCATTGTTTCATCTAACAAAACAACATCTACAATATTATCTTTTACATATTCAATAGCATCAAAACCATTGGTCTTGGTGTGCACTTCGTAACCTTTATTTTCTAAAAACATTATTTGCGAGGTAAGGCTATCTATCTCATCATCTACCCAAAGTATTTTTGCTACGCTCATAGTGTTTTTTGTTTTGTGTTTATTGTTTTTTGTTAGCGATGTTATAGATTGATTAAACTTATTGATAACCTTTTATGGCATTCATTTTTATGCTAAATAATTAAGGAAATTTATTACGGCACAAGATATCCAAAGGATCAGCAACCATTTATCAAGCCAGAAAATAAAAAAGTAGAATTTTATCTATATGCTGTTGTATGTGTAAACAATAGGTATGTAGCAAATATACTGGTTTCAAATTTCAGATTTGTAGCTTTGCGCTGCATGCAAATTAACTTTTAACAAAATACTACCAACCCCTTATAAGTCAATGCAGCTTCAAAAAATTATTAACGATCCGGTGTATGGTTTTATTACCATTGATGATGGGCTTGTGTTTAAAATTGTTGCCCATCCCTATTATCAGCGTTTGCGGCGCATTACTCAAATGGCAATGGCGCACCTTGTTTATCCGGGTGCCATACATACCCGCCTGCAGCACAGTTTAGGCGCTTACCATTTAATGTGCAATGCGCTAAATGAACTTAAAAACAAAGGCATTGCAATTAGCAAAGAAGAAGAGCAGGGAGCCAAAGTTGCCATTTTATTACATGACGTTGGGCATGGGCCTTTTAGCCATGCGCTGGAAAATGTATTGATTGAAGGCATGCACCACGAAGAAATTTCTTTGCTGCTTATGCAGGACTTAAACAAACAATTTAATGGTGAACTACAAATGGCGCTGGATATTTTTACCAATGCCTATCCTAAAAAATTCCTGCACCAACTGGTAAGCGGGCAACTGGATGTAGACCGTATGGATTACCTGACCAGGGATAGTTTTTTTAGTGGCGTGAGCGAAGGCGTTATAGGGTACGATCGTATTATAAAAATGCTTACCGTGCACAACGGCGAATTAATGGTAGAGGAAAAAGGCATTTATTCTATAGAAAAATTTTTAGTTGCCCGCCGCCTGATGTACTGGCAGGTGTACTTGCATAAAACCGTATTATGTGCCGAGCAAATGCTACAGCTAATCATAAAACGGGCCAAGCACATTAAAGCGTTTACCTGCACGCCGCTCAATAAATTTATTAATGCAGATATTAGAAATGTAACCTTGGCCGAGTTTTGCCGTCTGGATGATTATGATGTAGTGGCCGCTATAAAAGAATGGTGCATGCACGAAGACAAAGTGCTCTCTATATTAAGCGATGGAATAATTAACCGGCGTCTTTTTAAAATAAAGTTTTTTGGCGAACCGGTAAATGAACAGCTGGTAGCCGAAAAAAGGGCCGCCTTAATGGAGCAGTTAAATATTAATTATGAAGATGCACGCTGGCTGGCAGTTACAGGCGAGGCAGTTAGCAATACATACAACTTTGAAGATGAGCACATCAAGATTTTATTTAAGGATGGCACGGTAAAAACGATCTCCGAAGTAGACAATGCGCTCATCAACCAAAACATGAAGAGCAAAGTTAAAAAATATTACATTTGTTACTTAAGATGATTATGTTCTAAAGGAATAAAAAGGCAACACGAAAACTACCTTATTTTTTTCAGCAGATTCGCAGATTAAATTGTACTATAATCTGCTACTCTGCGGCAAAACCTAAGCTTAAACATATGGCCATACGATATTAAAAGTTACCCCATAAAAACCCAGTTAAAAAAATTTATGCAATTTTCCGCAGCACAGATAGCCATGATAATTAATGGCAAAATAGAAGGCAATGCCGAAGTATCGGTAGGCTCTTTTGGAAAAATAGAAGAAGCCACCGCAGGCCAGCTTGCATTTTTGGCCAACCCCAAATACGAGGAATATTTATACGCCACCCAAGCATCAATCATTATTATAAGCGATGCGCAGGAAATTAAAAGCCCTGTTGCCGCAACGTTGATAAGGGTGCCAGATGCGTATAGTGCATTTGCTACTTTGCTTGATAAATACCAGCAGATAGAAACCCAGCAGCTTACCGGCATACAGCAGCCAGTATACCTACATGCCACCGCCAAAATAGGCGACAATGTTTTTATTGGTGCGTTTGCCTACATTGGCGAAAATGCCGTTATTGCCGATGGCGCTAAAATATTTCCCAATGTGTTTGTGGGCAACAATGTAATAGTCGGCCAAAACACCATACTGCATCCCGGTGTTAAAATTTATCACCATTGCAATATTGGTAAAAATGTAATCATCCACGCAGGGGCAATAATTGGTGCGGATGGCTTTGGCTTTGCACCGCAAGCGGATGGATCGTTTAAGAAAGTACCTCAAATTGGCAATGTGGTAATAGAAGATAATGTAGAGATTGGCGCCAACAGCACTATTGACCGGGGCACTATCGGCAGCACATTAATTAAAAGTGGCGCCAAGCTAGATAACCTTTTGCAGGTGGCGCATAATGTTGAGATTGGCAACAATTCAGTCATTGCAGCACAGGCAGGAATCAGCGGCAGCACAAAAATTGGCAATAACGTTATGATTGGCGGCCAAGTTGGTATAGTTGGCCATTTGCAAATAGCCGACGGCAGCAAAATAAACGCACAAAGTGGGGTAAGTAAATCTATCAAAAAAACAAATACGGCAGTAACCGGCTCCCCTGCTTACAATTATACAGCGGCCTTGCGCAGCCAAGCCCTTGCCCGAAATTTACCCGAAATGGAAAAAAGGATAAAAGAACTGGAAAAAATGGTAAAGGAACTATCGGAAAAAATTAGATGACCCGCAGTTAACTGAAACAAAATGCCATGCATATTGAATGACATTTATAAAAAACAGGGAATATCATATAACGGTTGCTTTTACAGCCACAGGGCAACGATAGCGTTACAACTCCATAAATTGTAAGCCACCTGCAGTTATGGTTTACTTTCTCAATTTCTCCAAAATACTTTTTTTATGCATTATGCATCAAAAAAATTAAGAGTAAGTATTGCCCAACAGCCATATACTTACTCTTGTGGGAAGTTTTCAAAGGGATTAAATAAAAAACGGGCGGGCGATATGTTAAAATTTCTATATACTATTTTTGGCAATTATTTCGAAAACATTTAGAACCTTGAGAATGCACAACCTTAGAATGATTTGTAAATTCGTATGTCGTATAAAAATATTGGATAATGAAAAATTAGAATTTAATATTAACTGCGCTGGCAAAACTGCAGGTTTATAATTTAAAAGTATTGGTGTTATAAAAGGCAATATCTTGATTCAACAATTGTGCTTACAGCATGTAACATTTTAAAAATTTGTAAAAGGTGAATTTTGACTTAATTGTTAATTACTTCACAAAGATTGGCTTATTAATTATGAATGCTTGTAATAATTCTTCCCAATTGTAAGTAGTTATTTTACTACATTATTAAATAAACCAAATATATTATTTGACTTTTAATAAGTTAAAAGTGATAAAAAATTAATATATTTAATAGTATTAGCGTTTTTGTGATAAATATCAATGCGTTAGCAAATAAAATACTGTCCTTTAGCCAGAAGTGACAAAATGATAATATTTTAAGACTTTTGTAATAATCAATCATGACTAATAAAAAAATTTAGGATATGAGTAAAATAGTGTAGCCTTCCCTTCATCAAAAAAGATTCTTGCCTCTCTAAATTATACAATTTTCCAAACTTGGGTTACGCTCAAATCTAAATGAGCTGGTGGAGCGGATAAGTGTTGGCTTATACAAAACGCTTAGGGGCTTAACAATTCAAAAGGATTATTTAAAGCATTCACTATTGTAAATTTAATGCCGTTAAGTTAAGGCATGCTCTGTATTTTACCTCACCCCCAACCCCTCTCCAAAGGAGATGGGAGCGTATTCCTCCGGGGCGAAAACCGCTTAACTTAACGTCATTGAATGTAAATTGATAATATTTTTTGCGGCATAAATATTATTATTTTTTAGGTAATATTAAAAAT
>JANXVN010000101.1 GCA_025351645.1 Ferruginibacter sp.
CCGCCGCCTTTTATAATTTTTTGCGTAAGGTATTTCATAGCATCAGGCGCTTTCAAATATTTTTGAGATACCTGTACAAAAGCTGGCCCTATTGATTTTTCCTGTTCTTTATGGCAACTTTTACAATCAAGCGACATCGTAATATTTTTGCCACTGATATTTGCCTGGCCTTGCTGATGCCCTTGCGGGGTAGCGGCTTTATCATACCCATCTATATAATCTACAGACACATAATAATTAGCGGGGTCTATTGTTACGGTATCATTTTTATCAGTAGCAGTCACCATATATTTTACTGGCACGCCTGGCAGGTAAAAAGATTTATTTCCTGTAAAACTAATTGTAACAGCCGGTGTTTCGTTACCAGCATACAAGCTTAGTTCCTGGCTTTTGGAGGATGCGCCTTTATCATCTTTTGTTGTAACAGAAATTTTATAATCGCCTGCAGCTGTGTAAGTATACGCTACTTCTGGTGTAGAGGTTTCTTTTGTTTTGCCATTTCCAAAATTCCAAACGTATGTTATCTTGTCTGTTTCAGGATCGCTGGCAGAAACTTTGGCAGTAACCGTTAATGGCAATACGCCGGATGTTTTATCTATAGTTATCGCAGTGATTATTGGTGCTCGGTTGCCATTATTAAAATCAATGCTGGCAAGCCCTGCGTCGGCATTTTTGCTAAACCAGCCATTGCCGTATTCCAGCAAATAAAGTTTTCCATCTGGGCCTACTTCCATATCGATTGCACTGTTTAATTTCACCGAAGGAAAGAATGGCTCCATTTTATCGAAATCGCCATTAGGTTGCAGGGTAACGGCTTTCATCCAGCCGCGTATCCAATCGTAAATAATTAATTTGCCATTGTAATAATCTGGCAGGCGGGTTTCTTTAGGGAACATATCGGTGTAATAAACCGGGCCGGCCATTGCATTTCTACCACCCGATCCTACTTGAGGAAAATCTGGTGAAGCTGCATAAGGGTACCAGATAAATGCTGGTTGTGCTGGCGGCAATTCTACAAGGCCGGTATTATTTTTAGACTCGTTAAGCGGCTTAGCAGGGTCGAATGCAGCACCACTTTGCCCGTTAGAATAATCATAGCGACGATACGGATAGTTGTTGCCTACAAAAAACGGCCAGCCAAAAAAACCGGCCTTGCGTGCCTGGTTCACTTCATCGTAGCCACGTGGCCCACGCGTGGCAAGGCTATCATTGTTTGCATCAGGGCCAACTTCTCCCCAATATAAATAACTGTTCTTTTGGTCTACCGAAATCCTGTATGGGTTCCTGTCTCCCATCACATAAATTTCAGGCCTTGTCTTAGGTGTGCCTTTTGCAAATAAATTCCCTTCGGGGATGGTGTATGTGCCATCTTCATTTACTTTTATACGGATGATTTTTCCGCGTAAATCGTTGCTGTTGCCAGCAGACCTACGTGCATCAAACTGCTGGTGCCCGGGGATGTCGTTAATGGGCGCAAAATTGTTGCTTACATACTTAACGCCTTTTTCATCAAACGGTGTAGAGTTATCTCCTGTAGAAACATACAATAATTTATCTGGCCCAAAGGCTATAGAACCACCGGTATGGCAGCAAATTTCCCTTTGCGATTTTACTTCCAGTATTACCTTTTCAGATGCCTTATCGAACACATCATTTTTAAAAGTAAACCTCGATAGCCTGTTGACAGCACTATCTATCGGGCTATAAAATATATACACCCAATTGTTGGTGGCATAGTCCGGGTCTTTTGCAAGGCCTAGCATACCTTCTTCTGCATTTACATCTGGCACCGAAGTTTTCCAATAAACATTTAAATACCCCACCTGTGTTACTTTGTTGGTAGCCTTTTTATAAAACATTACTTCGCCCCGGCGTTGAATAACTAAGATATCAAGGTTAGGAAGGATGGTCATTTCCGTTGGCTCAAAAAACTCGCCCAGTACAATTTGCGTTTTAGAAAAACGGTTTTCATCGGGAGGCACCTGGCTTTTTGCTTTTGAATAATCCAGCTTATTATTGTTGCCAATGGCATATTGTATGCCTCCTAAAATATGTTTTAGGTAAGGTTCATCTAAATAAGATTCTTTAGTGTGCCCAAGCTCTGTGTAAAATGCCCTGCCGCCATCATAATCGTGGTACCAGGCAATAGGATGGGCATCGCCATTTTTACCGCCATGGTAAGATTTTTCATCAATGGTTATAAGCACCTTTACATCTTTGCTTATCTTTTTAAAACTATAGTATTCATCGGTACGTTTCCATTGTTTTGGCAAGTGTTTAGTAGCGGTATTTTCCTGGTCTACAACATTCAATACGGCTTCCTGCACATTGGGGAAACTATCGTTGATACCGGGATGGTCAAGAAAATAAGCGCCCGTCATCCTACCATACCATCCCCAATCGTACGCTGCATCGGTTGCAGCATGTATGCCCATAAACCCCCCGCCAGCCTGTATATACCTTTCAAACGCGGCCTCTTGCCGGTAATCCAGCAGGTCGCCGGTGGTACTTAAAAAAACTACCGCTGCATATTTCTTCAGGCTATCTTCCTGAAACATACCTGCATTGGTGGTGGTATCTACATCAAAATTATTTTGGCCGCCCAGCTTTTGTATGGCAACGTTTCCCGTTGCAATAGATTCATGGTGATAGCCTGTAGTTTTGCTAAAAACTAATATCCTTGGTTTGCCTTCTCGCTTTGTAGAACAAGAAAATGCCACTATAACGAATGTAAAAAAAAGCAAGTTTTTCATAATATTAAATATCGGTTGATGGATGATTTACCAAGTGTTATTTATCTGTACAAACAAATTTTGTAATGATTTACAGAAGCATTTTTTTATGAAGATAAAAATACAGTTTAAAAGCGAACCCGATATTACATTTTTTTAATTACATAAAATTAAAAGCAAGCAGCTATATAATTGAAGCTTTGGGTGGCCTATTGCCTCATCCTGTTAATTAGAGTGTCCTGCTTATCCAATAATTGGCCTACAAAATTTTAAATTGCAAGCCGAAAATTATTACTGCCCGCTTAACTACAATCAATCGTTACTATTTCAATTAGCTTTTTATCATTGGCCAAAGGTATTTTACCCGGCAAAAAATAAATCTTTCCTTTATGTGATTTTTTTGCCTTTATTGATACTAATTAAAAGTAGATAATTTTAAAGAATGGATATTCAGGCAGTATTTATAGATATAATAAAAGAAAACGAAGGGCTCATTTTAAAGGTAGTAAAAGTGTACGCCAATACCAAAGCAGATGAGCAAGACCTATACCAGGAGATTATCTACCAGCTTTGGAAATCTTTCCCGTCTTTTAGGGCCGAGGCTAAGATTAGTACCTGGATGTACCGTATTGCTTTAAATACTTCTACTGGTTACCTGCACAAAGAAAAAAGAAAAGGCAGCTACTTGCCTATTGATGGGTTGCTGATAAATAGCACACTTGCAAATGATAATATCAGAGAAGAACAGGTGGCAATTTTATACGGCCACATCAGGCAATTGAATGCGGCAGAAAAAGGTATCATACTGCTTTATTTAGATGATAGGCCCTATGAAGAAATAGCGGCTATTACTGGCTTTACGGTTACTAATATTGGTACCCGTTTAGGCCGTATCAAACAGAAAATAAAAGATCAAATTAAAAAATAAACATCATGGAACTAGAAGAAATGAAAAGGCTCTGGGGCGAAATGGCCATAGAGATGGAAAAGCAAAAAAAATTGACCAGTTCGTTAATTACAAAAATGATAACGCAAGATTACCATAACAAAATAAACAGATTGTTATTGCCTGAGACAATTGGTTCATTGGGTTGCCTTGGGTCAGCTTTGTTTATACTATTCAATTTTCAACAATTAAATACCTGGTATTTATCGGGCTGTGGCATTGCCTCTGCCATCATTTTATTTGCGTTGCCTATCTTATCTATAAGTGCCATACTCACTATGCGCTCAGTAAACATTGCGGGCAATACGTTTAAACAATCTTTATTGCAATATTCAAAATGCAAAAGGCAATTTGTATTTAAGCAAAAAGCAAGTTTTTATTTAGGCGCAATTTTGTTGGTTGTTTTACTGCCAGTTATGAGTAAGCTGATTTTTGAAAAAGATATTTTTATAACCCAAAGGCTATGGCTTTCGTACGCCATTACATTTACATTTTTTTACGGCTTTGCCAGATGGGTGTTTAAAAGTTATAACAAAAAAATAGCAGCAGCAGAAGGCATGTTAAAAGAACTGGAAGGATAATGCGGAGGATAATGGTGCTTTCTACATGCAGCCACTTACTTTTAGCCTCGCCTAATTTTAGTTATTTAAAATTCGGGATAAACTAATAAGCTTTAAGACTCTCCTTCTTCTGCCGCAGATTCACAGATTATAGCGGTATCTAATCTGCGAATTTGCGGAAAAAATTCACAACCCTGCCCCCTATTGGCCATCTTTCGCTTTATTAAAGGCCTTATAAAAAGTATCTAAAATATTTGCTTGTGTATGCAGCTTATATAAGGTACTGGTGGCTGCAGGATATACCCTGTTGGATAAAAAGATAAATACAAGCCCGCAGGTAGGGTCAACCCAAAAACAGGTTCCTGTAAAACCAGTATGCCCGTACGTTTGCGGAGCGGCAAGTTTTGCTGGATAGCCCAGCACGCTGGAAGTATCCTTTCTATCGAAGCCAAGCCCACGGCGGCTAATGGAAGATTGCTTTGAAGTAAAGAGTTTAATGGTGGATGGCTTAAAATATTTTTCGTCACCATAACTGCCTTCATTCAATATCATTTGGTAAAGTATGGCAAGGTCGTTGGCATTTGTAAACAGGCCCGCATTACCAGATACACCGCCGTACTTGGCAGCCATTGGGTCGTGCACATAGCCGTGTATAAGCCCTTTCCTAAAATCTGCATCCCTTTCGGTAGGTACTACCCTTGTATTTTTAAATCGGCGTAAAGGGTTAAAGCCAGCAGACTGCATCCCTAAAGGAGAATAAAATTGTGTAGCTACATATTCATCCAGCCTGGTTCCGGATTGATTTTCTATTACTTCCTTCATGTAGGTCATGCTTAAATCTGAATACACATATTTTGGTGTATCAACCGCTACATCGAGCATGCGTGGCAGTATCACTTCTTTAAAATAATTTTTACGCAAGTACACGGTATCGCTGGTTTTTATGGGATAATCCGCAGAGGAATCGGCACTTACATCCTCCGGCACCAGCGGCAGCACCACCCCCGGCGCAATGCCAGATTGGTGCAGCAATAAATCCCTCACCTTAATATTACTTTTGTTGGTATTTCTGGCAGGCGCAAAATAATAACCAAAGGTTGAGTCGAGCGCTATTTTCTTTTCTTCATATAACCGCATAACCGCCATGGTACTTGCAGAAACTTTGGTGATGGATGCCATGTCGAAAATATCTGCAATGGTAGTTTCATCGCTGCCTTCGTAGGTATGCTTGCCATAAGCTTTATTAAAAATTACCTTGCCATCTTTTACCACCATCACCACCGCGCCGGGTACAGCCTTTTGTTCTATAGCATCCGCAACGAGCGAATCAACAGCGTGCTGCAGGGTATCAATATCAATACCAGCCTCTTCTGCCAAGGTATATTTTAAACGTATTGTATTGGTTGTATACCCATCTTTTTTATGGTACTTTTTAGAAATCTTTGTGGTTAATTTTCCACTTGCGGGTACACCGCCAAAAATAAGCTGCGCCGTAAAATTAGCAGAACCTGCATCATCTGCCATGGCTAAAATAATGGGTGCAGTAATATTGCCCGCATAGGCAAGCATGCCTGCATCTCCATAAACAACCAGTAGTAGTTTTTTGCTTTTTTGCACATCATACAAAAATGCCAGGGTACTTTTTTGTTGTAACAGTATTGCGTTAAGCTGTACAATAACGGTGTTATAAAATTTTAAATCGATGCTTAAATTATTATAAGCAGCGCCGGTTGTATCGGTAAAAAAATTATCTACCAAGGCATACTTATTTAAAAGGCTATCGAATATAGCAGCATTGCCGGTACCAATGTTTACGCTGGCAATTTTTTGCTGCAGGTTTTTAATAGGTATAAGCTTTTGCCTATTATTAAGCAAAATGGTTGATGCCGCAATTGCCTTTTGTTGCTGCAGCCATTGCTGGTTAATAACATGTTGCGGATGCTGGGCTGCGGCCTGGAGTATAAAAACTAATAAGAGTAAACATAAAGTAACTACTTTTTTTAAGACAGTATATCCCATGATTTTAAGTTAGGTTTAGCCATTTAATTTAGCACGTTGATTACCATTTATTTAGGGCGGGGATTACAATGATTGTAAGATAATTATTTTTAGTTGGTAACAGCCTGTTATATTAATTAAGGCTATACTATTTTCAACCTAACAAGTGTAAGTAATCGCTTCTTTATGTAGCACTGCCTTTTTGGAAAATGAATAAAAACTATCCTGCAGAAAGCTTATGCCTGGCATCGGCCTACACAATATTAGGAAATGATGTGCTTATTTTTGGGAAACTGCCCTATTCAATAAAGCAAAGGCATTGGCTGCAAATCGGTGTAGCAATACCATTAAAGTACTTGTAAAGTATGTAGGATATACTATAATTTATACAGCTGCGCAGATAAGATTGTTAAGGTTTGCTATTTTCATTATAAATAGTTTTTCAATTTGTACTTTTACAATCAACTAAATACTATGCGTTTACTATTGATAGCAATTATATTTAATTTTTCTGCGCAGGCGCAAGCACAAACTGGCTTGCCACTTACTTATATTGATTATGCACAAAGGTATAAGCTTGCCAGCCACAACTACCTTTCGGATAGCACGCCTAATAAAAAATGGTCTGTTAGCAAGTACATCGGGCTTTCTACCAGCTATGGCTTTTTTAATGGTGGTAGCGCTACCATGCTTTCTGTACCCATCGGGCTGCAGTTAAACCGTACCATAAATAAAAACTGGATTGCCTTTGCTGGTGTGTCTGTGGCACCTGCCTATATTAATTTTAACCATGCTTTTGTATCTTCTAATAACATCAAATTTGGGCAGGGCAATGGCTTTACAGGAAACCACTTTGATATGTATTCAAGGGCAGAGCTGGGCTTGATGTATATTAATGATGCCAAAACATTTTCTATCTCTGGTAGTATCGGTGTTGAGAAAAGCAACAATAATTATTTATTGGCGCCACAAAACCAGGCAGCTGTATCAAGGCAGGATGCCATAATTTCTCAAAAAAGATAAAATCATAATTACCTCCTTATATTAACTATTCGTCTTAGGTAGCAATTCCTCAAAATTAAAAAAACCCTTGTTACAGGGTTTCTCAAAGTTGCCTTTCGGCATGTAGTGGATTTTTCATTTTCGATAGGATAGGATATTGATATTGCCTATGCTTGTTGGATAGATGCAAGCTATATTACTTGTATAAACTTATATGTAGCAGTACTTCAAAGTTTGTGTAGTATTTTGGCTACAAACTGTTTATAACTACGAATATTTTATTTATTAAAAGCATTTTACGGGATAAAATATGGCCTTCCTAAAAATTTTCATTTATATCCTTGCACTGTAGTTAATACGCTCCAATTATTTACCATCGCCCACCAAATTTAATTTTAAGGCAATTTTTACGAGCCCCGCTGTGTTTTTTACCTGAAGCTTATTTAACAGGTTTTGGCGATGCGTATCAACCGTCCTTTTTGCAACTACCAAATTTAGGGCAATCTCATCGTTGGTCATTTCCATGGCAATAAGGCGAAGCACTTGCATTTCGCGGTTGGTCAATACCCTTTTTAATTGCACTGTATTGCCTTTATTATTTCCGGCATCTATTAGTTTAACAGCAATTTCGCTACAGTAATAAGCCTTGCCATCAAGTATGGTTTTTATAGCGTTCAACAATTCGGCCACGCCTATATTTTTAAGCACATAGCCATTAGCGCCCGCATCCATCATATTTTGTATAAAGGATAGTTCATCATGGTTGCTAATTGCCAATATTTTTAAAGATGGGTTAAACCGTAACATCCGTTGTACTGTCTCCGCACCGGATAGCCCGGGCATTTGATAATCTGCCAACACAATATCAACCTGGTGCCTGGCTATTTTCTTTAAGGCCTCTTCCCCATTTTCCGCTTCAATAATTTTAAATAATATGGTTTTATTGTAAGATCCGAGCATTACTTTTAACCCATCCCGTATCATTTTATGGTCATCTATTATTAGTACGTTTACTATAGGCAGGCTTATTTTTTTTGTGTGAGGCATATTATAGGTGTATTGGTATAATTATTTTGTAACAAGTTCCTATTATTTGGCTGCTTTCTATTGTTAAGTCTCCGTTATGCGATTTTACCCTGGAGCGTGCATTCTGCAGCCCCATTCCTTTCCGTATTTTTTTCTCATTAAAGCCTATCCCATTATCTGTAAGTTTCATTTTTAGCACACTTTTACTGTAATTGAAAAAGATACCTATTTTGGTAGCCTTGCCATGTTTAGTAGCATTGGTAATAAACTCCTGCATAACCCTGTACAGGTCAATTGCAAGCTCTGCGCTAAGTGGTGGCAAAGCTTTATTTTGCTTTATTGTAAAATCAATTTTATTATAAAGAAAATTGGTACAAAATTCTTTAATGCCCTCCATTAGCCCAAATTCCATTAAGGTTACCGGCATAAGATTAAAACAAATATCCCTTATATCGCTAATAACTTCGCCAAGCGCCCCGCTTGATTTTTTTAGCAACCCGGCTTGTTTTTTATTTTTTGCCAAAATTGATGCGGTGCTTATATAAAAATTAATGCCGGCTATTTGTTGTGCAAGCCCATCGTGCAGGTCTTTGGCAAGCCTGTTCCTTTCTTTTTCTTCCGTATCTATTATAGCCCGTATAATCAGGTTTTCGGCCTTAACCTCAAAACTTATATCACTTACAGTTAAAAGGATAAGCTGTTTGTGCGATTCTTTTTTAAAATAAGATGCTTTAATACTTACCTGCATAATTCCGCCGTCGTTAGTGTGCAGTATATCGTTGATAGTAAATGGGCTGGCAGGTTTTTTTAATTGCCTTAAAATATTTTTAAAGCACGATACAGTCCCCTTCTGCAAACTATCGAATGATATGCCTGCAAGGGTGCCTTGGGGATATTTCAATAAAAACTCGGCGCTTGTATTTACATCCTGGATAATGCCTTTAGTATCCAGTATAAAAACCATATCCGAAACCGAATTGAATATATTGTTGAAGTAATTTTTTGAAATAGTGATTGCTTTCAATTCTTCACCAAGCATATTGATGCAGTTGCTGATAGCATCCACTTCATCTAACTTAGCAGACAATGCAAGCATGTTATCAAAATTACCAATAGAATATTCACGCAAACGGGCGCTGATATCTCTTATTCGTTTATCCATCTTTTCAATTTATGGTTAAACTATAAATTGCTCCAGCCATCGTTCTGCAATGGGCATACTAGAAAATATCCGTACAGGTATTTTTGGCTTATTTACGAAAAGAAAAAAATTACCCAAAAAGCTGCTAAAAGGAGAAGTTACAATAATAGCAGAAGCAAGCAGCCCCTGGGTTGCCGCCTCGCTCGATAGGTATTCCCTGGTTGGCTTATCCATGCTTATAACCCCCTGGCTCAATATTAAAGAAGGCATTTTTGTACCATTGGTATAATCTATCCTGGCTTGTACTATTTCTTTGGCCATAGTGAGGTTTATATGCAGGCCTTGCTTGTAAGCAGCTATTAATATCTTGTTTTTTACACTAAATGTAATGTAGTCGGTTTCAAACTCCATAAGTTAAAGTTAGTACCATATTTGCATACTGAATTAGGTATTTATACTTAATAAAAATGCTAACCTTAAAATAGCAAACATCAGTATTTCATTGGTTACTTAGTGTTGAAAAAAAGGGGAAGTTTGAAGAATATTGCAACACTAAAAAACCTTTATGGGCAAGTACCATTCTTTCTACGATACAGTCGACCAGATAGTTACGTATGGGGTTGATAAAGGTATCCTTCACCTATACACTGGCAATGAATCGTTTAATGGCATAAGCATTATCATAAATGGTAAACGGGTGCTGAATTTTGGTTCGTGCAGCTACCTTGGGCTGGAATTTGATGAAAGGATAAAGGCTGCTGCAAAGGATGCAATAGATAAATATGGTACCCAGTTTTCTGAATCGAGGGCGTATGTTTCGCTAGGGCTGTACAAAGAACTTGAACGCAAGCTTGAAAAAATATTTAATGCCTATTGCGTGGTAACACCAACTACTACTCTTGGGCATATAGCAAATATTCCCGTTTTAATTGAAGACAATGATGCAGTTATTATGGACCAACAGGTCCATAATTCTGTTCAGACTGCTGTGCAGCTAGTTAAGGCACGCGGGGTGCATGTAGAATTATTAAGGCACAACCGCATGGACCTTTTAGAAACAAGGATCGTAGAATTTCGGGGCAAGTACAAAAAAAATGGTACATGGCAGATGGCATTTATAGCATGTTTGGCGATTGTACGCCCATTGATGAAATGTATGCCTTAATGGATAAATATGCCGAGCTGTATTTTTATGTGGATGATGCGCACGGCATGAGCATCCACGGCAAGCACGGGCGTGGCTTTGTACTAAGCAAATACAACATACACCCGCAAATGGCAATGGCTACTTCTTTAAATAAAGCCTTTGCTACCGGCGGCGGCGTACTGGTGTATGGCAGTAAAGAAATGGCGCGTAAAGTAGGTACCGTTGGCGGCCCATTACTAAGCTCTGGCCCAATGCAGCCATCGGCGTTAGGCGCAGCCATTGCCAGTGCAGGTATACATTTAAGCGATGAAATTATTGATATGCAGGCACAGCTTAAAGACAATCTTTACTTTACCCGCCTGATGCTTGAAAAATACAAGCTGCCGGTAATATCACAAGCTGGTGCCGCTATATTTTTTGTTGGTGTAAGCATGCCGAAACTTGGGCACAACCTGGTAAAAAAAATGCTGGAAGCAGGCTTTTATGTAAACCTTGGTGTTTTCCCTACCGTACCTATGAAACAAACTGGCGTGCGCTTTACTATTACCAGGCTGCACACATTTATTGAAATTGAGAAGATGGTCTCAACCTTGGCAAATGCCTTCCCCATAGCCATGGAAGAAGAGAACATTACCCTAAGCGAAATATATAAGGCATTTAAAGTACCCATGCCAGAAGAAGCGTTGATAGAAAAATCGGTGGATAGCGTTATCAAACAATCATTGCAATTAAAACTTAACCATTACGCCAGCATAAATGATATTGATAAAAAAGAGTGGGATGATGTGTTTGAAGGCAAAGGCACATTCGATTGGCACGGGCTGCATTTATTAGAAGCCAGTTTTACAGGCAATGAGGTGCCGCAGGATAATTGGCTATTTGATTACCTAACCATTAAAGGCCTTAACGGCAACATAATAGTAGCTACTTTTTTAACAACTGCTTTATGGAAAGATGATATGCTATCCCCAAAGGAGGTAACTGCAAGCATAGAAATTAAAAGGATAACAGACCCCTATTATTTAACCAGCAAGGTTACCTGCACTGGTTCGTTGCTTACAGAAGGCGAACATCTTTTTATAGACAAAACGTCACCGTTATGGAAAGAGGCGGTACAGTTGCTGCTGCAAAAAATATATGTTTTACAAGAAAAGTATAAATCAAATAATATTGTGCTCAGGGATTTTCAGCAGCCCGATATTGTGTTTGATGATTTGATGGTGGACAATGGCTTTTTTAAAGTGAGCATGCCCGATACCCACGCCATAACAGCTATGCCGTGGAATAATAAAAAGGAATTTTATGATAGCCTTTCCAACAAATCGAAAGACCATGTGCGCAAGCATGTACTAAGCAACAACGATCAATTTAAGGTAGAAGTTATAAAAATATCTGACTGGGAAGAAGAGATCGATTACTGGTATGGGCTGTACCTGAACGTAAAAAATAAAAGCCTGGAGCTAAATACTTTTCCGCTGCCGCTGAAGTTATTCTATCAATTAGCAAAAGATAAAAACTGGGAAATGCTTCAGCTTACATTTATTGACGAAACGCTGCGTAACGATGATAAGCCTTGTTGTATCGTATTTAGTTATAAATCGAAAAATGCTTACCTGCCAATAATAATTGGGTTGGATTATGCTTATAACTTAAAAATGGGCATTTACCGGCAAGCACTTTACCAATTAGTACTGCGGGCAAAAGCTTTGGGTAAACAAAAGTTATTGCTTGGTTTTTCTGCCACGGTAGAAAAACAAAAATTTGGTGCTAAGCCAATTGCAACGCATGCATACATGCACCTTAAAGACAGTTTTAATGTAGAAGCGATATCTTCTATCTCTATGTTGACAAAAGCTGCGCATAAATAAAATTTCTATTAAATACACACTCCTTATCTACCTTTAAATTTATCAACATGCTAATGCAAACAATGTTATTTAATGGAAATAAGTATAGGAGAATACTGCCAGTTTACTTTACGCGGAAAAATGAATTTAATTGAAAACTACGGAAAGTTTGAATGCTTAAAAGTATTTGATAAAAAAAGAATTACGGTTTTTAAGCTATTTGATTTTTATGTAGAAGTAATAAGGGAACCATTTACCAAATATATTATACAGGCAGACCCTATAACTTCAAAAAGCTTGCTACAGTTTTATAACCTTATCGGTTAGCACGTAAACTTAGAGTAACCAGCAAAGATGTGAAAATAATAAAGCGGATGTATTGATGGGCACACAAAGCATTACAAAAATTATTTTCTGGTTTTAATCCTATGTTTTATTTGCAGTAGCAATAAAGCTTAGTACAAAGCCAAAAGCTATTTCTCTACTACTTTTTTTATTTATTCGCACTACAGGCATTCACTGCAGTATTTTTTATGAAGCCAAATTTTTGGTAAGATGATGAGTCTCCCAATATTGTTGTGCCTTTATTGTAAAAGTAAAAATCCTGCAACATAGCACCCCTGCCACCAATGTACGTACCATGTTATAATAACTAACATTGCGGCTAGATAATCCATAGTTCCCAACAACAACAACAGGCCCTGCGTTAGGGCATTCAAGCAAACATTTAATTTGAGTCATTTTCGTTTTACTTCTTTATCATCCAACAAATAAAACTCTTTTATTTTCTTTGCCATTCAGGGCTGGTTACAATTAAAAAAACGTGCTTATTAAATTTTAGAAGTTTCCTGCCTTCTTTCACTATGGGTTTTAGCCCGCACTTTTCATTGTAAACAACCTTTAAGGTACAGCCATACCCGGCAGGTACTAAAACGGTATATGGCAAAGCATTGCTATTAAACATGCTGTAAGTACCGCAGGCTAGTAAACATATAATTAGCAGTGCAATTGCAATACCGCTAATTATATCTTCCATAAGTTATATTGTGGAAGCTACAAGTTTGCGTAGTGATGAAAATTACTATCAATTAAGCTAACGGATTTAACAACAAGTTACTGTATTTCAAATCTTTGACTGTCGTTTACTATTTTGATATACTTTTAAAGAGGGCAGGACTTTAAAAGCAGATAACACAAATTGCATTAAAAAACAAACCAACCATGCTATCAAAAACTAACAGCAGTATTTTTTTATCGCAAACTTTTAAATGTACAATAACCTTGCTCTGCACATTAATTGCATCGCATCATTTTACCGCAACAGCACAAGTTGCCGACAAGTTGGTTACCGGTAAAATATGGACAGGCAATGCCGCCCAGCCATGGGCAGATGCTATGGCGATATCCGCTGATAAAATAATAGCCGTTGGTACTGAAAAAGAATTAAAATCTTACATAGATAAAAAAACTTTGCTTATTAAAGCTGCCAAAGGCCAGTTAATTGTGCCTGGCTTTATCGATAACCATACTCATTTTATAGATGGTGGCTATATGATGGCTTCCGTGCAATTAAGGGATGCTAAAACACCAGCCGAATTTATACAACGCATTAAGGAATATGCAAAAACTGTAAAGCCTGGCACATGGATAATGGGCGGCAACTGGGACCATAAAAATTGGGATGGAGAACTACCCGATAAGAGCTGGATAGATTCTGTTACAAAAAACAATCCGGTGTGGGTTAACCGTGTTGATGGCCACATGGGCTTAGCCAATTCGGTTGCATTACAAATAGCAGGCATTACAGATGCAGCACCTGATGTAAGTGGAGGGTCTATAGCGCGAAAAAATGGCCAGCCAACCGGGCTTCTTAAAGATAATGCAGAAGGGCTGATGCAAAGAGCAGTACCTGATCCATCTGCAGAAATAAAAGACAGGGCTATGGACGCAGCCATGAAATACGTGGCGTCTAACGGGGTAACTTCTGTAGTTAGCCTTACTGGTATTGGGGTAAATAATTACCTGGATGTTTTTCAAAGGGCGCATGACCAGCACCGGCAAATAACCCGTGTATATGGCGCCATGATGCTTACCAACTGGAAGCAGTTGGCAGATAAGATTAAGCAATCCGGCCGTGGCGATGACTGGCTTACCATCGGTATAGTAAAGGGTTTTATGGATGGTTCTTTAGGGTCGCATACGGCTGCCTTTATGCAACCCTTTACAGATGCTCCCAACGATTCCGGGCTGATGGTTACACAAAGAGATACGCTTTACCAGCTGGTGAAAGCCGCTGATAGCGCCGGTTTACAAATTACCGTACATGCCATTGGCGATAGGTCTATACACATGCTATTGGATATTTATGAAAAGGTAGAAGCCGTGAATGGCAACAGGGACAGGCGTTTTAGGATGGAGCATGCCCAGCATTTGGATACCGCCGATATTAAAAGGTTTGCTTTACTAAAAGTTATTGCCAGCATGCAGCCCTACCACGCCATTGATGATGGCCGCTGGGCCGAAAAAGTAATTGGCCATGAGCGGGCAAAACATAGCTATGCCTTACGGGAGTTGTTAGATGCAAAAGCAACACTGGCTTTTGGCAGCGATTGGTTTGTAGCACCCGCCTCGCCCCTGCTAGGCATTTACGCCGCCGCTACAAGGCGCACGTTAGATGGCAAAAACCTCGATGGCTGGATACCTGAACAAAAGATAACTGTACAGGAAGCACTAAAAGCTTATACCATTGATGGCGCTTACGCTATATTTCAAGAAAAAAACAGAGGCTCTCTAGAAAAAGGAAAGCTTGCAGACTTTATTATATTGGATAAAGACATTACCGAAATAGCACCGGCTACTATTGAAGGTGTTAAAGTATTGCAGACTTATGTTGGCGGTAAAATGGTGTATGCATTGCCACGTTAACCAACAGTTTTATCAATTGGTTAGTGCCAACCGTTTTCGTTTTTTTATTTTTATTGCCCGCAATTTTTTAAAATGAAAGAACAAAATTATCGTAAGTGCAAAGCCTTATGCCTCTCTCTTATTATTTAACCGCTTTTCAAATTATTAGGCATAAAATATACAATAAATCATCCCTAAATTAAATGCCGAATGGCAAATTACCGCACCTAAAATTGAGCCTGAATATTTTCTGCAAACGAAAAAGAGCAGGCTTACCAAAAACATGCTTACTACCCAAATAATAGTGGGCGTAGTAAAAAAACTCCACTTATTATTGATGAACACTAAACCGAAATGTGAAATGTGCGTTAACGCAAACGTGGCACTGTCAACGATAGCAGCTTTTTTTTCGCCTATGCACCTTTCGAAGCTTGAATGCACGATGCCTCTAAAAAATAGTTCTTCACCAATGGGGCTAAAAATCATTCCTGCAAAAGCCAAGCTGTAACCCTGCATTCATTATAATTACAATTATTACGGGCTTTAAACAACAAGCAAAAAATAAATGGTTTTTTGTTACTTTTGTTTTCATTTTTAATAATTAATTTATTTTATCATGGCCAGTAAAAACAAACACACATCTTCCGCAAAAACTCTGCTGATGGGGCTTTTTGGCGTATTCGTACTTACAAGCAGCTTTGCACAACCCAAGGCAGCCGATAATCTTTCTTCCCGTACCACAATTACCCTAGGTGGTAGTGCTACCCACACCGTTGGCAAATTGCCCGCTGTAGGTACTACCCTTAAAGCTTTTACTTTAACCGGTGTTGACCTTAAGGATAAAACATTGGCAGACTTTAAGGGCAAGTATATTATTATGAATATTTTTCCCAGCGTAAACACCGGCGTTTGCTCTAAATCTGTACGAAAGTTTAATGTAGAAGCAGCTGGGCTAAGTAATACCACGGTGCTTTGTATTTCTAAAGACTTGCCCTTTGCGCAAAAACAATTTTGTGGTGCCGAAGGTATTGACCATGTAGTAATGCTATCTGATTTCAGGAATAATTTTGGTAATATTTACGGGGTTCAAATAGCAGATGGCCCAATGAAGGGCTTGCTAAGCCGCGCAGTAATTGTTGTTAACCCGGAAGGCCAAATAGTGTACGAACAACAAGTACTAGAAATTGGCCAGGAGCCTGATTATGCAGCTGCTATTGCTGCGGTAAAATAATAAGCGGGCAATTTATTAGCTTGTACCACATTTTTAAAATGTGCATGATGTTCAATCTATTTAATGATGATTTAAAATTGCTATGGTTATTACTTAGTTGCAGGCATAACCTGCAAAGCACATAACAAACAAAAAGAGCAAGCACACAAAGCACTGAAAATATGCCTATAAACAAATACGGGGATGCAATTACGCATCCCCGTTGATTGATAGGGCTTTTAATATCTTTATTTATATTGGCCTGGTAACAGTATTTTTTTGTAGCGTTACTGCGGTCTGGGCCAACAGCCTGCCATTTATAGATGCGCCTGTACGTAAGTTAATACCTGTTTGCCCTAAAATAATACCTTCAAAATGGCTGGTAGTGCCTATTGTTACCGCACCGGCAACCTGCCAAAAAATATTTTTTGCCTGCACACCGCCACTTAGCGTAATGTTTACTGCAGACCCTGTGTTAAGTGTGCCGGATATTTGAAATATAAATACATCGGTAGCACTGCCAGTTATTGTAATACTTGTAGGTATAACTACTGAACTTGTAAATTTATACAACCCCGGGGTTAACGTTTTGCCACCTATATTACCAGCGCCTAAATTTAAAAAGTCTGGGGTAGGGCGGCCTGCCGCATCTGTATAGGCAGCCTGCAGGTTACCGATAGCCGTGGTAAGCCTGCTTGCATCTATAATGCTACAAGGCAAAGGACCGGCAGCATCAACAGCATATATGTTTCCGGTAACTTCTGTACAGGTAACATGTATAGCAGCGCCTGTAATGGGGCTGGTTCCAATATCACCGGTTACGGTAGATTTATATACATCTGTAATACCTGATTTTGAAAGGATGGCAAAATTGCCAGCAACACCAAGGTCTACAATCTTCAGCTTTTGTAATAGGCTCAAACTATTTACTTTAATTGTTGAAGTTGGATTGGAAGATAAATTGTAAGGCACCAACTCTTCCGAAGATTTTTTACAGGCTCCAAATAACACTGATAGTAATAAGGCAACGGCTGGCAACAATTGTTTTGATTGCATAGTATATATTTTTTAAAAATTAAAAAACGCAGGTTGTTTGGTGCATGCTGGTACGCCTAAAAGCAATGCTTAAATTGTATTTTCATACCAAAATTTTATTATAATAAATTATACTTAAAATGTTACTGACGCCAGTGTGGCCGCAGCTTTAACGAGTGAAGTGATAAGAAAAATAAGGAGTAAAGTTGAGGTATTTGGAAGATGCTATAACCGTGCCACGTTGCATTAAATGGTTAGGAGTGAAAATATAATTCAATGCCGTTTTTAAGTTAAAGACAATAAGTTTGACTTTAATTTACCTTAACTTTTTAAAAAATAGGAAAGGAAGGGAAGGGCGTTATCTTAAGGGCATAAGATAGAAGTAACATAAATCCAGGATTTTTACAGCAAGTAAGCCTCTGTGATGATGGCAGCGAGTTCGTTAATTTTAGGGCAACGTTTAATATTTCAACCTTATAATTTTGAGCCCAATACTAACCGGCTCATTCGGGCGGGCTTGATCTTTTTTATTATTTTTTATGTAGAAAATAGTAAATAACACTATTGGCAAGATGTACCACGTTACTGTGGCCTTAAGCTACGGCAATAAAGAGATGCTACTTCAACAACCATTATACCTTTATAGTCTTATGAAATCAACATTCCTTTTTTAAACGAAACATAAAAAATACTTCCCTTACCAAGTTCGCTTTCAACCCAAATTTTACCATTGTGCTTTTCAACTATTCTTTTTACAATAGCAAGGCCCACGCCAGAACCATCAATTTTATGCACATTATCCATCCTCTTAAACAAACCAAATATTAGCGTCATGTTTTCCGGGGCAATGCCAAGGCCATTATCTTTAATGGAGTAAATTACTTCTTTTTCTTTTACCTTGCCTTCTATATGTATACTAGCAGATTCTTCATTAACTGAATATTTGACTGCATTGTTTATAAGGTTGCTAAAAACCTGCATTATCATTACTTTATCGCCATACAGTTTGGGCAAAGGGCCTAATGTTATCTTTATTTTCCGTTTAAAATCATCCAGGTCAAGGTCGGTAATAATATCCTCTATCATCGCTCCCGCATTTAAATCTTTATACTGAATATCCAAACGGGTTAAGTGGGTATAGTTAAGTATGTCATTTACCATATTGTTCATTTTACCTGCACGTTCGCCTATTCGCTTTAATGCCTTTTGCATGTCTGTTTCAAGTTCTGGCTTCATAAGCATTAAGTCAGAATATCCTTTTATAGCAGCTATGGGGCTTTTAAGGTCGTGGCTAATTGTATAACTAAAAGTATCCAGTTCTTCATAGGCCTCCCGCAATTTATCGTTCAGTAACCTTATAGCGTTGGCTTTTATATTTATTGCGTACAACAATTCATCTTTAAGCCTGGTTACCGCTTTTATTTCTTCCGGCATCCATTGTAAAGATGTACCGGTAACGTCTTGTACCCATTTCTCGAAAGAGTGCCTTGGCGAAAGGTGCTTAAGGCCAGTTTCATCAATAGTAACTGGTTTATTGGGGTTACCAGCCCAGGATACAGTTTGCAATACTTCTGGCTTAAACCAAATAACATATTCTTTTAGCTGTTTAGATATTGTAAATAGTAGCATTCCGCTTGCAACATCCTTAAAGGCTGCCGCAGGTGGGTATAAAGCACTTAGGTTAGTTGTTTGCCAGGATAAGTCAGTAATATTGTTTTGCGCCCAGTCTATTAATCCCTCTAGCTCCTCGCTAGTTGGGGTGGTGCCAAGCGTTGTTAATTTATTTTCAAATAATAGTACAGCGCCGCTTGCTGCCGTAATATCTAATAGGGTAACTTTTTCGCCAATAATTGCATTTTCAATACTATTGTTTTTTAAAAGATAACGATTAAGCTGTACCAGCCGTTCTTCAAACAGCTTTTGTAATTCCACATTTTGTTCCTTCTCCATAAACTCCAGCGCATTGCTAAGTATTTGCCCAATTAATTTAGCCGATTCCCTCGATTTATAATCTAAAAAGCGGGGTGTATAGTTATGGCAGGCAATAAGCCCCCATAATTCTCCTTTATATATCAGGGATATACTAAAACTAGATGCCACTTCCATGTTTTTTAAATATTGGATGTGGATTGGGCTAACTGCCCTTAGCTGGCTGTTAGTAAGGTTTAGTGGTTGTGGGTTATTTGCGCTGGTAATTATTTTTGCAGGCGCTGCATTTACATCAGCTATTATCCTGGTTAAATTAAGCTTGTATAATTCGCGTGCTTGTTTAGGTATGTCAGATGCGGGGTAGTGCAGCCCAAGCCAGGCTTCTAGCCCATCATTCTTTGCTTCGGCAATTACTTCGCCATGCCCATCTTCAGCAAACTTATATACCATTACCCTGTCGTAATTAATATTCTTTTTAACTTGTATAGCTGCGTTGCTTACAAGGGAGGTTATGTTTTTATCGCCTAGCATAGCCATGATGGAGCTGCCTACTTTGCTTTGTATATCCACATTATCATCGCTGGCCGCAGGCTCAAACTCCAGTAATTGCAGGGGCCCGATTTTAGATAATATTAAATGAAAGGGCATACCTGATACATCCAGGCTAAAGGGATTTTTTTGATAGAAGTTTTCATCTGCCTCCCCAAATTTAATAAGCTGCATTATAAACTCTGGCTGCTTTCTATTTTTTATAAGGAGCTCTAGTTTGGCCAAAGGCTCATTTATTAAATTATTTGAAGCACCTAATATAAATTGAGGAAGGTTGTCGCTTACAAAACGAATTATAAGATTATGGTCTAATACTATCAAAAAACCATGGGCCTGTATTTGACCGGGAATATGAATAAGTTCCAGGTCGCAGTTAGTTACATCGATTTTTTCATTGTCCATGGTTTACTAATAAAGGTGAATAAAATCACGGTGTTAAGCTAGATTAAATATGCAGTAAATGCAATACAAATAATATATATATAATTTGTTTTTTATTTACCATTAATCAATTAAATGTATTATTCATACACTTACTTTTCCAATATTATAACATTTGGGGTTTCTTGCAGGGTTTGAATATCAGGGCTTTTTTAGGATAAGAAAAAGAGCACTATAATAGTTATATAATTTAGCTAACACAGTATAAGTCATTAACGTATAAATTATTTTATAGCCCCGCGTTGGAGTATAAATAGATTTTTAAAATATAGTACTTCACGGTCAAACCCAGGCTGGTAAAAGCATTAAATAAAAGGGGCTAAAAAAATTAAACGTTGGCCGGTAAAAAACTAACGTTGGATGAGCCCAAACTCATAAAAAAATAATTTAAGGACTAGCAGCATCAGCCAGCTGACGGACTATCTGCTCGAAAAGTAATAGGGTTTGGAACTCAAGCAGGGCATTTCACCCATTTAATTATACCGTTCGCAAAACTTTTTGGATGTGCAACATTAGTA
>JANXVN010000112.1 GCA_025351645.1 Ferruginibacter sp.
TCCAGCGAAGGAAAGCCCGTGGGCACGCCGGTAATGTCTTCATCACGGTTACGCATATCCTCAATACGCTGTATGGTTTTTACCAGCACGGTATTTATATCATCAAAATTCTTTCGTAAATGGCTATTGGTAATTTCAAAAAGCTTGCTTTCCGCATCGTCCAGCAAATCAAAAACATCGGTGCTGTCTTCGTAAGCATCGCCAATTATTTCACCGCTAATGCGTATTAGTTCCCGCTGTATAAATTTTTGTAAAACTATCCTGCTATGCGCTTCAATGTTGGCAGATGAAACTACCGAATTAGTTAATTTAGAAACGTAATACGGGCCCCCAACAAGTTCCAATTCCTCTTTAAATTTCAATTCTTCAACAACAGTCAGCAAATCTATCGGCAAGCTTTTTTGTGCCAGCGAAATCATCGCTTTATAAATACGTTGGTTAGCTTCTACATAAAAACATTCTGCTTTCAATATTTCAATCACCGTATCAAAGGCGCTTTTTTCTAACATTATAGCGCCCAGTACCGCTTCTTCTAAATCTTTCGATTGTGGAGGTACCTTGCCAAACACCATGCTTCCCATGTCCAGGGTTGGTTTTTTTCTTGCTTTCCTATCTTTATTGAGGCTGCTTAAATCCATTTTTGTACTACTATTAAAAGTTATTATTTTATTTTATTTATATTTTATAAAAGCGTGTATATATAATAATTATAATATACATCGTTTAGCTTTTTGCTTACATTAACCGTAAGAAAAAAGCAATAATTTCTTGCAGGGCGGCTAAGGTAAAATCAAATTTTTTGCTTTCCTGCTTAAATGATGTTACTAACTTTTTTGCAATCATTTTCCACACCCAATCCACCGGCAAATTTAGTTTATTAACGGGTTATCCCCATCATTATTAACAGCTAACAATCAAATGCAGCCTCGATACGTAACAATTTATTAACATAGGTTCGGCGCTGATTTTATTTTTCTGCACCAAAGGCATTTATATTCCACCTTGTTTATTTCAATCTATTTCCCTAATTTTTTTGGGCTGCGAATGAAATTTTCGATTAAAAGGAAGTTTTTTTTGAGCGGGCCAATACAGCAGCAATGTGCGGCTTCATAGGCCCGTCCGAATGGCAGCCGGGCGCACGTCGCACGTTTGTACATCAAAACAATATTGGGCTTTTATTCCAAAGTTAATAAAGCGGGTAAGGCCCTGAAACATACCTCAACTATCCCTAAATAGCTTATAAAAGCCATGAACCCTACAAAAAAATTAGGCTCTTCAAATTACCACCCTTTAGCTGATGGGGGCTTATCTTTGCTCATCTTAAAAATGATTTTATAAATGACCATTAGTTACAATTGGCTAAGCGAGTACTTGCCGGAAAAATTAGAACCAGAAAAATTAAGCAAGATCCTTACTTCTATTGGGTTAGAGGTAGAGACGCTTGAAAAATACGAAGAAACAAAAGGCGGGCTTGAAGGATTGGTTATTGGCGAAGTGCTGGAATGTGCCAAGCACCCCGATGCAGATAAATTATGCCTGACGAAAGTTGATATCGGTACCGGCGAGCCTTTGCAGATAGTTTGCGGCGCACCAAATGTAGCCGTTGGGCAAAAGGTAGTGGTAGCAACAGTCGGGGCCACTATTTACCCTTTTAGCGGCGAACCCATGACGATGAAAAAAGCTAAGATCCGTGGTAGCGAAAGCTTTGGGATGATTTGCGCCGAAGACGAAATTGGGTTAAGCAGTAACCATGCAGGTATATTAGTTTTGCCTGCAGATACAAAAGTTGGCATGCCTGCAGCTGCATATTTCGGCACTTACAACGATTTTATTTACGAGATAGGCTTAACGCCCAACCGCATGGATGCTATGAGCCATTTAGGTGTTGCTAAAGATGTATGCGCTTATTTATCTCACCACAACAAAAAAGAAACACACGTAAAATCGCCGTTTAAAAATACGTTTAAAGCAGATAACCAAAACCTGCCCATTGAAGTAACCATCGAAAACGAAGTTGCCTGCGAAAGGTACACTGGCGTTAGCATCCAAGGCGTTACCATTACCGAAAGCCCTAAATGGATGCAGCAAAAATTAAAAAGCATCGGGCTGCGCCCAATTAATAATATTGTAGATATTACCAATTTTATTTTGCACGAAACCGGCCAGCCCCTGCACGCATTTGATGCGGATATGATAACCGGGAAAAAAATAATTGTAAAAAATTTACCAGAAGGTACCCCATTTTTAACGCTGGATGACAAGGAAAGAAAACTATCTGCAGAAGACCTGGTGATTTGCAATGCGGAAGAAGGCATGTGCATAGCAGGCGTTTATGGAGGCGCAAGAAGTGGCGTTACAGCAGCTTCCAACAATATCTTTTTAGAAAGTGCCTGGTTCAATCCCATCAGTATCCGCAAAACTTCCTTTCGCCATGGCTTACGTACCGATGCTGCCACCCGTTTTGAAAAAGGCGTAGACATCAGCAATACCGTAAATGTATTAAAACGTGCTGCTGTAATGATAAAAGAAATTGCCGGTGGCGAAATTTCATCGGACATAATAGACATTTATCCAGAGCCAAAAAAGAAAACGGAGGTCGCCATAAAATACCACTATTTAAAAAAGTTGAGCGGCAAAAATTACCATGGCGATACCATTAAAAATATCCTTACCGGGCTTGGGTTTGAAATTATAAAAGAAGGGCAGGATGACTTGCGTGTAGCCGTACCCTTTAGCAAGCCAGACATCAGCATACCTGCGGATTTGGTGGAAGAAATAATGCGCATCGATGGGTTAGATAATGTTGAGATACCTGCTATAATCAGTATTGCGCCAGCCGTAGAAACTTTGATGGAAGAAGCTGCCTTTAAAGAAAAAGTGGCTACATACCTTATTGGAACAGGGTTTAACGAAATTTTTACCAACAGTATCACTAACGCGGCTTATTATAACGAAAGCGTACTAGAAACAACGGTAAAAATGATTAACAGCCTAAGCGCCGGCCTGAATGTGCTGCGCCCGCAAATGATGGAAACCGGTTTGGAAAGCGTTGCCTATAATTTAAACCGCCGCAACAGCGACCTGCAGTTTTTTGAATTTGGCAAAACGTACAGCACTTACGGCGTTGGAAAATACCAAGAAAAACAGCACATCAGTATTTACATCACCGGAAAAAAAAGTGCGGATGGCTGGAAGGCCAAAGGCGAAAAAGCAGATTTTTATTTTGCGAAAGCTATCTGCGAAAAAATTACCAGCTTGCTTGGATTGGCAATTAACAATTATGCGCTGGAACAAAACGAGAAGCTGGATAGCTGCGTACAGGTGAAAGTGAAAAGTGAAATTGTTGCAACCATCGGTGCTGTCAATAAAAAAGCGTTGGAAATGTTCGACATTAAGCAACCAGTTTTTTATGTTGATATTGATTGGGACAAAATGATAACACTGGCAAAAACGCTGAAGATAAGCTATGCAGAAATTTCAAAATTCCCTGCGGTGCAGCGAGACCTTTCTATTGTGGTGGATAAAAGCCTGAAGTACGAGCAGGTAGAAAAAGCAACTTATGGCGCTAAGGTTAATAAGCTTACTGCGATGAATTTGTTTGATGTTTTTGAAAGCGAAAAATTAGGAGCCGGCAAAAAATCGATGGCAGTCAGCTTTACTTTTTTAGATGAAGAAAAAACGATGACAGACAAAGACATCGACGGCATGATGAACAAGATCATCACAGCTTACGAAAAAGAATTACAGGCAGAGATAAGGAAGTAGGCACTATTATCTTATAAATAAAAAATCAATGCCGTTAAGTTAAGACCTTTCCTCTCCTTTGGAGAGGGTTAGGGTGAGGTAAAGACAAACATATAGATCCTTAACTTAACGGCATTGAATAAAAAATGTATTTTAGGTTTGCAGTACAGCAATGGCAGAAATAGACGACCATATTAAACGAGTAAATAGTAAGCTTCAGCTACTGCTGAAGCAATACCAAATGCTGCAAAGAGATAATGAAAGACTGGCCGAATCGGTAAAAGAATTGCGGCTGTCCAAAGAAAATGAAACTGCAGAAATTAGCAGGCTGCAGCAACAGGTAAGTATTTTAAAAAGCTCCATAGGGCAAATGGCGGAGCCGGAGAAAAAAGTGTTTGAAAAACAAATTAACCAATACATTAAAGAAATAGATAAGTGTATCCACTTATTGAGTGAATAGGCATGGCGGAACTGATACCAATAAATATTATGATTGGCGATAGGACATATCGCATAAAAACGCTTCCTAAAGATGAGGAAGTGATACGCAGTACATTAAAGAGCGTAAACAGTAAGATTTTGGAATTTAAGACGCAATTTGCGGGTAAAGACATGCAGGATTATATTGCCATGGTATTAATTTGGTACGCCACCCAGGCTAGCACAGAAAGCAACCCGGCAATTGAAAAAGAAGTAATGGATGCATTACTTAAAATGGAGTCGGCCCTCGACAAAGCTTTATAAGGCAACAACCTTTTCTTACAAGTTATCAACATTACAAAAATCATTATCTTCGCCAACTATCCCTTACTCAATAAAATTGAGCACAGGCAGCATATATAAGATTGTGAACCGATTTAAAAATCAAAAATTTCAATGGAACCGAACATACTTTATTACATCATTATTGCAATAGCAGCGCTATTAGCAGGGGTTTTGGCGGGCAAAATGATTTTTGCCAAAAACACAAAAAAACATGTAGAAGATGCTGAGCAGCAATCGAAACTTATTTTACGGGAAGCTGAATTAACAGCCGAAAATTTAAAGAAAGAAAAGGAACTGGAAGCAAAAGAGAAATTTGTACAATTAAAAGCCGCACACGAAAGGGATGTAATGCAGCGCAACCAAAAAGTTGTTGAAGTAGAAAACCGCATCAAACAAAAAGAACTGGGCATTATCCAAAAGGAACAAGGCATTGTTCAAAAAGAGCAGAGCGTTACGCTCAAAGAAGTAAATCTTGATAAGCAAGCCAAAGATAATGATGCCATAAAGGAAACGCTCAACCGCCAGATTGAGGTGGTAAACTTAAAGCGTACCGAACTGGAAAAACACCAGGAAGAACACATCCGCAGGCTGGAAAAAGTTGCCGGGTTAACGGCAGAAGATGCCCGGAACCAACTCATTGAAAGCCTTAAGCAAGAAGCACACACAAGGGCATTGGTTATCCAACAGGAAATTATTGAGGAAGCAAAATTGAAGGCTAATAAAGAAGCCCGTAAAATTGTTATCCAAACCATACAGCGCACAGCGGCTGAGCAGGCAATTGAAAATTCTATTACCGTATTTAATTTAGAAAGCGACGAAATAAAGGGTTCTATCATTGGGCGTGAAGGCCGCAACATTAGGGCGATAGAAGCTGCTACTGGCGTGGATTTGATTGTTGATGACACGCCTGAAGCAATAGTGTTGTCTTCCTTTGACCCGTTGCGCAGGGAAATTGCCCGTTTATCTTTACAGCGTTTGGTAGCAGATGGACGCATACATCCTGCACGTATTGAAGAAGTGGTTGAAAAAACAAAGAAGCAACTTGATGACCAGGTGATGGAAATTGGCGAGCGTACGGCTATGGAATTAGGCGTGCATGGGCTGCATAAAGAATTGATAAGGATGGTGGGGCGTATGCGTTTCCGTTCTTCTTACGGGCAAAATTTGCTGATGCACAGCCGTGAGACTGCTAACTTATGTTCTATAATGGCAGCTGAATTAGGCATGAACCCTAAACTGGCAAAACGTGCCGGCTTACTACATGATATCGGCAAAGTACCGGATGAAGAAACTGAATTGAGCCACGCATTATTAGGCGCAAAACTGGCCGAAAAATATGGCGAAAACCCAGCGGTAGTAAATGCCATTGGCGCTCACCATGATGAAATGGAAATGCAATATGTAATTTCTCCTATCATTCAGGCTTGTGATGCTATTAGCGGTGCAAGGCCAGGTGCAAGGCGTGAAATTATGCAGCAATACATACAGCGAATTAAAGACCTGGAAAACCTTGCACAGGCTTACCAGGGCGTTGAAAAAGCCTACGCCATACAAGCAGGAAGGGAACTGCGTGTAATTGTAGAAGCAGATAAGGTAAGCGATGCAGACAGCGATAAATTAAGTTTTGAGATTGCCCAGAAAATACAGACAGAAATGACATTTCCAGGGCAAATTAAGGTTACGGTGATAAGGGAAAAAAGAGCAGTGAACATTGCCCGTTAATTTATAAAGATTTTTTACAGCTACAGGTTTTAAAAGCCTGTAGCTTTTTTTTGCAGCAGATGCAAGCCTCCTTGGAGTGCAGCATTCATTTCCTTAATTTTGCGTATGGACGATTTATTAGTAAAGATCAACAACTTCAAGACGGAGATAAAAGATTTCGTGGCTCAAAATAGCGACGATGCAGAAGCGTTCCGCATAAAGTATTTAGGCACCAAGGGATTAGTGAAAGATGTAATGGGGGAAATGAAGAATGTGGCTGTAGATAAAAAGAGGGAATTCGGGCAGGTAATGAATGAATTTAAATTATTTGCTGAAGCAAGATATGAAGAACTAAAAGCAGCAACAAGCACTGCAACATCGGCTGCTATTGATGAAGCTGACCTTTCATTGCCTGCAGATACATTGCCTTTGGGCAGCCGCCATCCAATAAGCTTGGTGCGTAACCGCATAGTCGCCATCTTTCAAAGATTAGGTTTTGCTGTTGCCGAAGGGCCTGAAATTGAAGATGACTGGCATAATTTTACTGCGCTCAACTTACCAGCAAATCATCCTGCGAGGGATATGCAGGATACGTTTTACATCAACCAAAACCCTGATTGGCTGCTGCGTACGCATACCTCCAGCGTACAGGTGAGGGAGATGCAAAAGGGCAAGTTGCCAATACGTATTATTTGTCCGGGCCGTGTGTATAGGAATGAAACCATCAGTGCCAGGGCGCATTGCTTTTTTCATCAGGTAGAGGGCTTGTACATTGCAGAAAATGTATCGTTTGCCGACCTTAAGCAAACCCTATATTTCTTTGTGCAGGAAATGTTTGGCAAAGAAGTGAAAGTGCGTTTTCGCCCAAGTTATTTTCCGTTTACGGAGCCTAGTGCAGAAATGGATATCAGTTGTTTAATATGTGGCGGCACAGGCTGTAACGTATGCAAGCACACCGGCTGGGTAGAGATTTTAGGCTGTGGCATGGCACACCCCAACTTGTTAGAAAACTGCGGCATCGATAGCAATAAGTACACTGGCTTTGCTTTTGGCATGGGCGTAGAAAGGATTACGATGTTAAAATACCAGATAAAAGATTTGCGTTTGTTCAGTGAAAATGATGTGCGCTTTTTGAAGCAATTTACTTCGGCTGTTTAATAGTAAAAATTTTAAAAGCCCTTTTTCTTTTTAAGGAAAAGGGCTTTTTGTATCAACGAGTTTAAAGAAATCTCTTTTAAATAAAATCAGTCAGGTCCATATTTAACCTACTTTTTTCCGTGTACCATAAACCATGCGGAGCGCCTTCATAAACAATATATTTGGCACCAGGTATCAGTTTAGCGGTTTCTGCCCCGGTAGTATCAATCGGCACTGTCTTGTCTTCATCGCCATGGATAATTAACGTAGGCACGTTTATTTTCGGCACATCCTGCCTAAAATCAGTAGAAGAAAATGACTTGGCACATTGCAGCGTAGCAATAGGGGATGACTTCATAACCTGGGTAAGGTTGTTAGCTAAAAAGGCATCGCTCACCGGATGGTTCATTAAGGTTACGCCAAAAAAATCCTTAGCAAAACCTTCCATAAATTTAGGCCTGTCTTCTAGCATGCCTTCTGCCATTTTATCAAACATTTCCTGAGGCACGCCACTAGGGTTATCGCCCGTTTGTAACATATATGGCACTACACAACTAATTAATACAACCTTTTTAACTCTTGCACCGCCATAAGCAGAAAAGTATTTGGCAACTTCGCCACCACCCATGGAGAAGGCTACTAACGTTACATCATTCAAGTTCAATTCATCCAGCAAGGCTTTTAAATCTCCTGCAAGCGTGTGGTAATCATAGCCATCCTGTGGCCAGTCAGATTTGCCAAAGCCTCTTCTATCATAAGTTATACAACGCATGCCTTGCTGAGGCAGGCTAGTCATCTGGTATTCCCACATGCCACCGTTTAGCGGCCATCCATGTATGAACACTACATTTTTTCCCTGTCCTATTTCTTCATAATAAATATTGACGGGCTCTTTATCATTTTGTGTTGATTTAATAAATGGCATAAAATTTTAAATTAAAGTGATTAAGTTTTATATAACCATAACTATCAACAAAAACATTGCCATCATCTTTTTATAGCAGAAAAGCTATCTATTACTTGGGCTGTAATAAAGCTTGTAGAAATATTTTCACTAATTTTATAAGATCACATAAAAAAACCGCAGCATAAGTGCTGCGGTCGTAAAATAAGATGGAGGTATTTATTTTATAGCGGCCTCGTAACGTTCTGTTGCTTTAGGCCAGTTTACTACGTTCCAAAAAGCAGCCAGGTAATCAGGGCGCTTGTTTTGGTATTTTAAGTAGTAAGCATGCTCCCAAACATCAACGCCCAAAACAGGTTTGCCTTTTATTTCTGCTACATCCATTAAAGGGTTATCCTGGTTTGGTGTAGATGAAATTTCAAGCTTACCATCTTTTAAAATCAGCCATGCCCAGCCGCTACCAAAACGGCCAACGCCTGCAGCTGAAAATTTTTCTTTAAATGCTTCAAACGTGCCAAATGCTGCATTGATAGCATCTGCCAATGCGCCTGTTGGGGTGCCACCGGCATTTGGCGCTAATGTTTCCCAAAAGAAACTATGGTTCCAATGGCCGCCACCATTGTTGCGGATGGCCGGTGGTAAAGTACCCGCTATTACTACTATTTCTTCAATTGTTTTTCCTTCGTTAGGCGTGCCTGCAAGGGCTTTGTTTAAATTGTCAACATAAGCCTGGTGATGTTTGCCATGGTGTATCTGCATGGTCAAAGTGTCTATAGAAGGCTCTAATGCATCGTGTGCATAAGGCAGAGCCGGTAATGTAAATGCCATAGTTGTTAATTTAATGTTTTTAAAAATAGCTGCTTAATTATTATACAAATTTAACGGGCTTATGTTGTGTTTGCAAATACAATTGTTCAACATTTTTGGGAAACCATTGTGAAAGATTGACATGATAATTGTTGCCATCATCTTTCCTTAAATAAAAATTTATGCTTAAAGCGAGCTTGCTGGTTGTTACCTTTTTTGTTGCCACTCATTGTTTTAGCCAGGCTATTTCAGATACGGATGATAGTATACCAAAAAAGGACACTATTGTACTTGCTACAAAAGATGTTGGAATAAATATAGAGAAGCCATCTTTAAAAATTTATCCCAATCCGGCAAAAAACAAAGTGTCTTTACAGGTAGCAGGTTTTGAAACAGGCATGGCCAAAGTAAGGATAATGGATGATAAAGGAAAAGTTGTAAGAGAAGATGACCGGCTGCTAAACAATGGCACTGACGAAATAAATATGTTTTTGCAGTTACAAGCCGGCATGTATTTTATAAGCGTGAGCGAGAAAAGCAAAGTGGTTAGAAAAAAATTAATGGTACTATAATTATCGCCTTGCCCTAAAAAAATCCTTCATCAGCAAAGCGCATTCATTGTGCAAAATACCGCCGGTAACAGTAGTTTTTGGGTGAAAAGGAGATGTGCTTCCAGCTATTCTTTTATACCCGTTCTTCTCATCTTCTGCACCATACACAATACGGTTTATCTTGCTCCAGTACAAAGCGCCGCTGCACATAAGGCATGGCTGTACAGTAACAAATAAAGTTGCTTCGGGCAAGTACTTGCTGCCTAAAAAATTAAAGGCAGCGGTTAAGGCAATTATTTCAGCGTGGGCGGTGCTGTCAATTAATTTTTCTACCTGGTTATAGCCTTTGGCAATAATGCGCCCGTTCATAACAATGATAGCGCCTACAGGTACTTCGCCTTCATCAAAAGCCTGCTGTGCTTCTTTAAGCGCTTGCTGCATATAGTGTCCATCCGTCATAAAAATGATATTACTTTGCTGCAAAATTATCGGTATCGGTTTATAAACGTAATTATAAATAGGGCATCATCCTGCAATAATAATTGCCAAGCACTACAGAAATATAAAACTTTAAATTGAATTAGGTGTTACATGCGCAAAGTGGCGTTGTTATTAGTTTTAGTTGGCTTCTGCTTACTTTTTTTCTTGATAAAAAAAAGTAACAAAAAAAATCAAGCCCGCCCGGATGGGGCTAAAAATAAAAAGGCTGAAAAATTAAACGTTGCCCTAAAATTAAAGAACTCGCCGCCAGACTCCAATACTTTGTTAACTGGTCCGGGGTCAGACAACGTTGATTTCTTAACGGTCAACATTTAATTTTTCTAGCACTATTTATTAAATGCCTTTACTAGCTTATGTTTGCGCATGTAGCACCTAATTCTAACTTTAAATAATGATAACAGCAATGACGATAAAACAACGCATCCTTAAATCAGCCTACCCTTTTTTAATGTGGGTTAGTGGCTTAAAAAATACATCTTCAAAAATTAAAGTAAATGTAGATAATACAGTTCCACAGGTGCCTATTTATACTATTAAAGCTACGCTGATAAATGATAGCCAGTTTCCTATGGCAAGCCTGAAAGGCAAAAAGATATTGCTCGTAAACACAGCATCTGATTGTGGCTATACCAACCAGTATGAAGACTTAGAAAAATTGTACAAAATGTTTGAAGGGAAGCTAGTGGTACTGGGCTTTCCGGCAAATGATTTTAAAGAGCAGGAAAAAGATACTAATGAAGCTATTGCTAGCTTTTGCAAAGTAAATTTCGGCGTAACTTTTCCGTTGATGAAGAAAAGTAGTGTAGTAAAAAATGCCGCTCAAAATGAGGTGTTTAAGTGGCTGAGCGATGCCAGTAAAAATGGCTGGAACAACCAGGCGCCCGTCTGGAATTTTTCAAAATACCTGGTGGATGAAACTGGTGCCCTTACTAATTATTTCGACCCATCTGTACCGCCGTTAAGCGAAGAAGTGCTAAAGGCTATTGAATAAATCAACTGCTATTTTTTATCTTACTAAATAAAAAAGATGTTTACAAAAACCGATATTGAAAAATATTTTATAGCAGAAAAAAGCGCAAGCTTTGCTATTACTATTATTGGTGCGGCTGCGATAATATTGGCATTGGTATTTTTCTTTTACCTTAAAACCAACTGGCATAAAGGCTTTGCCGTACCTTTTATTATTGTAGGCCTGCTGCACTTAACTGCTGGCTATACCGTGTACAAAAGTTGTGATGAAAAGCGCAAACAAAATGTATACGCTTACGATATGAACCCTGACCAACTAAAAAATAATGAACTGCCCAGGATGGAAATGCTGCGCAACAATTTTAAAATTTTTAAAGCTCTCGAAGTTGTATTATTGTTACTAGGCATTGGCTTATTTTTTTATTTTCGTCATAATGCCGATAACACTTTTTGGGTAGGCTTCGGTATTGCGCTTGCTATTGAAGCCGCTATTACTTTAGGCTTCAATTTTATAGGCAATAAAAATGCTACTAAATATACCAACGGATTGCAGCGCCTTATGCATACATCTGTAAATAAAAACCAATAGTTATTATGAAAGCTGAAACTAACCTGCAACAACTGCTACGGACTATGCAGCCTATACTAAACAAAGGCGAGTATGTTTTTTGCGAGCTAAAAACGCTTGCCAATGTTGACTTGCAAGATGTGCTTTTCTTTTTTAGGGAAGATGAAGGAAGCACTATTTTAGTAACCAAAGCTTATGCGGATAAAAATCAATTTGCTTATGAGTATGTAACAGCCTGGATAACGCTAAACGTATATTCATCGCTACAGGCAGTAGGCTTAACGGCAGCTTTTTCAACTGCTTTAGCTAGCAGCAATATTAGCTGCAATGTAGTAGCAGCCTATAACCACGACCATATTTTTGTTGCGTTAAATGATGGCGCCAACGCAATGGAAATATTAAAGAAGCTTGCTGCCTCGGCAAATAGTTAAGCAGCTAATTATGCTACACCGGACATTTCTCATGATAATTAATCAGCTCAATCGGCGTTTTTTCAAATTGATACCCGGCATACTTTATAACTATTTCATCCAGCACCGCATCAATTTCTTCCACCGTTTTTAGAGTAACCAATTGATAGCGGTATTCTTTTATGCCCGGCAAGCCTTTTAAATAATTAGCGTAGTGGCGGCGCATTTCAAAAATACCCACCACTGGCCCCTTCCATTCAAATGACTTGTGCAGGTGTTTTTTGCATACTTCAATCCTGTCTTCAATAGTAGGCGATGGCAGATGCTCGCCCGTTTTAAGGAAGTGTTTTATCTCTTCAAATATCCATGGGTAACCAATAGCTGCACGGCCAATCATAATGCCATCTACGCCATATTTATTTTTATATTCAAGGGCTTTCTGCGGACTATCAATATCTCCATTGCCAAAAATCGGTATCTGTATGCGGGGGTTATTTTTTACTTTGCCAATCAATTCCCAATCTGCATGGCCCTTGTACATTTGCGAGCGGGTGCGCCCGTGTATGGCCAGGGCCTTAATGCCCACATCCTGCAAGCGCTCAGCAACTTCTTCAATATTACGGGTATCATCATCCCAGCCCAGCCTGGTTTTTACGGTAACCGGCAACGAGGTAGACCTTACAACCGCAGCAGTTAAACGTACCATTAAATCAATGTCTTTCAACACGCCGGCACCAGCGCCTTTCATAGCAACTTTTTTAACCGGGCAGCCAAAATTAATGTCCAGTAAATCCGGGTTGGTAACATCTACAATTTTGGCGGCCAAGGCAAGGCTCTCTTCATCGCCCCCAAAAATTTGTATGCCCACTGGTTTCTCGTAATCAAAAATATCCAGCTTTTGGCGGCTCTTTATTGCATCCCTTATAAGCCCTTCGCTCGAAATAAATTCTGTGTACATAAGGTCTGCACCCTTGTCTTTGCAAACAGCCCTAAACGGCGGGTCGCTTACATCCTCCATGGGTGCTAATAATAAAGGAAAATCAGGAAGTTGTATGTTACCGATGGAAGGCATAATTTATATTTGTACTTATTTAGTTGCTTGTTGTTACCCAATAAGGCTTTTAACAAACAACTGTAAACTAAAATGAGTGTAAATTTACACACTTATATGCAATCACTATGGCGCATTTTGCAACTAAACGTTTTAATTACTGGGGGCAGTTAGGGGTTTTAACAGCTTTTTGTGGCGGCGGGCTTATAGTTGGTGGCATTTTAAGCCTGGTGCCGCTGCTTGGCATTTTGCATTTAAAAGACCTTGCCGGAGGTTCCTCTAACAAAGTAATGGCTAATTTAATGGTGCCTGCAAATGCTACTGCAGTACGGTGGATGCAATTTATAAGCACCCTCTTCCTCTTTTTTTTACCACCATTTTTTTATGCGCTTGTTTGCCATCAAAAGCCATCCTTGCATTTGGGTTTTAAGCATAAAGTTAATTTGCCGCAAATAGTAATCATTGTTTTGCTGATGCTTGCCTGCATGCCATTGATAGATTCATTGCAACAAATCACGCTAAAGTTCCCCTGGTCAAAAGCCACCCTGCTACGGTTTGATTTAGCAGAGCAGGAATACAATAAAGAAATCAGCGTTATTGCCCGGATGGATAATTTTTCCGATTACATAATCGCTATGATAATGGTAGCTTTTTTACCCGCCCTATTTGAAGAAACTTTATTTAGGGGCGGCTTACAAAACTTATTATCCCGCTGGTTTAAAAAGCCAATCATTGCAATTATTATTACCTCCATAATTTTTAGCGCCATACACGGCTCATACCTTGGGTTTTTAAGCAGGGTAGCATTGAGCGTAATTTTGGGTTGGATGTATTACCGCACCGGCAACTTATGGCTAAGCGCCATCGCTCACTTTTTTAATAATGGCTTTGGCATAACGGCCCTATATTTTTCAACAAAACCAGGCGAAAAACTTGACCCAACAAAATTCGACGCCCACCTGCCTTTATGGATGGGGCTTGTAAGCGCGGCGGCTATATACGGCTTGTTTACCTTGTTTGAAAAAGCCAGCAAAGGCAGCATCGACCGGCCAGGACAAGAAGTTTTGATAGAAGATTATATAGATACTAATAACCCTTTTTTAGCCGAGATAGAAAATATCGGCCACACCGATCAACCACCTATTTAATGGCCATCAATATTGAAACCTTACGTACACGTGCTTTAACCGCAGTAGTTTTTGTAGCCGTAATGCTAACCGGCTTGCTATGGAACAGCAATAGCTTCATCATCCTAATTACCATTGTGCATTTTGGCTGCTGGTACGAGTTTATAAAACTGATGAAGAAAATTTACGGCGCCCAATACCTTAAATATTGTTTGCTTGGGCTCATCTACATCACCATGCCCATCTGCATGCTGATAGATATGCGGCTACAAGGTCGTTCCTCTTATTACGACCTCGGTTACATTTTGCCCTGCACCATTATTTTTTCCATCTGGATAAACGATACCATGGCCTACATCGTTGGCTCTTTCATCGGCAAAACGCCGTTCTCAAAAATATCCCCCAAAAAAACATGGGAAGGTACCATTGGCGGCGCCATTTTATGCGTGGTAGTAATTGGCGTAGCAGGGTATTTTTACCTTAATAATTATTCTACGCCCGCCATCATCGCCGCCATTTGCGCTGTGTTTGGCACCGCTGGCGACCTGTTGGAAAGCAAGCTAAAACGCATGGCCAACGTAAAAGACAGCGGCACCATAATGCCAGGCCACGGAGGTTTCCTGGATCGCTTCGATTCATTGCTGGTAGCAGTGCCCTTTGTATGGCTATTTGTAAAACTGGTTTCCTAAATTATGCGTCATAAACTCATAACTCCTAACTTATAATTTATAACTAAAACTGGGGCGTGCCCCAAGCCGCGGCGGCAAGGGGCCGGGCTATTCACTACAATCTTTTTTTGCGGGCGGCCCGACAAAAAAAGGATTTTCGTTACTATCCCTCACGCGTCAGTACGAAGAGTATTCGTTTTCTATAAAACAAACTAGTCGAAGGTTTCAGAGACTCCCAATTTGCCGTAACCAGTCATACTATGGCGTCAAACTGATTACTATGGTCGGCACTAATAGCGTTTTTCCAATGTTGGCATATCTATCAAAACTTATCTTCGTTCCCCCATTGCCCCTTTCGTTAAAGAAATCATCTGCCAATTTTACTTGTATCAAAACTTACCTGCTTTGCCCCATTGCCCCTTTGCGTGAAAAAGCCTTGCACTTGCACTAAATAAAACTTAACCGCACATGCTTCTCTGCGTGAAACAAAACTCCGTACATTTGCCGTTCAATTTTTTATGCATGACCATTCACAGAGAAGGATTTAAATCCATTGCCATTGGCGCCCTTATATTCGGCGCAATCAACCTAATTTATTTTTATTTTTTTAGCTCGGCATTGCCATGGCTTGGCTGGGTGCTTTTTTTTGCCACGCTTTTTTTATTGCTTTTTTTAATTTCTTTTTTCCGCATACCCAACCGTAACTTAACCATCCACGATAACGCCATTGTAGCACCTGCAGATGGCAAAGTAGTAGTAATTGAAGAAATTGTTGATGTAGAGTATTTTAAAGATAAACGCCTGCAGGTATCCATTTTTATGAGCCCCGCCAACGTGCATGTAAATCGAAACCCAATAAGTGGTACCGTAATTTACAGCAAATACCACAAAGGCAAATACCTGGTAGCATGGCATCCCAAATCATCTACAGATAATGAACGTTACTCGGTTGTATTAAAAAAAGGCGATACAGAAATCTTAGTAAAGCAAATTGCCGGGGCATTGGCAAAACGCATTGTAAATTACCTGCAGGTAGGCCAAAAAGTTAGCCAAACGCAAGAGTTTGGCTTCATTAAATTTGGCAGCCGTGTAGACCTTCTGTTACCTATCGGCACCAAAATTAATGTAGCGCTCAACCAGGTAGTAAAAGGCGGCGTAACAGTAATCGCAACGTTGAGCTAAATCCTTTTAAAGTTTAACAATGGGTGCTTGGCAAAAAATAATTTTATAAGTATATTTATTTTCTATCAACCAAAAGTTAACGAGTATGAAAAAAGTATTTTTATTAGCAACTGCAGCATTTTTAGTTACAGGCCTTTCTTTTGCAGATACCGGCAAAATGAAAAAGAAGGGCAAATGCACCAAAAGCTGCTGCTCAAAATCTGGCAAAAGCTGCGCAAAAAAATCGACTGCTAAAATGTAATTGGTAAATTTACCGCATAAAAAAGCCTCTTCGATTGAAGAGGCTTTTTTATGCGGTTGAAAAAAATTATTTTATGTTTTTATACCAATGCCGTTAAGTTAAGGATCTATATGTTTGTCTTTACCTCACCCTAACCCTCTCCAAAGGAGAGGAAAGGTCTTAACTTAACGGCATTGGTTTATAAACTTCATGTTGGATAAAATTTTATTCGCTTTCGCCAATTTTTCAGGAAACAATACATTGCTGGAAAGCTTATCAAGTTCTTTATTTACCTTCAACCTCACGCCAAACTCGGCAGCACCTCTAAGTTGTTTTTTCTGTTTCATTGAATATTAATTTGATAATTTAAAAAATTTCCTCCAACTCTTTAAGATGGTGAATAATATAAGTTGGCTTTATTTCCGTAACTGTATTAATATGGTTTACAAAAATACAATCCATGCCTGCATTGATGGCGCCTTGTATGTCCGCATCTAAATTGTCCCCCAACATAATGCTTTCGTGCAGGCTGGCACCGGCTTTTTTAAGTGCATACTCAAAAATTTCCTTTTTTGGCTTTAGGCTATTGCTAGCTTCGGAGGTTATTACGTTGGCAAAATAATGGGTAATACCGCTGCTTCTTAATTTGCTCCATTGTACTTTTTCAAAGCCGTTGGTGATAAGGTGAAGCACGTATCCTTTTGCAGTGAGGTAATCCAGTATTTCAATAGTGTGGGGAAATAATAATTTTTTTGTGGGTAGTATTTCGAGAAATCGGCCGCTCATCTCTTTTGCCAGTTCTTCGCTGCCAATTTTAAACTCCAGCATGGTGCGCCACATGCGCTTCCATTTTAGTTCTTCACTGGTGATGAAACCTTTGTGGTACCTATCCCACAAAATTTGGTTGTGGTGCAGGTAGTGCCGGTAAAAATTTTCAAAGGGCAAAACGCCCTTGCTTTCCAATTCAAAATGCGCATACAATTCAATCAGCGCTTCTTTGGCATTGGCATCAAAATCCCAAAGGGTATGGTCGAGGTCGAAAAATAAATGTTTATATACTGGCATGTAAATTTGATAATGGGTAATGCTTGTTCTTTAGTTTTGGTTGGTTATTTTTACAAAGCTAACGGTAAAATAATTTACTATTACATCAGCATGGGCCGGCCTATAAATAACAAGGTAGCAAATTGAGGAAGAGTACCAAAAAGGACTGCAGTACAAATGTGCGACGCCACCGCAGTGCCACATAGCTGTTGTATTAGCTCGGTCAACAAGTGTATTTTTTAATAGGAAGCATAAATTAATTGTATGATGAATGTAATAATAACCGGCGCCAGTAAAGGCATTGGAAAAGCGATAGCAGAAAGCTTTGCTGCCGAAGGGGCTAATCTTTTTTTATGCGCAAGGAATGAAGTTGCTTTATACAACACAGTGGCGGAATTGCAGTCGAAATATGGCGAAAGCGCCATTAACGCACAGGTAGCGGATATGTCTAAAAGAGAAAGCGTGGAGAAATTTGCGCAATGGGTTTTAGAAAGAGTTACAAGCATTGATGTACTGGTAAACAACGCCGGGCAATTTATACCAGGCAGTACTTTTAATGAAGAAGATGGTATGCTGGAGCAGATGATCAACGCCAATTTGTATAGTGCTTATCACCTCACCAGGTCATTGCTTCCATTAATGATGCAAACAAAAACCGGCCATATTTTTAATATGTGCTCAGTTGCAAGCTTGCAGGCTTACCCCAATGGTGGCAGTTACAGTATTAGTAAATATGCGTTGATGGGCTTTAGTAAAAATTTAAGGGATGAGCTGAAGCCACACAATATTAAAGTAACAGCCGTTTCCCCCGGTGCTGTATTAACGGATAGCTGGGGCGATTTTGATAATAGTAAAAAGCGCATCATGGAAGCAAGCGACATTGCGGCGATGGTAATGGCAGCAACAAAACTTTCGCCACAAGCTGTGGTGGAAGATATTGTTATCCGCCCGCAGTTGGGAGACTTGTAAGAAGAGACAAACAGTATTTAGTATTTAGACAATACAATTTAAATGCGCACATCTTAATAGATAATAGCATTTAGTAAAAGTATATAGAATCGAATTGCTGAAGGCTGTACCACATTAATACGCTCATCTTAATACTAAATACTAAATACTTTGCCCAATTCATTTAACACATTTTTATAATCCTTAGTATCTTTCGGTTGCTTTACTGCCTTGCGATAATATACTTTTGCGGTACTAGTTATTATGATTAATTATTTACACAAATTATTTCTATTATCTGTTTTACTGCTAATACTAAGCTTGCAAACTTTGCTGGCGCAGGTAAGGTTTACAGCCACTATTTCTCCAGGGGCCATCGGCAAAAATGAAACGGCAGAGCTTAGGCTGATGATTGAAAATGCCCGCCAGGTAGAGCAGATAATACCTCCATCCTTAAAAGATTTTATTGTGCTTAGCGGCCCCAACCAGGAAAGCGGCATGGAAAATAATAACGGCGTAACCAAACAGTATATTGGCATTACGTATGTTTTAAAACCCAAAGCAAAAGGTAATTTTAATATTGGCGCAGCAGTTGCAAAGGCAGACGGAAAGACATTAAAAACAAATCCGGTAAAGTTACAAGTTACTAATGCAGCCACTACGGGCAAACAGCAAAGCGCCAGCAGCTCGCCGTTTGGCAGTATGTCTTCCCTTTTTGATGACCCACCGGTACAGCAAACAAACAACACCGATTTTATTTTAAAAAAGGGAGAAAATGTGCAGGCAAAAATTGATAAGAACCTTTTTATAAAAGTTACGCTGGATAAAACGAGTTGCTATATTGGCGAACCAGTGGTGGTAACTTACAAACTATATACCCGCTTAAAATCTGAAAGCAGCGTTACTAAAAACCCATCGCTAAATGGCTTTTCGGTTATTGACCTTACGCAGCCAGGGAGTAATCTTTATGATATTGAAAAGTTGAATGGCAGGGAATATAACGTGTACACCTTGCGTAAGGCACAACTGTATCCTTTACAGGCAGGCATTATGGAAGTGGAAATGGCAGAGGTTGAGAACACCATCCATTTTATTAAAGGAGAGTATTTGAAAAGCCATGCTGTTGATTTAAACGATGTATTGAATGGCGCTGCGCCGGATGCAATACAAGATGAAAAGGTAACGATACAAAGCAAGCCGGTACCTATCAATGTAAAGGCTTTGCCAGATACTAATAAGCCTGCATCTTTTAAAGGAGCGGTAGGTAATTTTAAGATAGAAGCAGGCATTGAGAAAAATAATTTTACTACCGATGATGCCGGCAAGCTACAGGTAGTTGTAAGCGGACAAGGTAATATGGAATTGATAAATGCGCCGGAAGTTACCTGGCCAGACAGCATTGAAGTCTTTGAGCCAACAGTAACAGAATTGCTCAACAAACAAATGGTGCCAGTAAGCGGCAGCAAAAGCTTTGAATATGCGTTTACTATCAAAAAGCCGGGAACATACACCTTGCCTGCTATAGAATATAGTTATTTTAACGTGGCATTGGGCACTTATAAAACTGTTGCTACACAGCCTATTACCATCAATATAAAAAAAGGTACTGGCAAGCATACAGCACCAATAAATACGGAATTTGTAAAAACAGTAAAGGAACGTTTTTTTGATGTGCTTTTTGGCAACCGGTTATTTATTATTGTGCCGGTAGCTTTATTAATTTTTGCAGGCTTGTTTTTCTGGATTAAAAAAGAAAATAAAAAGGAAAGTGCCAATGCTATTATTGCAAAAGATAAAGAGGTTAAAACAGTTGCCATAGCAAAAGCCTTATTGCCTGTAAACCCGCTCGCTATTACAGAAGATAAGCTGATACAGCATGATTGCAAAGGGTTTTACGAAGCATTAAACCAAGAGCTACGTCAATTTTTAGCTGTTAAATTGGCGGTGCCTCTACAAACAATCAACAAAAAAACAATTGGGGAAGCGCTGGATAAAAAGGGAATTTCTGTAAATATAAGCCTGCAAGTACAACAGTTAATAAATGACGTAGAATGGCAATTATACACACCTTTTGCAGATGAAAATAAAATGGATGAAATGTACCAGTCGGCTACCAATATTGTGCATTCGTTTCCTGCAATACTTGAAGCATAGCGAGAATGTGTTTGTTATACCTCCGTATATTTATACCCAACGCCCCTTACTGAATGAAAATATTTGGGGTTGCGGCTGTCTTCTTCAAAATACTTGCGAAAGCTCAAAATGAAGTTATCGATAGTACGTGTTGTTGGGTAAACGTTGTAACCCCAAACAGCTTGTAGTATTTTTTCACGGGTAACCACTTCATTTTTATTTTCCATCAATAGCTTTAATAGCATGATTTCCTTTTTTGTGAGCATTATCTTTTCGCCATCTTTTGTAGTGCATTCCAATGCTTTAAAATCCACTTGGTTTTTGCCAAACTTATAAATTTGCTCCAGTGGCTGCCTTATGGCAAGGCGTTCGCTTTTGGCTACCAGCTTGCTTACCCGCAGTAATAATTCTTCTAAATTAAATGGCTTTGTAAGGTAATCGTCCGCACCTTTTTTTAAGCCAAGCACCCTGTCCGCACTGCTATTTTTAGCGCTTAAAATCAAAATCGGGATATCATTATTTTGCAGGCGGATGCTTTCGCAAACTGCTATCCCGTCAAGCTCAGGCAGCATTACATCTAATATCATCAAATCAAAATGCTCTTTCTCTACAGCCTTCAAGGCTTCCAGCCCATCGTTGGCGCAGGTAACCTCATAATCGTCCAGCTCCAGGTTTAGCTTTAATGCTTCCTGCAGGTTCTCCTCATCTTCTACCAGTAATATTGATTTTTTTTTTGCCGCCATTTTCGTTGCCCTTATAATTTTTAAGCCTGAAATACAATTCAATGTTGTTAAGTTAAGGATTTAAATTTTTATTTTTACTTCACCCTAACCCTCTCCAAAGGAAAGTAAAGGCCTTAACTTAACGGCTTTGAAATATAATTGTAAAATTACTGCCATTAGGAATGTTGTCATCTAATAAAATAATGGCATTATGCTGTTGTGCAATTTTTTTGGTAAGATATAGCCCCAGCCCGGTGCCTCTTGCCCCTTTTGTTGCTGCGTTTCCGGTACGGTAATATTTGTCAAATACCTTTTTCTTTTCTTCGTTGCTTATGCCTTTGCCTTCGTCTTTTACAGAAAGTTTTATTTGCCCTTGCTGTTGAGATAATGTGATAGTTATAGGTAATTCTTTTGGTGAATATTTAATGGCATTATCAAGCAGGTTATTTACCGCCATCTGCAGCAATAGCCTGTCACCGTTCATAAAAATATCAGTTGCTATTGTCGTATTAATTTGCCGTTGCGGAAACCGGATATTGTAATCATGCACGCATTCCTCCACTAGTTCTGAAAAGTTGGTGTCTTCTGTTGTAGTGCTGTACCCGCCTGCTTCTATCTGCGAAGCCAATAACATATTATTGCACAGAGTATTTAGCCGGTTGGTTTCTTGAATAGTATTTTGAATAAGCTTTTGCTGCTGGCTTTCTTCTAGTTTTCGCTTTTGAAGGGTTTCTAGATTTAGCTTTGTAATTGCTATAGGCGTCTTTAATTCGTGCGTTATCGCCATCATAAAATTTTGCTGTTGCTGTGTGTTGCGCAACTGCCGCCTTACCGCCCTAAAAATAAACACGCCGCCTACTAAAATAAAAAAAAGAAAAGTACTGCCTTCGCCGATGTATTGTATCGTTTTTCGCTTTTCAATACCAGTTATGCGTTGTATGTCGTTGGCGTAAGAGGGGGCATCTTTTTTAAGTTGTAAAGCCTCGTATTCTACCATTTGGTGGTTTTGCGTATTCAGTGCAATAAACCACCAAACCAGGGCTGCCACAATGTATGTCAACAGTACCCAGTACACCACAAAAATTAACCGTAAGCGCTTTGTTTTATATAATGAAGATAGCATTGTAGTAAGTATGAAAACGTTGCAGTAAAAGCAGCTAATCTTATCGCACTTTTTCTACCCTTATCCCTACATCCATAACATTTGGCAATGGGTTTTCCCGCATTATCTGCGCAACAGAAAAATGATAGTTGCCAGCTTTATTAAATTTTACAGGGCCATTGGTAATAAGCTTTCGCAATTCCCATATATCATCCATCCCGGTACCTTCCCAGCCTTGCGCATCTGTGCCTAACTGCAACTCAAACTTTTGGTAACGGGTAGAATCTTTAGGCGATTGCGTGCCTACATCAAGCCAGATGTTATTATAGCGGTAGGCATCCGTATGGCGCAGTACAATAAACACGTTATAGCTTGCTGCAGTATCTTTTATCAAAAAATCAAACGCTGGCTTAAAGCTATACTGCCACTGGTTATTAGGGATAGGTTTGCTCTTTTCAAATACATCCAGCTGCGTGCAGGCTGTTAGCCATACGCTGGTAATTATAAAAATAAATAAAAACCCAAATTGGTTTGCGGGTAGATATGCCTTTTTGCTCACGAATAAAATTTATGCAAAAATAAAGCTCTTTGCCGATTGAATGATAAAAAGCAGTGGCCTATAAAACGTTCAGCACCTGCTCTTTTGCTTTTTCCAATTCATCCTTCATGGTTACTACACATTTTTGTATGTCAGCATCGTAAGCTTTGCTACCGGTAGTATTAATTTCGCGCCCAATTTCCTGTATCACAAAAGATAATTTTTTACCTTTTGCTTCATCGCCATTGGCTAATAAATCTATGAAATATTCACAATGTTGTTTCAGCCTCACCTGCTCTTCGTGTATGTCAATTTTTTCAATGTAGTAAATAAGCTCCTGCTCTAAACGGTTGCCATCATAATTTTCTTTGCCTACATGCTCTTCCAGCAACTGCACTATCTCTTCACGGATGCGCTTCATGCGGTTAGGCTCCAGCTTAACAATGGCTTCTTCCTGTGCATTGATGTTTGTGATGCGTTTAATGAGGTCTTTCTCCAGGCTTGCGCCTTCTTCTTCCCTATGTTTTATTAGTTCGCTTAAAGCAGCCTGAAGCACTTTTTTAAAATCTTCAAAGTCAGTATCGTTCAGCGTGTCATTAGCAGGTGTTACAACCTCAGGCAGGCGCAACAGCGAGCTTAAAACGGCATTGGTATCAATACCTAGTTCGCCGGCTAATTCTTTTATCTGTAAGAAGTAAGCTTTAATTAAATCGGTATTTATATTAACTGGCTTAGAAGTGCCATTTTGTTTGATGATGATCATGCAATCGATGGAGCCTCTTATCAATTGTTCTTGTAAGATGTTGCGGATGTCAAATTCGTAAGGGCGCAGCAATGGCGGAAGCCTTAGTTGCATTTCAAATTGTTTGCCGTTGAGAGATTTAATTTCAACCAGGAAGGTCTTGTCATTTACGGTTTGTTCTGCCCTGCCGAAGCCGGTCATTGATTTAAGCATAGTGAAATTATTATTTTAAAATTCTATGGATCTATATTAGAGGCTACAAGTTATACGAAATAAAATCATTTACTGGGTTTAGCCGAATCATTTCTGCCGGGAAAAAGAAAATGGTACGCTTCGCCTTGCGTCAATATCCGCATTTCGCCAGGGTTAAGCGACTCGATGCTGCACTTTTCTATCCGGTACCGTATAAGCCTTAATGTAGGGTAGCCAACAGCAGCGGTCATCTTGCGTACCTGCCTGTTCTTGCCTTCCGTCAACAATAGTTTTACCCAACTGGTAGCAATGTTTTTTCTAAAGCGGATAGGAGGGTTCCTCTCTGGTACTAAAGGCGCATCTTTAAACAAGGAGGCTTTGCATTTTTTAGTACGGTAGCTTTTTCCTTCTACTGTAATGTCTACACCCATCTGTAAATCATGGATGGCTTCGTCTGTTATTTCGCCTTCTACCTGTGCCCAGTATTCACGCTCATGTGCAAACAATGGGTTTAGTAATTGATGGTTCAATTTTTTGTCGTTTGTAAGTATCAACAGGCCTTCGCTATCATAGTCCAGCCGGCCTACCGCATATACATCTGTAGGCACGTCAAAAAAATCTTTAAGCGTTTGTTTCCCTTCGCCAGATGTAAACTGAGAGAGTACATTAAAGGGTTTGTAAATGATGCAATAATAGTCCAATGAAAAGTAGGTTAGTGATGTATAAAAAATAAGCTGCTACGCAGGATAAAGTACTGTTGCGCTACCTTGTAAAAATAATAAAGCCCGACATTTTATAGCCAGGCTTTGTTATATTAATGGGTTAGTAAATACCAGGAAATAAATTTCCTTACACAATATTAAAAAGAATTTATTCTAACCAAAAAAATATTTACAAATATTTTATGCACATTTTAATTTACGCTGTGGAAAAGGGTGTAGTTGTTTGCAGTAGAATAGAACTTTTATGACACTTTAAATAAGCGGTATAAATTTAAAATGCGTACTACAATAAAATACTGATGGACTGAAAGTATTGTCAATACTAGTGTTTAAGCAGACTGTGTTTTATGTAAAACATTTTTATCGCGTAAAGATTATTGTGTTGCTTTCATTTTGTTTTATGCTATCCGGTATCTTTTTACAAGCTTGGTACTTGTAAAAATTTTTTTAAAAATTGTTAGTAAAGCCAGGCTGTTTTAATGCTTTGTTATAAAATTTGTTTACATCACTAATAAAATAAAGCAGGCTACCTTTGGCAAAATATTTATTACATGCAATTTCCTTCGCCAGTTTCTATACAATGGATAGCTACGTTTATTGATGCCGAATTAATGGGTAATGCGGATGGTAACGCAACAGGCATTAACGAGCTGCATAATGTGGTTGCCGGCGACCTTGTTTTTGTAGATCATCCAAAGTATTACGACGTATGCATCAACAGTGCTGCAAGTTTTATAATTATTGATAAAACAGTAGCTGTGCCAGCAGGAAAAGCATTGCTTATAACCTCAAACCCTTTTGAAGCTTACAGTAAAATAGTAAATCATTTTTCGCCATTTGTGCCATCTTTTAAAGCCATTAGCGATAGCGCCATTGTTGGAGAAGGAACTGTAATTATGCCTAACAGTTTTGTTGGCAACAATGTACGCATTGGTAAAAATTGTATCATACATCCCAACGTAAGTATTTATGATGGCTGTATTTTGGGCAATGATGTTGAGATACACTCAGGTACTGTTATTGGCAGCGATGCATTTTATTTTAACACAAAAAAGACCCGGGAGTCATGGTTTAAAAAAATGCCCAGTTGTGGCACTGTAATAATTGAAGACAATGTTGAGATAGGCGCCAATTGTACCATTGACCGCGGTGTTAGTGCTGTTACAAAAATAGGCAAAGGCTCCAAGTTTGATAACCTGATACATATTGGGCATGATACAGTGATTGGCAATAATTGTTTGCTTGCGGCACAAGTTGTAGTTGCAGGCGGCGTAACAATAAAAGATGGCGTAACGCTTTGGGGATGCGTTATAGTGAACAAAACATTAACCATTGGCGAAAACGCTGTACTGCTTGGTACCACTGGCGTTACAAGCAATTTAGCAGGCAATAAAACTTATTGGGGCACACCTGCGCAGGAAGCCGGCATTGTTAAAAGAGAATTGATCTGGATAAAGAGGATACCGTTACTATGGGATAAGGTAATGAATAAATAAGGCCCAGCCTCCCTGCCCTCCAAAGGATGGTTCTTGTCTCCGCGGAATTGTGTATGCTTCATAAACTTTAGGACTCCAATACAACGTTCATTTCAGACAACCTATTTTGAAGCAAATATTTACTAGTAGAAATAGGGCAACGCCTGAAATAATGCTGTTCAAATAGAATAGCCTAAGAACCTTCCTTTGGAGGGTAAGGGAGTCTATTATGGCCTAAAGTTATACGGCAGTACATCTGCTACTTTTTGCCATGTCCAGTAACCATTTATAACCATATCATTTTGGTCGTAATAATATCCATTTTGTTCAATATCAATAGCTTGGCCTTCGGCGATAGTTAGTACGCTTAATTGAAAGTCTCTTGTAACATCTTCTGTCTGAGAAATATACAATGGGTCCGGAGCTTGTTTTTTATATAACACGGCAATGTTTTGCTGGTTAGGCGTTATTTCTACCAATTGCGTACTATCGTTTTTTGTATAGTTGAGGGCACCGTAGAAATCTGTTACCGGCACGGCAGTTTCTTTATCCTGGCTGCTTGTTACAAACTGTATTTCAAAGCCTTCTTCTTTTAAATTTTTGTTTTGTACACTGCGCATAAAATGCAGCATAGACCCGTAGTACGCCTTGAGGCGATTGTTTTGCCATAAGGCTTTTTGAGCATCGTTTACAGGCTTTAATTCTTCAAATAATGGGTAACCGGAGTAGGTGCTTAACAGGGTGCCGTATTCGTGCGTAAATGAATCTAAAGTGTACATTAATTTATAGCCCAAAGCAAGGTTCTCTATTTCTAAAGGCAAGGCAGATAATACCTTTAAGCGGTTTTTCTTTTTAGAAAAATAAAACTTTAAAGCCTCTTTATTTTTGATGGTGCACTGGCTGCTGTTAGGTGTTTTGCCAATAAAATTTTCTACAAAAAAATCGCCGTATTTAAGTAGCCCGTCTTTCACTTCATTGCTGGAAGTTATCACTACATCTTCCAGGGCTTTTTCTTTTTGCTTTACTTCTACCGCTATATTTTTATCCTGCGCATCGGCAGTAGTAATGCGCCTTGTGGCAGTTTGGTACCCGGTAAAAGTTATTATAAGGTCGTACCCGCCATTTTGTAGCCTCAACGTAAAATTTCCCTGTGCATCAGTAGCAGTGCCAATGGTGGTATTTTGTGCAAATACAGAGGCGCCTTGTAACGGTAATTTAGAGGTAGCATCCAAAACCTTGCCGGAGATAGTGTACTCGTTTACTTGCGCAATGGCACTTACTGTTATGGCAAGCATACACAATAACGAAAGGATTTTTTTCATAAAAAATATTTAGCGGAAGCTTTAAAAAAAAGGGATTACAGCTTAAACGAATGTACATTAATGGTTGTTAAGTTTTTGTTGGAATGCTTCCACGGTTTGTATAATGGTTTGCTCTATAGTGCGGTAAGTAAATTGAGGCAGATATGTTGTAAGCTTGCTATTATCAAAATATGTTTTTGCTAAAGCAGTTGCGGCAGTTTCTTTAGTTATTAACGGCTCTTGGCCAGTAAAGCGGCTTTTAAATGCTTCCAGCCTCCACACTACTTTCGCGAGGAATGGCGTTACTTTTTTAGTAGGTATTTTTTTATGGAAGGCGTTTGCTATTAATGTAAAAATTTCCTGGTAGCTTTTGTTCTCGGCACTTATTATAAACCGTTCTGCATTAATATTACTATCCATTAGTTGTATCATTATTGTTGCTACATCCCTTACATCTACAAAGCCATTTACGCCATCGCTGTGCCAGGGAAACTCGTCGTAAACACTCTTAAAAATTTTAGAGCTACCACCCTCCCAATCGCCTGCGCCTAGTATTATGGTAGGGTTTACCATTACTGCGCTTAACCCTTCGCCAATTCCCCGCCATACCTCTAGCTCGCCCAGGTATTTGCTTTCGCCATAGTTGCTGTTGTTGGCTTGTTCTGTCCAAACCATGTTTTCATTAATAGGTTCATCTTTTAATAGCCCCAGGGCCGCTACAGAACTTACATGCACCAGCTTTGTAACGCCTGCATCTAGCGCAGCGTTTACAATATTGGCAGTGCCTTCTATATTAATTTTAAACAGGTCTTTTTTACGTTTAGGGTTAAAGCTCACTAATGCTGCGCAATGATAAATTTGTGTTACTCCTTGCTGCATTATGTCTTGCAGCCCAACCACATCTAAAATATCACATTGAAATGTGGTGAGTAAAGGGGAGTTGAAATGGGGCAATGCTGTTTTGTTGTAAATAGCAGTTACCTTTTTATTTTGTGCCAATAATTGCGCTATCAATTCTGTGCCTAATAAACCGCTGCCGCCTGTAACGAGTATCATATGTATGTGTTGAATGGCGAAGATAACCCTATCTTTTAAACCTAATAGCTTAGTCGATAGCGGCATGGCACTGCATAAATATTAACTGGTTTTTAATTATTTTGTTGTGCCAAATAAAACTACCAGTTAATAACTAACTTTTTTTAGAAAGTTAATTATCAACTGGCAGCGATGTATAAAACAAACGGTTTAATTAATTCTTTTGTGCTTCCTGCTTTGCATCTGCTTTCATTTTGTCATTGGCTGTAATTGCAAATTCTACCCTACGGTTTTGCGCCCTATGCGCATCTGTATCGTTATCAACTTTCGGTTCAGTTTTACCATACCATTTTATAGTTAACCTGTTGGCAGGTATGCTATTATTTTTAAGGTAATTGCCTACGGCTTCTGCCCTTTTTTGAGATAAAGATAAATTGTAAGCATCTGCACCAACATTGTCTGTATGGCCTTCAATTAAAATATTTGTTTCTGGATATTGATTAAATATTTTCACTAATTTATCTAAAGAAAGTTTTGAATTGTCCGTAATATTAAATTGGTTGGTAGCAAAAAAAACGCCTGCCTTGCTGCCATCAGGATTGTTTTCATCAAAAGTTACATTAATGCCTTCTTCAACCCTGGTTACTTGTGCACCAGGTACCTCTGTTTTTATTTTTTCGGCCTGCCTATCCATTTTATTACCAATAACGCCACCCGCAACGCCACCAATAACAGCACCTATTAAAGCGCCTAATACTGTATTGCCTTTTTTACCAACATTATTGCCAATAATACTGCCAATAGCTGCACCACCAGCGGCTCCCGCAGCAGCGCCTTTTTGTTCTTTGCTCATTTTCTTTGTCTCATTGCAGCCTGGTAAAATAGTTAAAGAAGCCGCTAAAAATAGTAGTGAATTTGCGAATAGATTTTTCATTAGTAAGTATTAAATTGATTTATTTTTTTACAAAATTGTAAATATAAGCAGCAGGCTTGCCTTCAAATGTAATGTGCGATTTTAGCTGCATATTGGTAGTTGAAAGAAGAGAAATTTCTAAACGAAAGCCTTCATCATTATCAAGTGATTTATTATTATCATCTAATTTTTTAAATTGAAATTGTTTGGTTTCACCTTTAGGTTCATAAATAGACCACCTTATTTGTCGTGTAAGGGCGCTACATTCCGAACCACTGGCATTTATATGGTAAGTGCCCGAACTATTGCTGGAAATAAAACTCCACGAACTGCCTACAAAACAATTAAAGGAGGCTTCGTTAAAAATAGTGGCAGTTACTTTACCGTTAATGCCTTCTGTACTAATAGTTTCCAACATCCAGTTGCCGTTTATTTTTTGCTTTATAGATGTTGCTTCTTTAGAAACTGAACAGGAAAATATTGTAATAATTAAAATTATTGTAGCTGTAAGCCCTTTTATGTTTATCATAGATAATTTACTTGTTTAATAATACGGGGGCAAATTGGATGCCATAATTTTTTTATTAAAACTATAAAAATGCTGGCTATAGTTTTTAATGTGCAAGGTTTTCTCCTGTTTTAATACTTTAGCCTTCATTTCGCTAACGCCAAGTATAGCGCATTTAGAACTATATCTTATTGCTACTTGTATTTTATTAAGACCCTAATTTTACAATAGTAAATAAAACGGTAATGCCTTTGTCAGGCTTATTGTTGTATACTGTTATTTGCCCTTGGTTAACTTCAATAATTTTTTTACATAAGTATAACCCCATTCCACTACCTGCAGTTATCATTTTTTCTTCTCTGCTATACTTAGAAAAAAGGTGAGGCAAAAAATCCTGATGTATCCCTATACCGTTATCTTTAATTAAAAATTTATACGTTGATCCTTGATCGCATAATGAAATTTCAATTACAGGCTTTTCATTTATCTGGTATTTAATTGCGTTGTCTATAAGGTTGGATAGTAATTCTTTTATATGCCTTGCATCGCAAAAAATTGTGTCAATGCCTTTGTATACAATTAATGCTGCGCTTCGTTCCAATTGTGTAAATAACCTTTGTTTTACATCTATCAATATTTTGTCCATATTGCACCACTCTCTTTTTTTATTTGCTACGCCTACCCGCATATACTCTATCATTTGCTGGGCAAATTTTAATGATTCGTTGCTAATCGACATTATATAATCCAGGTATTCCAGGCTTTTATTGGCACCTATTTGCTTATTTTCTTTTTTCACCATTTCGGCTAGTTCCATTATAGTCTTTAAAGGAGTTTTTAAATCATGCGATGTCATGTTCATCAAAAAAATAGTATCATCATATGCTTTGCGTAATTCTGCATTTTTAGTGGCTATTATTTCTTTGCTTAACTTAAGAGATTCTATCCTGCTAGTATCAATAAATACCCAAACAAAGGCTATCGACTTATTAGGTAGCACAGTTTTTTTTACATACGATTGTACATTGTACCATTCACTAGCGTTTTTAAACCTTAATAATAATTCTGAAAAATTTTTATGCTTAATTTTTTTTATACTATCCCAATTATATATTTTTTCAGATTCTGATGCTTTTACAGCAATTAACTGATCAATATGCATCCCTGTTACATCATAAATAGTATGGGCTGATTTATTCAAAATTGCCTTATTAGCGTATATTATTTTTCCGTTCTCCTCTAAAACGGCTATCCAGTCGGTTGTTGATGCCAATACCTCTGCGTATACGTTTCTAGGGGTAACATCAAAAATTGTAAAATTGCTCAATACCCAAAGTTGTAGCCCACCTATAATAGTAAAAGGTATTGTGGCAGCTAAGTCATACTGAGGAGGCATATCTTTTTGTAGCCCGCCACAAAAAATAATCATGGCAACTGTAATCAACAGTTCAAAAAATGAAAGGATAAAGAACCAAAATTTTACAAATCTACCTTTTGCCTTAATAGCAATATATATAAAGCCTAAAGTAAAATAACTAAGAAAGGCCAAGCTGCTGTGAACTTGAAAATAAAATAGTAGCTGTATGCTATTCGGATCAATGCTCCATATGCCTGGCTTACTTGCATAAATTTGTGCAGATGGGCCAGTTATTATAAGTAGGCCAATCCAGCTGCAATTTAATGCCACTGCTAACCCATTAAAAAACAGTAATAAATTTCGTTTGTAATGGGCTGTATAATTTTTTATGTATTCAGTAAGCGCAAGCGTTAAAAAAATAATTGGTGATAATGACAGGCATTGATAAAAATGGAATAATTTATTTGCAGATATACTATCTGTAGTATAGCATAAGTTTATTTCAATTATTGTACTAAAAATAAATAGCCCTGGTATTAGCGAAAGGTAAATATTGAGTTTTCGGGCTGGATTATTTATAAATAATTTTATTGATAATGTTATTTGTATTATCAAACAAGCATATAATAGGGTAAGAAACATAATAATATTTTAATAGGGGCACTATTTATCAATCACAGCAAAAATAGAAATAAATTCATTTCTATTTATTTTTGAAAGCGGTATTTCAGCACCATCGCTCATAATTACAATGCCGTTTCGCAAGTACTTTTTTACATACACCAAGTTTACAATGTGGGAGCGATGTACCTGAAAAAAGCCTTTGCCCTGTAACTGGTCAAAAAATTTGCCCAGGTTGTAGGAGCTTACTAATTTTTTATTGTTAATTAAAAATATATGCGTAGTACTATTAATTGCTTCACAACGAATAATATGCGGAATAGGCAAAATGTCGAAACCTGCTTCGGAAGGTACAGTTATTGTTGAGGCAGCAATATCATATTGCAAAACACTTTCTTTTTCTTTTATTAATTGTACCTCCTGAGATGAGTGGATGTTTTTTTTTGCAATCAATAAATATTTTTCTAACTGGGCTTTTTCAACTGGCTTTAATAAATAACCAATGGCTTCTACGTCAAATGCATTTATCGCATAGCTTTCATGGCCGCTTGCAAATATTATCTGGAAGTCTTTATAATTAATTTCTTTAAAAAGATCAAACCCAGTGCCAGTTTCAAGGTTTACATCCAATATTATTACATCTGGTTTTTGTGTGGATATTATTTCAATTGCTGTACTAATGGATGGCGCATCGCCAATTATTTGCAGGGGAATATTTATTTCGCCTAATTTATTTCTTAACAGGGCCACATACGTTGGGCAGTCTTCTACAATTAATATTTTTAACATGCAAAAGGCATTCTTAGGGAAAAAATTGGGAACTACTTAGTTTATAAATTATATAAACAATCAAAGGCTAAAAAAGGTTTAACGGACAAAAATGCCTAATCAATGGATGAAAAATGCTTTTCGATAAATGGTTAGTAAACTATTATTAAAGGACAATAATTTTGTTATACAAATAAAGAAGTCGATTTCACTATTTAAATATTTAGCATACCTAACAAAATTAAAATTACTGAAAACTTATTACTATGAAAGTTGTCGCTAACTGCATTAAAAAATATCTTTTCGTGCCCCAAAAAAAAATGAAAAGTAAAATAAGCCAATGCCTGCAAATGTTAAACAAATATAATTATTTACCGCCCCAAAACAGTTTTATAAACATCTTATCTGAAATTAAAAAAAGAGCAAATAGTCCAATATCCATACAACCAACATCCAATATCATTAAGTTTGATAGCAGCCAGATACCATAGCTGCCAACCTTTGTAAAGGTTAACACTAACTACTAAAACCACAAGAAAGAAAGCGATGAAAATAATTTTAGTAGGGCTTTATGATTGTCCTTCTAGTATTGGCTGATAACCTCATCGTACAACGCACACCTTTCAAATCCGCACTTTATTAGGTTTCTTTATAAGTAGGTCCCTACAATTTAGAAATATTTTTTATCACAAGAATGCCTTGCAATTCCTTACAATAAAACCCTTGCGCATGCAGGGGTTTTATTGTAAGGAATTGCTAAACAATTGCATCACTTTCAGCAGTTTGTAAACTAAAATATAGCTTTCGTTTTTTTGTGAAATTTGATAGTTGTTTAAGGCACCGGATTGTGCCCATGCCCACCCCAGGGGTTGCAGCTTATAATTCTTTTACCCGTAAGCCATAAGCCTTTTATAGGCCCATATTTTTTTAAGGCCTCAATGCCATATTGTGAGCAGGTAGGGGTGTAGCGGCACTTGCTACCCAACCAGGGAGAAATAATTAACTGGTACAGCCGTATTAAAGCAATAAAAGGAAAATTAACTATTTGCCGTACTGTTTTCATTTGTTATTTTTTGCAGCCTTTCTATCACGGCTATTATTTTTTCTGCCACCAATGCGTAAAAGGGTATTTCTTTTCCAACATAAATAATAAAAATTGCAGTGTGTTTATTGTTGAGCTCAAGGCTTTTTTGCAGGGTGTTTTTGTGCAGGCGATACGCTTCTTTCATCAACCGGCGTACCCTGTTCCTATCAACGGCTTTTTTAAAATATTTGGTGCTTACGGTAAAGCCTGCCTGTAAAGGAGCTGCTTGCATCGGCTGGTATTTCCATACTACCCTAAAAGGAAAAATAGAAAACGATTTCCCTTCTTTAAACAATTGGTCAATTACCTTCCGGCTTTTTAGGCGCTCTTCTTTACCAAGTGTGTATCGTATTTTTTTTTCCAACATAACAAAAATAAAAAAAGCCTTCCAAAAGGAAAGCTTATATTTTAATGCTCTAAGTCTATTAACAGACAGAGGGGCTATTTTTTTCCGAAACGTTCGTCAGACACGGTTAATTTAGCACGTCCCTTTTTACGGCGGCTGGCTAATACCTTACGGCCATTAGCAGTCTGCATGCGTTGACGAAATCCATGAACATGTTTTCTTCTGCGTACATGTGGTTGGTATGTTCTTTTTTTACCTGGCATTTTATTAAGTTTTTCCTTTTACAAATATTATTTACTAAAACATTTTAATCTACATTCATCAGGGCACCATCCCTGCTGCTTGTGAAAGGACGGCGAAGGTAAGGGAATTTTTGTTATTGGAGATTGATGGCACACTATTTATTTTCAACCTAACATTAAATGTTTAGCTTCTACATTTTTGCCATAAAAAATAGATGCTTTTTGGTTAAAGCCTGCCACAGCATCGGTTGTATAAAAAGTTGACAATCCATCTTTTGTGCATTTCTGGTCAATTGCAGTATGCCTGTTTAAGTAACCTGCTAAACTATCAGCCACAATTTTACCTTGAGATAAAATGGTAAATCCTGCTGGTAAGTATGCTTTTATTTTATCCAAAAGCAAAGGGTAATGCGTACAGGCCAACAAAAGAGTATCAATATCTTTTGATTGTAATAAAATTTCATCCAGGTACTTTTTTATAAAGTAATCGGCTCCATCATTATTGTGTTCATTATTTTCTACCAGTGGTACCCACATTGGGCAAGCCTGCTGGTAAACTTTTACATTTGGAAAAAACTTTTCAATTTCTATTGGGTAAGATAATGAGCTTACTGTGCCCGCAGTACCTAGCACACCAACAATATTAGTATGTGTGTAATTACCAATAATTTCAGATGTAGGCCTAATAACACCTAGCACCCGTTTTGATGGATCTATTTTTGGTAGATTTATTTGCTGTATGCTGCGCAAAGCCTTTGCAGATGCTGTGTTGCAGGCAAGTACCACCAACGGGCACCCTTGCTTAAAAAACCATTCTACGCATTGTAAAGTGTATTGGTAAATAGTGTTAAAGCTCCGTGGCCCATAAGGGGCCCTTGCGTTGTCGCCTAAATAAATATAATCGTACGCTGGTAGCCTGGCTGTTATTTCTTTTAAAACGGTCAAGCCGCCATAACCGCTATCAAATACGCCAATGGGCCCTTTTGTCATGTATCAAAAATAAGAAAGCCATCCCGTTTGTAAGGGATGGCTTATATAAATTTTAAAAAACTATTGTTTTGGTTTAGCTGCTCCTGCGCCGCTTGGTACTCTTGCTGCGCCTGGTACTTTTGGTGGTGCATCTTTAATGTTCAGCTTCTTTTTAACTAAAGCTAAAACATCATCTCCTGGAGGGCCAACTATTACACTATTTTGGTCTAAAACGTAAGAGTAAGCATTTTCTTTAGCTACAACTTTAATTGTTTCTAAAGCTTTGTTACGGATAGGCACCAATAACTCTTGTTGTTTTTCCTGTAATTTCTGTTGCATTACTTCTCTCCAGCCATTTAATTTTTGGTAAAGCTCAATCATTGCTGTCCTCCTTAATTCTTTTGCCGCTGGCGATAATTTAGCAGAATCTTTTGCGAAAAGGCTATCTTTTTCATAAAATTCTGTTTGGTAATCGTTGCCCTGTTGTTGCAAAGCAGTCTGGTACTCTTGCAACTGGGTGGTTGCTTTTTCAGCTTCCGGCATTGCCCCAATTAATTCTTCGGTGTTAATGTAGCCGATCTTCGTCTGTGAAAAAGCTGTACCCGTCAATCCTAAAATTGATATACAAAATACAACTACTGCGATTAATTTTTTCATTGTTGTGTTTAAATGTTTACTTGTTTAGTTATTGTTTTATTTTTAGTAAGCCCGTGCCAGATAACAAATTTTATTTAACGCCTAAAAATTTTAATACATCGTCGCTCTTATCTAGTTTAGGGTCGGCAAATATAACAGTAATTCCTTCACTTTTATCTAAAATGAAATCATAAGATTTATCTACCGCTAATTTTTGTATAGCTACATAAACCTTATCCTGTATGGGTTTTATTAGTTCCTGCCTTTTTTTAAACAGGTCGCCTTCAAATCCAAAACGTTTTTTTTGCAGGTCTCTTGTTTCCTTTTCTTTATTGTATAATTCGTCTTCTCTTTTCTTTTTCAAGTCATCAGTAAGCATAACTTGTTCCGCATCATAATCCTTATACATTTTATCAAGGTCAGCTTGTTTTTTTTCAATTTCCTGCTGCCATTGTGCGCTAAATTGATCCAGCTTGGTTTGCGATTGCTTATACTCAGGCAATTTTTGCAAAATATATTTTGAATCAATTACAGCGTACCGTTGTGCAGCTGCCGCAAAAGATAAAAGCAATAAACATACAATCGGTAATAACTTTTTCATGGTTAAGTATTTTTCGTTGTACAAATTAAGTGATAAACATTTTAATTAATGAAAATTATTCAGGTTCCTGGCCAAGCATAAAGGTAAACTTAAATGCACTTTTTATTGGTGTACCAGTTTCTATCCTGTCAATGCCCAAACCATAATCAAAACCAAGCAAACCAAACATCGGTAAAAAGAACCGCATTCCTACACCCACAGATCGGCGTAATTTAAAAGGGTTATAACTTTTAAAATCGTACCATCCGTTAGCTGCTTCAAAAAATGCCAGCCCGTAAATGGTGCTGCTTGGGTTAGTGCTAAAAGGATACCTTAATTCTACCGTATATTTATTAAAGATGGTAAAAAATTGTGATGGGGTCACATTTTCAGGATTAATTTTTGGGTTTGAATTAGAGTACACCGGATACCCCCTATGCGCTATAATATCATAACCTAAAATTGCGAAGTTGTTGCTAAGCCCTGCATCGCCTAATTGAAAACGTTCAAAAGGGGATATCTGTAATTTATTGCTATACCTGCCAATAAAACCATACTTAGCAGCTACTTTTAAAATAAACTGTTGGTTTTTATCTGCGCCACGTGCCAGGCCCAACGGAACATAGTATTCGCCATTTAAGCGCCATTTATGAAACTCCGGCAACCTGTATGGGTTGGCATCCGTAGGCTTAATGCCTAAAGCTGAATAAGGCAATGTAAACTGGCCGCTTACTAAAAAGTTAGAACCACCCGTTGGAAAGATTGGGTTACCCTGGGTAGCGCTGCGTGCAAGGGCGAGCTTTACACTAATATTGGTAGAAGTACCGTTACGGATACCCTGAAAGATATTGGCATAGTTCCTTAGCTTGTACTGCTGTACGTTAAAAGATGTAATTAAAGAGGTATAATCATCCGGCCATTTTAATTGTTTGCCCAATGATACGCCAAAGCCAATAGTTTTTAAATAAGAAGTATCTCCGCAAGCTTTACAATATTGCCCATAATTATTGTAGGCATTTGCATACTTTGTACTAAATATACTAACAGAAAATGAGTTGCGTTTTTTGCCCCCAAGCCATGGTTCAGTAAATGATAAATTATAAGACCTGTAAGCACGGCCGTTAGATTGTATCCTTGCGCTTAATTTTTGGCCGCTACCGGATGGCAATGGATCCCAGGTTTTTTTATTGAAAATATTATTGATAGAAAAATTATTGAAAGTAATGCCCAACGTACCTGTTAAGCCGATGCCACCACCAAAGCCAGCAGACAGCTCTAATTGGTCATTCGATTTTTCTTCAACTCCCCAACTAATATCTACTGTTCCATTTTCCTGGTTAGGCACTACGTTGGGTGTAATTTTTTCAGGATTAAAAAAGCCTAACTGGCCAAGCTCCCTTTGTGTACGGATGATATCTGTACGGCTAAACTTTTCTCCGGGTACTGTCCTTAATTCGCGGCGTACAACGTAATCTTTAGTCTTTTCGTTGCCCGAAATTTCAACTTTGCCGATAGTAGCCTGTGGGCCTTCCTGCATACGTACCTCAAAGTTGATGGTATCGTTGTACACAGAGGTTTCAATAGGGTCTATCCTAAAAAACAAGTAACCATCATCCATGTAAAGACTGCTAATATCGGCGCTGCCATCTGCAGACATCTGTTTGCCTAAACGTTTATTTAATAATTCACCATTATAAATATCTCCTTTGCGGATGCCCAATAACAAATTTAATATGGAATCTGAATATTTTGTATTGCCTCTCCATAAAATATTACCAAAATAATACTTATGGCCTTCCGCTACTTTTACGTATAAATCAAGGTTGCCCTGTGTATTAGCTACCTCTTTATGGCCTGCAATTACAGCATCCCTAAAACCTTGCGAGTTATAATACGACAATACGCTTTCCCTGTCTTCATCGTATTTAACGGGGTTATATTTTGAAGAGCTGAATAGTTTAAACCGAAAGTAAGGGTCAACAAAGTCTTTAGTTTCTGTAATAGATAAATAACCATATTCCCTTAAATATTTTTTAAAAGATACTACAGTACTGGTATCACCATAAGGGCTGGTACTTTTTGGAGGATGTAAAGTAAGCCTTGTCATCTCGTGCGTACCCTTCATTTGCTTTTTTAGCTTAAGCCCGTTAATGTTTTCGTTTCCAGAAAAGTTTATGGAATTTACTTTTATTTTATTGCCTTTATTGATATTAAAAGTTAAGCTTACAGAGTTTGCGGCTGTCGCCGATTTATCTTCCCTAACACTAACCTTTACGTTACGGAATCCTTTATCTGCATAAAATTTGTGTATGGCATCGTTGGCAGTCATTTTCATATTATCTGTTACCACCCTATCTTTAACCAGCCCGCTTTTTGTAGCCAAGTCATCTTTTTCTCCTTTTTTTATGCCCAAAAACCTGAAATCTGATAAACGTGGCCTTTCGGTAATGGCAATTTCTATGTAAAGTTGCTTATTTATTAATTTGGTGAAAAATATTTCAACGTCAGCAATTAAGTTTTGCTTCCAAAGCTTATTAATGGCTTTGCTAAACGCATCCGAGCCTGGTAATTGTACTTTATCGCCCACAGCAAGCCCAGAAATAGAAATTATAAGGTTTGCATCAAAACCTTTATTACCTGCTACAGTTATACCGCCAATTATGTATTCTTTTGGCGTCTTTGAATTAAAGATGTCAACCAATTCAGGGTTGATAGATACTGGTTTAGTTGTATCAGCAGCTATTTGTGCAACCACTGTGTTGCTAACAATAAGGGTAACTAGTATTAATAGAAAGTTCTGGTAAATCCTGTGCATTAATTGGTTTTTTACTAAATGGCAAATTACTTGCTATAATGAAAACTATTTGTTAAACAATGCGCTATCTAAACATCTTATAAAAAGATTTTTGTAAGATGGCTATAAATAAAGCACAACATGGTTATTAACAATTTCAAACAAGCTACACTTGTTAACTGCCTACGCATTTTAATTAAATAGTTAAAATGTGTAGAAATAAATAAGTTAAAACTATATAATGGGTATTTCTTCTTTTATCTGGTCGCCTGTTTTTCCAAACCTGCGTTCCCTGTTTTGAAAATCTATGATAGCTTCATACAAGTTATCCTTCCTAAAATCTGGCCAGCGTGTATTGGTGAAATATAATTCAGCATAGGCCAATTGATATAATAAAAAGTTACTGATGCGGTATTCGCCACTGGTGCGTACCATCAGTTCAGGGTCAGGAAATTCACTAGTAGAAAGATATTTTTGCAACGTATCCTGCGTGATGGTTTCAGGTTGTAATGTACCTGCCTTTACATCTACGGCAATTTGTTTTACAGCTGCCATCAATTCCCAACGGCTGCTATAGCTTAATGCCATAATAAGGTTAAGCCCTGTATTATTTTTTGTTTCATCAAATGCTTCCTTCAATT
>JANXVN010000174.1 GCA_025351645.1 Ferruginibacter sp.
CAAAAGATAAATGGGCAGTGGCGTGGATTTTTTAATAGTAAGGGAGATATTGTTGTAAGTGGTAGCGATAATACAGAATTTGTTTTGGAGGTTGAAATAAAGGGCACAAAAGTTACTGGTTACTCCTATAGTTATTTTGAAGGCAGGAGCTATTATGTGATTTGTTCGCTGCAAGGGACTTACAATAAAAGCACCAAAAGCATGCGGGTTACAGAAGTAGCCAAAGTAAAAGGCAGCACGCCTTTAGGCTGGAGAGATTGCTTGCAGACACATATTTTAACTTACCACAAAGATGGTGATACCGAAGAGATGAAAGGCAGTTGGAGCACGGCGCCTGGCCAGTTAAGCGATTGCGGTACAGGTATTACAACATTAACAAGAAGATCACTTAGCAAAAACCTGGCTTCGTTCAATAAACCAAAAACAACTACTCCATTTTCTGGCCCTGCCAAAACAAACAAATTACCCAATTTATCAGATAGGAACAAAACCGTAACGGCAAAAAAGCCAGTAGTAATAGCCAAGGCAAAAACAACAACAAAGCCTGTTACAAAGCCAATCAATACTATAAAAAAGCCTCTTATAAAAAAAGATACTACAACAACAGTAGCAGTTGTTCCATTAGTAAAAACTGCACCAGAAAAGATAAAAACAGAAGTAAAAAAACCTGAAGCACCAACTGTTATTTCCAATAGTAATTTTGAGAAAAGAAACAGTGAAGTATTAAAAACAATTGAAATTACAGGCGAAAATTTTGAGGTGGCACTATACGATAATGGCGCTGTGGATGGTGATAGCATCTCGCTTTTTTACAATAGCAAATTGATATTATCCCATAGGATGCTGAGCGAAAAAGCAATTACTTTAACATTGGATGCAACCACCGACCACGCTATAAATGAGCTGACAATGTACGCCGATAATTTAGGCTCCATACCCCCAAACACAGCATTGATGGTAGTTACAGATGGCGACAACCGTTATGAAGTGCGCATTTCATCTGACCTTAAAAAGAGTGGGACTATAAGGTTTGTGCATAAAGAGAAGAAGGAATAAGGCAAATCAAAATTTAAAATTCCAAGTTACTGATGGTATAATTGGAAACAAACTAACCTGTTTTCCCTGTACTTTCAGAGTGCCATCATAAGCACTTCCAGCCTGATCAAAATAAATGAAATATGGATTTTTGCGGCTGTAAACATTATATATGCTGAATACCCATTCAGATTTTAATTTACGGTGTTCATTTTTTTTGGAAGAATAAATACCTGCAAGGTCAAGCCGGTGGTACGCAGGCAAACGATATTCATTAATGCGGCTATACTCTTGCGTTAGTATGCCGTTTACAAGGTAAAAACGCTGGGGCAAAGTAGTTGCGTTGCCGCTGCCATAAACAAAAGTAGCAGACAGCTTCCAACGTTTATTTAGGTTGTATAAAGCCACAACACTAAGGTCATTGCGCCTATCATATTTTGCAGGGTATTTTTCACCAAAATTAAGCTGCGGAAATTTTCTCCAGGTATAGCTTAATGTATAACCTACCCAGCCAGTGAGCCTGCCTTTTGTTTTGTTGATAAAAAACTCGCTGCCATAGCTCCAGCCCTTGCCAAAAGTAAAAAAGTTCTCAGTGTCTTCTAAAGTGTTAGGTGTATAGCCTTCCTGGTATTCAATCTGGTTCTGCATACTTTTATAATACAGTTCTACAGATGTTTCAAACATATTATCGTTAAAATTTTTAAATACGCCTGCAGCGTACAACCAGCTTATTTGTGGCTTTACTTTGTAGGTGCTCGGCACCCAAATATCTGTAGGCAAAGTACTGCCAGAATTGCTTACTAAATGAATGTATTGCAGGTTTCTGGTAACTGATGCCTTAATAGATGCATCATCACTAACGGCATACCGTAACGTAAGCCTTGGCTCTAACCCGCCATATGTTTTTACATTTTGGCCAGCATTATAAACGGTGCTATCGGTGCGGTTTCCATTTGCATCCTGGGTATAAATATTGTAAGGGCCAACTTGTTGAAAAACGCTGTAACGCAAACCTGCATTAATCTTTATCTTCCTGCTCACATCCCAGTCATCCTGAACATATATAGCAGCTTCGTGGGCAAATTTAGTCTGGGAATTTTGTGGCTTAAAAACAACGCTATCCTGGTTTCCGCTTATTACAGAAGGCGTGAATTTATGGTAAGTAAACAAGCCGCCAAACTTTACTTTATGCCCTGTAAAAGGGTATAAATCAAAATCTTGTTTCAACGTTACATCCCTTATACCTGAAGCAAGTTTAATATTGAATTTATTTTGCGCAGCTGCAAAAGAAAAATGATAATTATTATAAACGATGGACGTATTGCCAAACAAGCGTTTATTAAAAACATGGTTATACCGTATGGTGCCTGTTGCGTTTCCCCATGGTATCTTTACATCAAGGCTTCTTCTTCCATTTACAAAATCAAACACATCCCTTCCAAAATAACCACTGATGTACAAACGATCTTTTTCAGAAAATTTATAATTTACTTTGGCATTTAAGTCATAAAAATAATAACCCGAACCATAGAACTGGCTGCTTTTTTTTATAAATGGCTTTGTAAGCACATCTATATAAGTCCTTCTTGCAGAAATAATAAACGATGCTTTATTTTTTTTGATAGGCCCTTGTATGGATATACGTGAGGCAATTAATCCTAAACCTCCATCTACCTGAAATTTTTTATCATTGCCTTCTTTCATAGCAATATCCAGCACGCTGGATAACCTGCCGCCATATTGGGCGGGCATGCCGCCCTTTATTAACGAAACATTCTTAATTGCATCGGAGTTGAAAATAGAAAAAAAGCCAAAAAGATGCCCGGTGTTATAAACGATGGCATCATCAAGCATAATAAGGTTTTGGTCTGGCCCGCCGCCGCGTACATAAATACCTGCGCTGCCCTCGCCCGCGTTACGCACGCCTGGCAACAATTGTATTGTTTTTATAAGGTCTACCTCGCCTAAAAATGCGGGGATGGCTTTTATCTGTTCAATGGGCAACACAAACCTGCCCATCTGCGCATTCTTAACATTGCCATCTGCTTTTTGGCTGCGGATAATCACTTCTTCCAGCGCCGCTTTTATTGCCAGGTCGAAATTTATCTGCTGGTCGGCTTCTAATTTTATATTGATTATTTTAGGCTGGTAGCCTGTGTAAGAACAGGTAACTTCATAATTTCCCTGTAATAAGGTAATGGAATAAAAGCCGTATTGGTTGCTGGTAATGCCTTTTGTGTTGCCGTTTACAGTAATGCTGGCACCAATTAATGTTTCGCCATTCTGTAAATCTTTTGCATACCCGCTAATAGTATATTTTTTTTGCGCACTGGCAAAAAATATTAGGGAACAAAAAAAAAGGCACAAGTATATTTTCATCATTTTTAATTACTAGCGCTCCTTTAGTGCTTCAAATTTTACAGCTTTTATTTACAAAGCTTTTATGCTATCTTTTGTTTCTCCACAATGCAACATGGTAGCTTTAAATTCAGCATTTTTCTTTCCCATGTATGGATTAATTATTTCATCAGTATTGCTTATCCAGTTTGCTTCTTTGCCTTCACCAAAAGCCATCGGGCAGTTTTGCCAGTACAATGTCTTGCCTTCGTAATGGATGGTTTTAAGCAACGGGTATATATTCTCGCTTACTCCGCTAAAATTCTGGCGCATATCCATTAAGGTGGTTTGCTTTACAAGGCTTTCCGCATTAGCCTTAACATCATTTAAAAAACTGTTTGCCGTTTCAAAAATTACCGCCGTATCCTTTTTTAAATCATCCAGCTTAAGGCTATCTGCTAAAACTAAAAATTTTATGGCAGCCTGTTTTGCCTGCAAACTATCAGCTTCTACCAAAGCACTTTTAATATTGAGGTATGCACTCATAAAAGTATCCAAATTGTTATTAAATGCCAATGAGTGCTTCGTTGTTTTTAAAGGTTCGGTTTTGGGCCCTCCTGGCACATCTGCGTTCTTGAATTTAAACCAATAAATACTGAAGCCTACCAATAAAATAATTATAACAAATACTAGCTTTTTCATGGACGTGTTTTTTGCAAAGTTATGAGATAACATCAAAAAGCTTAAATAGTTTGCCGATTGAATTACTTTTGCAGCAAAATTGGTTTTTAATACATAAATTTTATATACAGTTATGCTTTTAGGATTACAAAATGTGACGTTTGAATTTGGTGCCCGCGCTATTGTGGAGGATGCCACCTGGCATATACAACCCAATGAAAGGATTGCCCTGATCGGGTATAATGGAACAGGAAAATCTACCCTTTTAAAAGTACTTACAAGGCAATACCTGCCAAATAAAGGCTCTGTAGAACAAGGCAAAGAAACCACCATTGGCTTTTTGCACCAGGATTTGTTAAGCTTTGACACTGAAGATTCTATTTTAGAAGTTGCCATGGGCGCTTTTGAAAGAGTGAAGGAGCTAGAAAAAGAAATTGAAGCCATTGGGCTAGAACTGGAACGTACCGGCGATGAAACCCTGGCGCATGACTATTCCGAAAAATTGCATGAGCTGGAAGTTTTAGGCGGCTACGATATCCATCACAAGACAGAAGAAATTTTACAGGGCCTTGGCTTTACCAACGATACCCTGCACAAGCCTTACAAATTATTTAGTGGTGGCTGGCGCATGCGTGTTTTATTGGCTAAAATGATATTGATGCACCCAGATGTATTGCTGTTGGATGAACCAACCAATCACCTTGATTTACCTAGTATTGAATGGCTGGAAAAATATTTAAAAAGCTACTCGGGCGCCGTTGTAATGGTAAGCCATGATAGGTTTTTTTTAGACAGGATGGTTACAAAAATTGTGGAGCTTTATCAACAGAAACTACATTTTTATACAGGTAATTACAGCTATTACGAAACGGAAAAAGCCTTGCGGGTAGACATGCAGCAAAAGGCATACGAAAACCAGCAGGACTACATTCGCCAGAATGAAAAATTTGTGGAAAGGTTTAAGGCAAAAGCCAGCAAAGCCGCTGCAGCACAGAGTATTGTTAAGCGCCTTGAAAAATTAGACAGGATTGAAAACGTAGAGATTGAGCGCCCCAACATGCGTATCAACTTCTCGATGGATAAGCAGCCAGGAAGAGTTTTGGTTACGCTTAAAAACATCACCAAAAAATTTGGCGACCTTACAATAATGGAAAATACCGGTGCTGAAATTGACCGTGGCGATAAGATTGCTTTGATTGGTGCAAATGGTAAAGGTAAGTCTACCTTACTACGTGTTATCGTGGGTAATGAAGAATTTACCGGCGAAAGGATTTGGGGGCACAATGTTGATGAATCTTTTTACGCTCAGCATCAGTTGGAAGCGTTGAATATTGAAAATACCGTTTTAGATGAAATGAAGGATAGCGGCAGCGGAAAAACAGAACTGGAACTAAGGAGCCTGTTGGGCGCCTTTTTGTTTAGCGGCGATGCGGTAGACAAAAAAATTAAAGTACTGAGCGGTGGCGAAAAAGCACGGGTGGCACTTGCAAAAACTATGGTAAGCAAAGCCAACTTTTTAATGCTGGATGAACCTACCAATCACCTGGACATACACTCTGTAGATTTGCTGATTGGTGCTTTAAATAAATATGAAGGCAGTATAGTATTTGTTAGCCATGACAGGCATTTCGTAAGCCAGATAGCCAACAAAATCTGGGAAATTGAAGACCATAAAATTGTTGAATTTAAAGGCAGCTACACCGAATGGGAAGATTGGAAAGAAAGAAGGATGCTGGCAGCTAAAGCCGAAGAAACTAAAGTAAAGTCAACAGAACCAGTAAAAAATTCACCAAGAAAAGAAGTTGTGCCAGAGCCTATAAATACCCAACGCAGCCCGGTTGATAAAGAAGTAAAAAAAGAATATCAGAAAAACAAAACCCGCTTTCAACAAATAGAAGAAAAGCTGGCACAGCTAAACCAGCGCAGGGGTTTGTTGGAAGCTGCTATGGCCGCACCTGGCAATTATGCAGACAAGGATAAGTTCCATAAAATTGAAGCCGATTACAAAGCGGTGAGCGCAGAGCTTGTAATATTGAATAAAGAATACGAAATAGTATTTGAGAAAGTAATGGAACTAGAAGAAAAAATGGGATAAAGCCTTGGTTTATAAAAGATAAAAAAAGCTTGCTTGTTTACTTAACAAGCAAGCTTTTTTTATGCGGTACTGCCAATACACTTTTATTGCGCGCAGCTTAGTTATTTTAAAAACGTATTTTGTAATAATAAAAATATAGCCTCTTTACAATGCTATTAAAAAATTTGCAGCCTATTACTAAAAGAATCATTGCCAAAAAAATTACTTGTGCGCTCCTTCGGCCGGGCTATTCCTGTCCGAACCGGTTCATCCGGGCGGGCGTTGCTATTCCTCACGCTTTAATTTGAGTAGTATCCGGGTTATTGCACATTATTATTATTGTGTATTAGCGTATCCTATTTATGCGTTTACAACTTGTGTATCTTAGTAATTTTTTGATATAAGCGTTATTCAAGTAAAAAATACAGTAGCAAGTTTAGGAAGAGTACCACAAAGGACCAATGTAAAAGTGTGCGACGCCACCGCAGCTCCACATGGCTGCTGTATTAGCCCGGGCAAAAAGAAAGTTCATTATTAAACTGATTACAATTAAAGGATTGGCTTTACATGATACAAAGAACAACAAATTAAAACGACAAAACTGCTAAATTAAACAAAGCAAAAATGTATTTACAACAAAAACGCCCCACAAAAAAGTGAGGCGTTTGTTATAGAAAATTATTTATTATTAGAAATTCCTAACAACCATTTCTACTCTCCTGTTCTTAGCACGGCCAGCTGCAGTCTTGTTATCAGCAAGCGGTTTGTCAACTCCGAAACCAGCAGCAATTAAGCGGGCTTCGTCAACACCTTTGCTAACTAAGTAAGCCTTAACTGAATTAGCCCTTGCTTCAGATAAAAGTTGGTTTTTTTCAGCTTTTCCAGTATTATCTGTATGGCCAGCAATATCAACCTTATAAGTAGGGTTAGCTTTTAAGATAGCAACAACATTATTTAATGAAGCGTTAGACTTAGCTAATAATTTAGCACTGCCTGTTGCAAAAAATAAATTCTTTGCGCTCATGTTTATTTTGTTGATAATTTCTGTAGCGATTACAGGGCAACCGAAATTAGATGCAGGACCGGCTTCAGTAGGGCATTTATCAACTTCATCGTTTACACCATCACCATCAGTATCTGGTATTGGGCAACCTTGGTATCTAGCAACGCCGGCAACTGTAGGGCATTTATCTTGTTCATCGTTAATACCATCGCCATCAGTATCTGGTATTGGGCAACCCTGATATTTTGCAATACCTGCAACTGTAGGGCATTTGTCATCTTTATCAGCAATACCATCACCGTCGGTATCAGGGCAGCCTTTTAATGCTATTGTGCCTGGTACATCAGGACAAGCATCTGTACTATCCGGAACACCATCATTATCCCTGTCTGTTACAATAACAACTGGGGGTGGGGGCAGTGCTTTTTCTTTTGCTTTAGTAGCGCTAATAGTTTGTGTGAAACCTAAAGAGTAAAACATATTATTGTCCAACTTCTTAGAATCAAGACTTACACGGTAGTTAGCTTGTAAAAACAAGTAACCTTCACCATACATATTTAATTGCAAGCCACCCCCTAGTGGAGCGTAACCAGCCCAAACATTTTTTCCGTAACTGCCAATACCTAAACCACCTGAAACGAAGAGATTTAGTAAATGGTTATCAGTCAATAACATAGGGTGCAATGAAACTTCAAATTCGTTAGTGTAGCTATTTAAAGCACCTACTTTTTTAGCGTAGTCTGTAAACAAGCCATTATAACGTACGGAGAAATCAAGATGAGGTGCGATGCCTTTCCAATACATCAAAGAAAATCCAGGATCAACCTTTCCGATTTTTAAAAGTGATGCAGAAAAGTCAACGCCATTTACGCTAAAACCTAATGCAGAACCTTTTTTAGGGCCACCAAAATTTGGATTTTGAGCAAAGGCAATGTGAGCTACACACATAAAAACAAGTGCGGCTGATAATTTTTTCAAATTCATAATAAATTTTTTAGAGTTAGAGATGAACCAATAAACAACAAACAAAATGTTAATATTTGATGGTTTAAATTTAGTGCGCAAAATTATAACATTTTTACAACATAGCCAGAATAATTTTCTTTAATATGTTCTTGTTTTTAATTTTTGATCCCGAAATAAATTTAATAGTATAACCCTTATATTTGCAAAAAAAATGACTTGGTAGCTCAGCTGGATAGAGCATCAGCCTTCTAAGCTGGGGGTCATTGGTTCGAATCCAATCCAGGTCACTTTGTATTAACAAAACCCACTACCACAGTGGGTTTTGTCGTTTTAATAAACTCTTCTGACGATTTATGAGACGAAAGTTAATTTCTCTTTAAATACAAAATACCTAAAATTAAAATTCTCCACCATTTTTGGCAGCGGATTTTAAGCAATTTGTATTTGCTATCTGTAAACAAAGGCCTCACCTTAGCCCAATAAGCCTTTAGTGCAAGTATCAACATTTTAATTAAAAATAATATTTACCTTTTCTTTATTCTGTTAGGACAGACATTAAATTTGCCTGAAGAATATTTACTAAATAAATTACACTTCCAATAATGAATTTTAATTCTATATATCACGAAACGTTTCAATACACCTAATAAAGCCGTGGAAACATCGTCCAAACACCAATTACTATAAACTTTAATGACAACCTTATAGTGAAGGCTAATCAAAATATAATCTTTTTTTAAGTCAGCATTTTTTCTGATATATGCTATACCACTAAAACAAACAATTGATTCCAACCAGGTACACAATCTACTTTAAACAAACCTGCTGTAATTTAACGGTAGCCTACAAAATATAACAGTAAGTTTTTATATTTTTATTCAGCAACGATTAATCATTTACATGAGTTTAGAGGGCGAAGCCCGTTTATTTTGCAGGCTTCATTTCATTTATTATTATTAAAGGTGTTAATGCTTTGGTTACCTTTTCAACAATTAAATCTTTATTAAGAGAGAAACTCTTCTTTTGTTTTATATCCTTGGATGAGGCTCCAATACTTACGGTATAATTTCCCGCTTCTGCTATCCACTGCTCGTTATCGGTGTCAAAAGAAGCCAGATCACGGGGTTTAATTTCAAAACTAATCGTTTGCGTTTCACCAG
>JANXVN010000299.1 GCA_025351645.1 Ferruginibacter sp.
TAAGAAAGTTCCGAGATTAATTCAGGGTCAAAATTTTTCGTAGGTAACTTATCCCATGTAACCAGATTAAGTCCGTTGGCATAAAATCTTATATTTTTTGCAGCAACCATTTTAGAATATTTAAGAGGTATGGAGTAACCCAATTCTAAATTTTTTAACCTGATATAGCTGGCATCTATTATAAAAAAATCATTGGCTATTTCATTTGGAGATGGTTGCATTGTAAGACGGGGATAATTTATAGAAAGCCCTGTCGCCACTCGTTCAGGTGTCCAGCTTTCAAGATGCCTTGCTACATAATTATTTCCGGCAAAAGTTCCTCTGCCTTGATAAAAATTAGACACATTTGTTACACCCTGAAAAAGTACACTTAAATCAAAATTTTTATACCTTAAATTAAACGCCGTACCAAAGGATATTTCAGGAACAGTAGAAAAACCAATGGGTGCCTGGTCCTTTTCATTTATAAAACCGTCGCCATTTAAATCTTTATATTTAAAATCACCGGGCATAGATGCCCTACGACCCACGTTTTGGGCTGGTGATTTAGTTACATCCTGATTATCTATAAAATAACCTTGAGTGATATATCCAAATGGTTGACCTATCCTATAACCAGTCTGACGATAGCGGTAGCCATAATCTGCAGGCAAAAATGGTTCATCTGCAAATTTTTGACGGTTAGTAGCGTAGTTTACATTCACCTTAGCAAAAAGAGCAAAATCTTTTCTAAAAGGCTTTTTATAATTTAACTCAAATTCGAACCCTTTATTTTCTATAACCCCTATATTAACAGGAGGCAAGGAATTATTTGGTAATCCATTTAATACTGGAACAGTACCACGGAATCTTAAAATGTTGTCACGATTTTCTTTAAACAAATCAACTACAATACTGAACTTTCCAAATAAACCAACCTCTATACCAATATTTGTTTTTTTAGCAACCTCCCACTGTAACTGCTCGTTTTTTAACAATGCCGTACTAATAGCCTGTCCATTTCCTAAACTTCCCGAATAACCACCGCCAACAACTTGAATATTATCAAGGTATAAAAATCTGGAACCAGATATCCTATCATTTCCAACCAACCCATAGGAGCCTCTAAGTTTTAGGGAGCTTAATATTTTACTATGATTCAGAAACTTTTCGTTTGTAATAACCCATCCACCAGACACTGCCGGGAAAAATCCAAAGCGATTTTTTTTCGCAAACTGTTCAGAGCCGTTATAGCCGGCATTTAATTCGAAAAAATATCGGTTGTCATAACCATAGGTCAATCTGGCTGCTCCGCCTAATAAATTAAATGGCAATTGCTCATTGATAATAATTTTTTGTTGCTGATACAATACTAAACCAGATACTGAGTGTAAGCCAAATTTGCGGTTATAATTAAGATAGCCTTGAAAGTTTGAAGTGCTTGTAAAAAAACGTCCACCAGATAAGGATAAGGGTGTATTCTTATCATTATTATATGACCTAAAATACACACTATCTTTTCCATCTATTCCTTTAAGATTAGGATCAACTACCTGCACATATTTTTCATAACCTTTTTGTGCGAATAAATTGTTGGTAGTCTTGGAGTCAAAAGACATAACTGCTTTTATCGATAACCCTGATGTAATAAAACCTAAATCCTGCTCCATCCCATAAGTAGCAGTAACATTACTTCTTGTTTGCTGTATGTAACCTGTACGATTAATTTGGCCGTATGATGGATGTGGGACTGTAGCAGATGTAATAACTTGACCATCGGGAGTAAGGGGCCCTGGCACTGTTGCATCCAAATCGTTTGCAAACGCAATGATAAATAAAGAAGGGGATAAATTTTCTAATTGTTGGTTAGGTTCACCAATCACATCAAATACGCTAAAAGGGGCGTTTGTTTTTTCGACATAGCCTGCAATATTAAGAAATGCCTTTAAAGTTTTATTAAGTTGAATATCAATATTAGATCGAAAATTATAACGTTTTAAAGAAAAACTTGGGTCATATTTCAGGTCCTTTTCAACATTAAATTGCCCACCTTGGTCAAGTAGACCTGCATTAACAAAATAGCGTACCGCCTTACCAGCACCCGAAATATTAAGATTATATCTTTGTTGTGGTGCAAAATTTTTGATTAATATTTTTCTCCAATCTGTATTTGGAAAACGCAAAGGATCGTTACCGGATTTGTATGCGTCTAGTGCTGATTTAGAGAAACTAAGGGTAGTGCCATCATTTGTTTGAGCCTGATTACGCAATGTGGCAAACTGATAAGAATTTACAGGATTAATATAACGGGTAAAATCCTGCGCACCTTTTTCTGCTGTAAAACTGATTTCAGGCACTTCAGATGTACCTCTTCTAGTTGTTACTAAAATTACCCCGTTTGCCCCACGTACACCAAATATTGCTGTTGCCGAGGCATCTTTTAAAATAGAAACAGATTCTACTTCATTTGGATCAATAAAAGTGAGCTCTCTTTCAACCCCATCCACTAAAACAATTGGCGATTGACTATTAATTGTACCCTGGCCACGAATGTACAAATTGGTAACATCTCTTCCGGGCTCTCCACTTCTTTGGGCAGCTGTTAAACCAGGTAAACGCCCTGCCAGTGTTACCGCAAGATTTGCTGCTGGGCTTTGTTTGATTTCCTTGGTTTGGATCGAAGAAATCGCCCCAGTTACACTAATTTTTTTTTGTTTTCCGTAAGCTACTACAACAACCTGATCAAGGCTGTTATCAACAATTTGCAAAACAATATTTAAAGTTGTTCGACCTTCTATTTTTATTTGTTGTTCTATATAACCAACATGATTAAAAACAACTGTTCCTAATTTTTGAGCACTAATAGAAAATTCACCTTTATCATTTGATGTTGTTCCCCCAGTTGTACCCTTAACAGTTATAGATGCATTTGCCAATGGTATATTATTAGCAGTCGTTACTGAACCTGTAATAATAATTTTTTGCTGAGCAAATACTTGAAGATTATAAAACAAAAAAAACATTGGAAGAATTAGTTGCATTTTTTTAAGAAAGCAACTACTTAAAATTTTAAACATGGCGAGCAGTTTTTAGTGATGATGAATTGAAACCTTTGTTTTAAAAGCTTCGATAACTTTAGCAATCAAACACAAGCTAGGTACTAAATATTTTACATCTGTCCTGTCTTGTCATGATTTATGACTATTTTATTATTTATTTTTTTGTTGGATTTACGTCCTGTAATTGAAGCTATAATAAGTATAAAAGTATTGTAGAATGCAGCCTGGTACAAAAAATCTGTTAGTAGATTTTTATAAAAAAATAGAAAGAAATTGCAATACTTTTTTACAAAGAGGATCTTAAAATTAGCTTAAAATTAATTTCAGTTTTTTGTTTTAGATTGGAAAGTATTAATTGTGCAGCAGTAATTCCCATCTGGTGAAAATCAGTAGATATGGTAGTAATGCCGTTTAAAATAAATTTTTTAATCGGCGTTTCATTGAATGAAATAACTCCAACTTCGCTTCCAATATTAAAGCCAGATGAAATTAACTTTTCCAGCACCACTACCAATTCATCTTCCATTACATTTACGTAAACTTCACCCGCCTCTACCGTATCATTTTTTATATCATTTACAACCTTATAACTGAAAGCATAATCCTGACAATAATTTTTGAAGCCCTTTAAAATTTCAACTGGATAGTATGAGTAAGATGGGAATATTATTTTTAAAGTATGGTATTTGGAAAGCTGGTCCGTTGCTTCCACCATTGCATTGTAAATATCTTTTTCAAAGTTTTCATAAGCGGCGGCGTATTCTCCTGTAATGCCTGGTATTATTTTATCGAGTAATAATAATTTTTCTTTTGGGATGGTATTAATTATTTCAATGCCATTTTCTTCGCCTTCCATAAAATGTGGTATGATTACATAATGGTTATAATAATTTTTATTGTTTACAATCAACTTTTTAAATAATAAAAAATCATTGTTATAAATATAAAAATCAATGACTGCCTGCTCTCCCAGCGTCTCAACAAATGAGTCGTAAATTGTTTTTTTGTGTGCGCTTAATTTATTAAAAAGTAAAAATATTTTAAGAGGTTGCCTGAATTTAATATTTTTAATATAATAACCTCTTCGAGGTACAGCATCAATTACACCTATATGTTTTAAGTGTTTATAACCTCTTTCCACAGTATCTCTTGCAATATCGAGTTCAGTACTTAATTCATTAATTGAAGGCATATTATCACCCACCAAAATAAGACCGTTTTCAATCTCCCTTATTACAGAGTTTACAATTTGTAAATATTTAGGTGTTATAGAATAAGCATCAACTTTTATTAAGTCAATTATTTCTAACTTCTTCATTCCTAAGTTTACAAATGTTTTAATGATTTAAGAAATAAATCCGGGCGCTATATAATTTGATTTTGGCTGATTAAGTGCTTTGGGAAATCTTCAACTGTTTCGCAACAGAGCTGTTCCATCACTTGCTGTAATTGTGTTTTTAAAATAGCAATGGTATGGTCGCCGCCGGCATTGCCCAACGCACCAACGCCATACATAAATGGCCTACCCATAAAAGTAAAACAAGCACCAGATGCTAAAGACCTTGCAACATCCGGGCCAGAGCGTAAGCCACTGTCTACCATAATTTTTATCTGCTGCCCAAACTTATCCGTTAATTTTTTTAATGATTTTATGGCAGACTCGCCAACATCTATCTGCCTTCCGCCATGGTTGGATACGATGATACCGTCTATACCGAGCTCAATCGCCTTTTGGGTATCTTCTTCATTTACAACACCTTTTAAAACAAGCGGCCCTTTCCACATTTCACGGATAGGCTTTATCTTATCCATGTCTATCCTTCCGGTAAAAGTATCGTTCATAAATTGCCCAAGCCTGCTTATATTTAAGTTAGGCGGCATGTATGGCTCCAGTGTTTTAAAGCCGGGTATGCCTGCTTGTAAAGTTTTTATGCCCCAGATTGGTTTTGTTACTACCTGCAGTATATTTCTTACAGACATTTTTGGTGGCATTGCTAAACCATTCCTAATATCCCGTGGCCGAAAGCCAAAGGAGGGCACATCTACCAAAACCACTAATACAGGGCATTGCGCAGCAGCGGCCCTTTTTATAATATCGTCCCTTAATTCATTTTTTGTTGGGTGGTATAATTGAAACCATGCACGGCCTTCCGACAACTCTGAAATGCGTTCTATACTGCTGGTTGATACCGTGCTCAATATGTAAGGCACGTTATGTTTTAATGCAGCTTTCGCCAATATTTCAGGCGAGTTAGGCCATATTAATCCTTGCAGGCCAATGGGTGAAATACCAAATGGGGCATCATATGTATGGTTGAATAAATCAACACTCATATCAATACCATTAAACTTTTTTAAATATTGCGGCATCAGTACAACATCACGAAAATCAGACTCGTTCCTTAACAGGTTTACATCTTCATTACAGCCACCTTCAAGATATTCAAACGCAAATTTTGGGATACGTTTTCTGGCCTTGTTTTTAAGGTCTTGTATAGATGGGTATTGAGTGTTAAATTGAAAAGTTGCTTTTTCTGCCATAATTTTTTTATTATTAACTGCGTTGATTTATCATAATTTAATACCGTTAGGTTAAGGGCTGGTGAAACCCCAAGCCTGGCGGTTATCCTTGGCAGGTGTTTCACCCGCCACTTATATTTTGTTAATTTAACGGTATTGTATTATAATTTACAACCCCATAATTATCCTCATTCGTTTTCACTAATAGTTGTTGCAGATAAATGTATTACTTAAAACTATTCATTTTTCCGTGGTATAATTTAAGCTTTATCATATCACCAGGTATAGAATGTTTATTCCACTTATCATGTATCGCCAGTGCCGTACCCATTGCCGTGGCTTGTGGCATCGATGCAGCAAATACTTCTATGCCTGCAAAGGCCTGTGCCAGTAAATTCATGTAGATAGAGTTATTGCTAAATCCTCCATCAACAAAAATTCTTTTAACTACCGTGCCTTTTAATATCATTTGTGTACTAGCCACTTGCCTGTTAATAATATTGATCATCAACTGGTGATAGGCTTCTTCATAATTTAAAAAAGAATCAATATCCAGCATTGCAAAATGGCTTGTAGTATTTGTAGCTACCGGCTGACCAATAAGCTTAATAAAAAAAGCTTCATCATAATTTACCTGTTTGTAATAATCAAGTGGCTTTAAAAAATAGGCAGCTAATTTTATAACCTGTTGCTCATGCTCGTAACCTGCAAATAAACGATTTGCTTTTACCGGTAAGCCTCGGTATTGGATATAACAAAGGCAATCTTTATTAAGTTCATCTTCCGTAAGCGCATCATTATTAAAAGGGTTAAGGCTAATGCACCAGGTACCGGTAGATATAAGCACAAACGGCTCTATAAAATTGAGCAGGTAGGGTATAAGTGCAGCGGAGCTATCATGCAGGCCAATGCCTGCAATAAGCTGGTGCCCTGTATGTGTAACTTCTATTATTTGATCGCCATTTTTAATGGGTGCCAGCTTTTTATCAATGCCTTCATTGGTTACCCAAAAATGGTATTGGCTGGTTTCAAAATTCCATAAAGAAGTGTGGCAGCCAACACTGGTAATGTCTGAAAATTGTTGACCGGTAATTAAAAAACTTAAATATTGGGGAAGGTGCAGGCTGGCATGTATCTTTTTAAAAGTAGCGGGCTGCTGTTTTTTTATACGGTACAATTGCAAGCCCGAATTTAAATTTCCGGATACCGGAGAGGCTGTTTCTTTTGCAATTTTTAGCTCGCCGCCGTAGGTTGTATAAAACTCATCCCTTACCTGTTGCGGATAAGGTTTGAGGTAATTGTACAACGGCAAAAGTGCCTCGCCTTCTTCCATAATATGCACAAAGCTTGCGCCGTAAGCAGAAAAATTAATCGCTTTTATTTCATACGCTGGCAGCTCTAAAATTTTATTAAAGCTATCCCTTACCCAATCGGTGAGGGCACCTAAATTTTCGCAGGCATCGCCATCTTCATCTACCGATTCTTTTAACTGTACGGTTTCCTCGTATACTTTGTGGTACTGTTCATTAAACAGCAATAATTTTTTATTGGTTTTACCAACATCGAATATGGCAATTACAGGAATCTGCATTGTGTTTATTTATAAGCCTGTAGCAACGGTTTTTTGTCCCCTTACTTTAATTAATTGTTGCCTTGCCGCTATGGAACGAAACAGTTGTAAAGGATGCAAAGCGCCGCCATCCCTCAATCTTGCTTCTGCAACTATCGGGCGTACATCTGTCCTGTAGGCTTGCTGCAAAATTTCCTGGACTGCTACCACATCGTTTATATCCTGTGCGGCAACCAATGCTTTTTTATCTATTATCAGCGCCTGCGCATACGCAATCATGATAGCTTCAACAGATTGCAATAAGTCTTCCAGCGGGTCTTTTACATTATGGCTGGCATCTATCATCCAGGCAAGGCCAGTTGCATGATCCATGCCTTTTGCATCCATGCCTTCTACCAGTTCATTAAAAATTAAAAATAGCTGGTAAGGGTTTATGCTGCCAACGGTAAGGTCATCATCGCCATATTTACTATCGTTGAAATGAAAGCCGGCCAGTTTATTTTCCATCATCAACAAAGAAACAATTTGTTCAATATTGGCATTGGGTAAATGATGCCCAAGATCTACCAGCGTGTAAGCTTTAGGCCCAAGCTTAGATGTAAATAAAAGTGATTGCCCCCAATCCCCAACGGTGGTAGAGTAAAAGTTTGGTTCGTACGCTTTGTACTCTACAAACACTTTCCAATCTTCCGGCAACGCGGCATAAATTTGTTGCAAGCCTTCATAAGTATTCTGCCATGCCTTCCTAAAATTTAATTGCCCGGGGAAACAAGAGCCATCCGATAGCCAAATGCTTAATGATTTTGAGCCTAGCGCAACCCCTTGGTTTATCACTTCAATATTATGTTCTACCGCTTGCTGCCGCACTGCTTTATCAACATGCTGCAACGAACCAAACTTATAACTTAAAGGCTGGCCTGGCTGGTCTTGAAATGTGTTAGAATTTACGGCATCGAACAGCAGGCCATGTTGGGCAGCTAGTTCTTTTATAGCCTGTGCATCGCTCGGTATATCCCATGGAATATGCAGGGAGATGGCGCCGCTTGATTTGTTGAGCGCATGTATCAGCCCAATATCTTCAATTTTTTGTTCCAGGTTACCTGGCTCGCCACTACCGCTAAAACGCCCAAACCTTGTGCCGCCGGTGCCCAAAGCCCAGCTAGGTATCGCTACCTGAAAAGCTACTAATTTTTTAATTACCTCTTCTACTTCAGGGATAGTATCAGCTACAAAACTGTACGCATTTGAATGTGCACCCAAAAAGGCTTTATTACTTTCTTCAATTAAATTGCTATTCAATAACATCGTTACTATTTTTATTGGTAAGTAAATTATGGCAGGTAAAAAACTTGTTGCAAAGGCATTGCCACCGGCGAATTGTCTTCATTGGTTTCCATGATATCTTTCATGTATGCCCACCATTTTTTCATTATCGGTTCATGAGGCAAGTACTCTATTCCAGTAACTTCATTTATGGTGAAGCTGCTAAAAAGTTCGTTGGTTATTTCATCTAAAAAAATAAAATAATTACTAATGCCTGCTTGCTTTAATAACAAGGCAAGCTCTGGCCACAACTCATTGTGCCTGCGTTTGTATTCGGCTTCGTAGCCTTTAAATAATTTCATTTTAAATGCTAATTGATGCATTTTTTTTGTTTTTACCTCGTCACCCAGCCCCCCTCCAAGGGAGAGGGGAGTGTAACCCTTTGGGGCAACGGTTTGTGTATCCCTCTGTGATTTAATTAGCCTGTTGCTTTTAATATTTTAAAAGTAACGTCTACTTCGCATGGCCCTATTGTTAAAATAACCAGCTTATCATCTCAAAAAACCTGCTGCTACGCCGCCATCTACATTTATGCTATTTCCAGTAGATTTTTTTAATAAGCCGCCTACAAAAACGAAACAAGCATTGGCGATATCTTCCGGTAAAATAGCTTCGTTTAGCAACGTACGTTTTGCATAGTAAGCCGGCAATTCTTCAATCGTTATGCCATATGCTTTTGCACGGCCCTCTGCCCAGCCGCCAGCCCAAATGTTGGAGTCGGAAATAACTGCATCCGGATTTACCGTATTCACCCTTATCTTATCGCCGCCAAGCTCTGCCGCTAATAACCTTGTAAGGTGTGCCTGCGCTGCCTTTGCTGAGCCATAGCCTGCATTATTAGGACCAGCCACTATAGAATTTTTAGAAACGATGTTTACAATATCGCCACCAATATTTTGTTTGCGCATAATTTCTACACCGGCTTTTGATACTAAAAATTGCCCCTTTACTAAAATATCATACAGCTTGTCCCAATCTTCAATAGAATGATTGGTGATGGATTTGGAGATGCTGATGCCGGCGTTATTTACAATAATATCTACACCACCAAAAGCCAGTGCTGTCGCTGCAAAAGCTTTTTCAATAGTGGCATTATCCGTTACATCCAGCAAGGCAGAGGCTGCTACATCTTTTCCAAATTGCTGCTCAAATTCCTTCATGGCATTTTGCAGGCGCTCTTCGTTGATGTCGTTGATGATAACACAAGCACCTTCTTCTGCAAACTTTTTGGCGATGGCTTTTCCTATACCGCCTGCGCTGCCGGTTACCAATGCTATCCTGCCGCTTAATGCTTTTGGCTTGGGCATGCGCTGTAATTTCGCTTCCTCCAATAACCAGTATTCAATGTTAAAAGCCTCTTGCCTTGGCAGCGATGTGTACTCGCTTACGGCTTCTGAACCACGCATAACGTTAATGGCGTTAATATAAAATTCCGAGGCTACCCTGGTGGTCTGCTTATCTTTTGCAAAACTAAACATGCCTACGCCCGGGTATAAAATAATAACGGGGTTAGCATCCCGTATTGCAGGGCTGTTAGGATGTTTGCAGGTGTTATAATACTCAGCATACATCAACCTGTAAGCTTCAAACAATGGGGCTATCTTTTCTTTGATAGCGGCAGTATCATCTACATTTTCATCAGTAGATAAATTCAATACCAACGGAGAAATCTTTGTACGTAAAAAATGATCCGGGCAACTAGTGCCCATTGGTGCAAGCCTGCCTAAATCGTTAGAATTTATAAATTGCAATACCCTGTCATCATCTGTAAAATGCCCTATCATTTTAGTTTGGGAAGAACAAAGCCCTCTTAATATCGGTGCTATTGCTGCTGCTTTTTTTAAGCGTTCCTCCTTGGGCAAGGATGCTAATTTTTCCCCGCCGAAAATGGGGCCTTTTTTGCCATAATTATCTTCCAAGTACTGGGCACAGGTTTCTATTACTTCCAGCGTGTTCATGTAACTTTCATAAGCCGTATCGCCCCAAGTAAAAAGCCCATGGGAGCCCAGCATAATACCACGTATGCCGGGGTTTTCATCAAGGCATTGCTTTAATTGAAGCCCAAGGTCGAAGCCAGGTTTTTGCCATCCTACCCAACCGATGGTGCCGCCAAATAAATCCTTTGTTATTTGCTGCCCGTTTTTAGCGGCGGCTATGGCAATCGCTGCATCCGGATGTAAATGATCAATGTGCTTGAAGGGTAAAAATCCATGCAGGGGTGTATCGATAGAAGGCGCTTTGCTGGCAAGGTCGTAAATGCAATGGTTAAACAACCCTACCATTTCATCTTCATGGTGCATGCCACGGTAAATATTTTTAAGGCTGCGCAAACGATTTACAAATAAAGCTGCCAGCCCACTTCGTTTCATGGTGCCTAAATCGCCGCCGCTGCCCTTAACCCACATCACTTCTGTTTCGTTGCCTGTCAACGGATCTTTCGCCATGGCCTTGCACGATGTGTTGCCACCTCCGTAATTTGTAAGGCGAAGGTCGGCGCCCAAAAGGTTAGACCTATACACCAGTAACGCTACTTCGTCTCCTGCCATGGATGCCGCTTTTGCATCATCCCATAAATAGCTTACGTGCTTAAATTGTGTTGTTTGTACTGACATAAATTTGTTTTTATAATTTGGGTAATTATTTTAATGAATTGCCATACCCTACTATCAATATAGATAATACTATAGCGGCTATGCCTGCAATAATTGTACGGGTTGTTTTTTTACTTACGTTCTTCCATTCTTTTAGTACCAGCCCCCAACTGTTGGCCACTAAAATTATAAAAGACATGTGGAGTATCCAGGAACTGGCGCCATTGCCGAGCTTGCTTTCTCCCATACCATAAAAGAAAAATTGTAAAAACCACATTACGCCGCCTAAGGCACAAAGCAAGTAGTTTTTTAGCAACGGTGTTTTTTTATCGGTATAATCGCCCATGCTTTTATTGCGGATGTTTAAAATAAGGCACCAGATAAAATTAGTTGTAAGCCCGCCCCACAGTATCACTACAAAAATTACGTTGTTACGGAATAAAAATTCTCCCTGCCCAGGATTTGCCAGTTTCCATGCTTGGTTAGCTACAATACCCAAGCTGTTGCCAGCTTCAATGCCAAAGCTAAAACAGGCACTTAGCACGCCCGAAACAATAGCTACAAAAAGCCCAAGCCCAATTTTAAATTCACTGCCCGAAGCATCAGTTTTTTCGCCGTGCAGGTCTTTGTCTTTCATTGCGCCTGCTTTGCCGCAAATTATTATACCGATAACACAAACCAGTAAGCCAAGCAATACCAGCCGCCCCCAGGTAGTACCAGCCAAGTCTGCAATAGTATCTTTACCGGTGGTGGGGTTAAAATAATAATAAATAGATGGGATAATGGCGCCAAACACAGAACATAGGCCCAGTATGATTGAACTGCCCAACGATACGCCAAGGTACCGTACGCCTAAGCCATACGTTAGCCCGCCGATGCCCCATAACAGGCCCATTATAAAGGTGGTGCTTATTACTGCGCTGCCTGCATTGTGTATAATATTTGCAAAACCCGGAATAGTTAAATATGCGGCAATAGGCGGAGCAATCAACCAGGAAAATAGCCCACCGATAATCCAGAAACTTTCCCAGTGCCAGCCTTTTACTTTTTTGTAAGGCATGTAAAAACTACCAGATGCAAAGCCTCCGATAAAATGAAAAATAATTCCTAAGATGGCTTGCATGTACTATTGGTTTTTAATGTGGTTAATGACAATCGTTCATAAAAAATAAAGATAAATCTTCATAATCGAATACCTGTCCTGTTTTAGGTACAGGATAAACCATTTTTACAGTAACCTAAGGCCTATGCCTAATTTATTGCTACAATCTTCTTTGCCTTTAATTAAAATGGTTGCTGCAGGTTTTGCGCTTTAAAAAACAACTAATCAAATTTTTTTAAAAGATAATCACTTTTTTAATTGTATAACTAACACACCTGCCAATTATTTTTTGGCTGATAAATAACTTACATCCTGCTCTAAATTTCCTTAAGGGCAGCTATCTATGCTGTTTTATTTGCATTGACCAATTCTGTCTGTTTCTTTTATACAATGGTATTGGGGCGATATCCAAGAGGTTTTTTCTGCAAAGCTAAGGTTGCGCCAATGCGCCGTACCTGTATTATTTTACAAACAGGCTGCAACACCTTTATGCCAGGCACAAACTCAATAAGCCACTGAGATTGGCTATTTAACCTGCCATGCGGCAAAATTAGGTGTGGCTAAATACCAATAGGGCCGTCTTTTGCAAGACAGCCCTTCTGGTATTTGAATTTAAAAAATATTATTTAATAGCCTGGGTTTTGCTTATCAATACCACCTGTACCCAATTTAGGATTGTTATCAATTTCCTGTTGTGGCAGTGGCAACAGCTCATCCCTGTTAGCTTTAAAATAACTAAGCGGTTCTGTTGCAAAGTAGCCACCTTTTCTCCAGCGCAAAATATCTATGTTGCGTACTTCTTCACAACCCATTTCAGATTCTTTTTCATGGATGACTGCCCTCATCACATTTATTTTGCTATCCGTAGTAAATTGCGCAGTTGGGTAGTGCGGCATGGCAACGCTTGGCCTGTCCCTTAATTGGTTAAGGTAAGCAACCGCCTGGGCTAAATTGCCTGCTTCCGCTTCGCATTCTGCAAGGTTTATTAACACTTCGGCATAACGCAACAGGCGTTGGTTATTACCGCCTGGGTGAAAGCTACTATTCTCTTTATACATCAGCATAAACTTGCGCCAGCTTATTTTTTTAACAACGCCAGCCAATGTAGAGGTGTTGCCATTTTGCTGTGCATCGGTTAATGTTTGGGTATTG
>JANXVN010000053.1 GCA_025351645.1 Ferruginibacter sp.
TAAATTTTTGATTACAATTAAATTTATTGCCTGCGCTCATAATATAGCAATTATGTAAGCTCAATAGACGTTCGTACGCCGCGGTGGATACCTTGTTTTTCAGGGGGCTTTTATCCTTGCATTATTATGGTTTATGCAAAATAATTACTTATCTTTTTCTATGATAGTATTAAACCCATCTGCCATTATCCATTTATAAAAATCAACAAACCATTTGCTCCAGGCCCGTTCATTGTGCTCGCCTTCCGGGTCAACTACCGAGTAAATAACTGCTGAAGATTTTTCTTTTAATTTGGCAACTACCTCTTCCATGTTTTTTACATTTGTATCGCCTTCAAGGGCACCTATGTAAAAATATAATTTGCCGGTAACCTTATTTCCAGCAGTAGCTGTAAGCTTTTTTATTTTATCGGCTATCCAGAAAGAAGGTGAAAAAACACCAGCTTTGCCAAACACCGCTGGGTAATTTAACATAGCATAATAAGAAATAAGCCCACCCATGGAACTGCCTGCTATAATAGTATTTTCTTTAGAAACAAACGTCCTGTAAGTACTATCAATAAAAGGTTTCAGCGTTTTCACCAAAAAGCCTACATATTTATCGCCCTCGCCTTTGCCAAATTTTGCAAATGTATAAGGGTTGTACTCAGTCATCCTTTGGGGGCCATTATCTATGCCCACTACAATGCAGGGCGGCGTGCCCATTTTTATTAAAGCATCTAATGTTTCATCCACTTCCCACTCGCCGGCAAAGGCAGTATACCCATCAAAAATATTTTGCCCATCGTGCATGTACATTACCGGGTAACGTTTGTTGCTGGTAGCGTAATCCGCAGGCAGGTAAATCCATATCCTTCTTGTACGGCCAAGCTGTGGCATTACAAAGGCCGTATCAATTATGCTTACATTTTGCGATGCGGTATGTTGTTTGCCATTGTCAGCAAAATCATCTTGCCATCCTTCAATAGAAAGCCCTATGGTAGTATCTGTACTCACATTAATTGTATGGTTTGCAACGTTTGCGCCATTAGCGGCACATTCAGTTTTTTGCCAGCTTCCCCTGGTACATTTAAATTCAATTATACCGGGTGGTACATTTATAATTTACAAAGAAAGGTTATGGCCATCCTTGCGAAAAGCATACCTAAAATTATTAGGTTGCCAGTTATTAAAATTGCCGGCTGCAAAAATTGTATCGGTAACATGCAACGCTGGCTGCGCCAGTATATGCAATGTAAGCTGCTGGGCACATAGCATAAAAGAATTGCCAATCGCCAGGTACAAAAGCATGTAAGCTACACGATGGCATATCTTCATAAAATAACAATTTATTTTACCAGGTAGGCTTTTACTTTTTGGTGCACACTGTCGCTTAATTTTGTAACAGGCAGCCTTAGCACATTTTTAATCAATCCCATCTCATATAAAAATGCCTTTACGCCGGCAGGGTTATTTTCTGTAAACAATAAATTATATACTTCCAGTAAAGGGTCGTTTAATTTTTTTGCCGTTGCAAAATCAAATTGTAACCCTGCCCTTACCATGGCAGAAAACTCTTTAGGAAAACAATTTGCAGCAACACTTATTACGCCATCAATGCCACAGGCAAGTTCCGGCAATACTAAATCATCATCGCCACTTACCACTAAAAAATCGGCTGGCCTGTCTCGCAACAGGTGCATGCACTGGTTGATGTTATTGCCTGCTTCTTTTATGCCGCAAACATTTGCAACTTCATTGGCTAAACGTAATGTGGTGGCTGCTTCCATATTTCGGCCCGTACGGCCTGGCACATTGTATAAAATAATTGGTTTTGGCGATGCTTCGGCAATTAATTTGTAATGCTGAAAAATGCCTTCCTGCGATGGCTTGCTATAATATGGGCAAGCGCTTAAAACCGCTATGGCCTTATCTAACGGATAGCTTTGTACTTCACTTATCAACTCTTTAGTATTGTTGCCACCAATACCAACTACTACGGGTACACGCCCATTTATTTTATCAAAAGTAAAGTTTATGATGTCCAGCTTTTCCTGCTTATCTAAAGTGGGTGTTTCGCCTGTTGTGCCTAAAGTAACGATGTACTCTACACCATTACTGATGATGTTGTCAATCAACTTTTCCAACGCATTAAAATCTACTGTTTCATTTTCGTTAAAGGGCGTTACAATCGCCACACCCGTACCTTTTAGCTGCTCCCTGATATTCATTACTATAATTATTTTTGGTGAAGTTATTATTATGCTTTGAAATAGTAAAACAAAAATCCCCCGCGGTTATGCAGGGGACTTTCGAAATATTTAATAAGCCTTGGTTATAACAACTATTTTACTGCCCATATGGGGGTATTAACTGATTGCCTGAATATTTTTGAATGGCTGAAATAATTACGGTTTGGGCTGAAAATGTATAAGCATGTGCCATTTTTTATGACATCGATAATTGCCTTGTGCAAACGCTGTGGCAACGCAGGGCAGCCCCAGCTACGGCCAATATATCCTTGCGAGCGGATAAAACTTTCATCAACATAATCAGCACCATGTATTACGATATCCCTTTTATTGGCATTATCGTTAATGCCTTTTTCAACGCCTTGCAGCCTTAAGGAATAACCGTTGCCGCCCATGTAAGTACCTTGCGTTTCGTAAAAGCCAAGGCTGCTTTTATTGCTTTCCGGTACGTTTGAAAATTGGTTGGCGTATTCTTTGCCTGATTGTGCGCCATGTGCCACATAGGTATTAAACAATACTTTACAACTTGTAAGGTCAATTACAAATAGCCTTTTTTGGGAAGAAGGCTTGCTAAAATCGATGATAGAAATAATATTTTTATTGCCCAGTTCGCCTACGTTCTTCATAAAGCTAAAGCCCTTCATAGCGCAATCAAATGCCTGACGGGCCAAGCCCATTGATCCGAGGCGTAAACTATCGTACACATTTAACCTTGCAGTTGATGATACTTCGCAGCTATCTGCTACACTTGAATCGCCGGAACAGGGAGGTAATTGTGCTGCCAGCTTTTGGCCTTCAAATTTTATTGGCTTGATTGTTTTTGAAAAAACAAATGGTATATGTACGATGAAGATAAATAAGGAAGAGAAAAATAAGTGGGTCTTTTTAAAGACAATTTTTTTCATAATATAACTTGGATTTAAAAATTTTTTTATAAAGCTAGTAAATATCATACTAAATAGAGACTTGATTTTGTTAAAATTCACCGTTTATAGTTATGGCTATAAAAGTTATTTGATTATCGAAAATTGCATTTTATTACGTTGATTGATATATAGACAAGGCTTTATAATAGCATTAAAATATAATTTAGCAACATACTGCATAATAGTAGATTTCTAAAACACCCATAAAAAATCTATCTCCTCCCCGGCAGATAGGTTTCTTTAAAGCTTTATATAACTACTGTATAAGCCCGGACAAAATATCCCTAAAAAACAATACACCCGTAACGAAAGTTCGAGTGTATTATTTTGTATTTATTAAATAAATTAGTATTATTTAACATCCGAAAAGAAATAACGTTTATTTTTTGACAGCTGTTGTCAAATTTGAAGCCGCTGCTTCATCAATAAACCATTGCAGGCTGCCCTTGGTTGGCGCTATTAATTGGGCAGGATAATTTTCAATATCCCTTTTATCTTCAATTACATGATGCACTGCAATTGCTTTGCCTTGCCCGTACACCAGGTAGGCGATATTATGCGCAAGGTTTATTAAAGGGGCAGTAAATGTTATGCGGTAAACATCCTGGCCTTTTAAAAACACGGCTTTAACAGATACAGAACCATCGTGTAACACAGGAGTGTAAGGAAATAAGGATGCGGTGTGCGAATTGTCGCCAAGCCCCAATAAAACAAGGTCAAAACTAAGCGGCTTATCACCGAAATATTTCGTAATCTCCAAAGCGTACCGAGCTGCCGCTATATCTGGCTCGGGAGTTGTATTTACCGCAAAAATTTGTGTTGCGGCAATATCTAAAGGCTCAAAAATTGCCTTTTTCGCCATTAAGAAATTGCTTTGCGCATCTGTTTGTGGCACATAGCGTTCATCGCCAAAAAAGAAATCTACTTTAGCCCATTCTACTTTATTTTTATAAGTAGCCGCTAATATTTCGTATAATTTTTTAGGTGATGATCCGCCCGATAATGCTACTGAAAACCTGCCATTAGCTGCAATAGAATTGTTGGCGGTGGCTACAAAATATTTAGCCAATCCGTCCAGTACTTCTTCTTCCGTCTTAAAAATATTTATATCCACTTTGTATTATTTTTTACCAGTCAACGGTAAGGTGAACCAATGAAAACCATCCCTTGCTATCAGCGCTTCCGCCAATTCCGGGCCCCATGAATCTGCAGAGTAATTAGGAAAATTGAGGCTCTGCCTACCTTCCCATGCCTTTAATATCGGCATTAATAATTCCCATGCTACTTCAACCTGGTCGCCACGCATAAATAAAGTCTGGTCGCCAATCATTGTATCCAGCAATAAAGTTTCGTAAGCTTCCGGTGCTTGTTTTTCAAACGTGCCTTTGTAATCAAAAACCATATCAACGGTATTGAGCACCATTTCTAAGCCCGGGCGTTTAGCCTGCACTTGCAAACGGATACTCATCTCTGGCTGTATGCTAATTACCAGCCTGTTCTGCTGCCAGCTTTCACTAACTTCTGATGGGAAAATAAGGTGCGGCACATCTTTAAATTGTATGCTGATGACAGATGATGTCTGGTGCATCCTTTTACCGGTGCGTACATAAAATGGGATGCCTTTCCAACGCCAGTTATCTACAAAAAATTTAATAGCGGCAAAGGTTTCCGTGTTTGAATCAGGATTAACTTTTGGCTCTTTCCTATAACCAGGCACTTCTTTGCCTTCCATCCATCCGCTGCCATATTGGCCACGTACGGTTGACATACGTACATCTTCGGGCGTAAATGGGCGCATAGCATTTAACACATCCAGCTTGCGGTTGCGTACCTCATCGGCACTAAAGCTATTGGGCGCCTCCATGGCCACCAGGCAAAGCAATTGTAAAATATGGTTCTGTATCATATCCCTCATGGCGCCTGAGCCATCATAATAATCGCCACGTTCTTCAACACCTAATTGTTCTGTTACAGATATCTGCACATGCTCAATAAAATTACGGTTCCAGATGGGTTCCAAAATAGCGTTGGCAAAACGGAAGGCCATAATGTTCTGCACGGTTTCTTTACCGAGGTAATGATCGATACGGTATATCTGGCATTCGTTAAAAATGCCTGCCAACAATTTATTGAGCGAGCGGGAAGATTCAAGGTCGTGCCCAAAAGGTTTTTCTATAACGATCCTTGTCTTTTCAGGGTCTTCTGCCAATTTACTTTTAGAGATATTTTCTGCAATGATGGGAAAGAAATCCGGCGATACGGCGAGATAATAAATTACATTTGCCGGGGTGCCCCATTCTGCATTATGGGCATCTATACGAGTGCCAAAAGCTTTATAACTTTCCACATCTTTTGCATTGGCTGATTGGTAATGCAGGTGCTTGGAAAACTCTGCCCATTTATCATCTTTTACTTTGCCGGTACGGGAAAATTTATTAATGCCTTCCAATATTTTTTCTGAGAATTGTTCATCTGTTAGCGGCGTCCTTCCGGTACCGATGATAGAAAATTTGTCTGGCAGCCAATTATCCAAAAAGAGGTTATATAAAGCAGGTGCTAGTTTACGGGAGTTTAAATCGCCGGTGCCGCCGAAAATAACAAATATTACCGGCTGGTTTTTTAAGGATTGATACATTTGAGTTATAAGTTATGAGTTATAAGTTATGAGTTTTTTCGGGTTGGAGATTATTTGGCTTACGGCAAAGTTTTTGGCTTGAATTATCAGTTATGGTATAAATTTTTCGTTAATAATAATTAGGGTTATAACCTTTTATAAAATTACCAACGAGTTGAAAAAACTCATAACTTATAACTCATAACTACTTCTTCGCCCATTGTGTGTGAAATACGCCTTCTTTGCCTGTTAGCTCGTACGTGTGTGCGCCAAAATAATCACGCTGTGCCTGTATTAAATTAGATGGCATCCTTTTGTTACGCAGGTTATCAAAATAGCTTAACGATGCCGCGTATGCTGGTACAGCAATGCCTGTGCCCGTTGCAGCAGCAATTACTGCACGTGCGCCTGGCAGGCTTTCTATTACTATTTTCGCAACGCCTTCATCTAACAACAAATGTTGCAGGCTGTTGTTTTTTTGATAGGCTGTAAATATGTCGTTCAAAAAGCCAGAACGGATGATACAGCCGCCGCGCCATATCTTAGCAATTTCTGCTAACTGCAAATCATATTTATATTCTATAGAAGCGGTAGACAGCATTTGCATGCCTTGTGAATAAGTGATAATCATGCTAAAATAAAATGCCTGTTCCAATTGGGCTAAAAAAGCATCTTTATCAACAGATAAAGGGCTATCATTTTTGCTATAGATGGCTGATGCCTGCACCCTTAATTCTTTATACTTGCTAAGGTCACGCATGGCAACTGCTGAATCAATCGTCGGGATTGGGCTTTGCAAATCCATTGCTACCTGCGATGTCCATTTGCCGGTGCCTTTTGCCCTTGCTTCGTCTTTAATATCATCTAATAAAAGATGGTCCGCGCCGGGTTCTTTGTAAGCAAAAATATCTTTGGTTATCTCCATTAAAAAAGATTGCAAGAGCCCTTCGTTCCATTGGGTAAATACTTTGCCAATGGCTTCATTATCTAACTGCAACCCGTTCTTTAAAATCTCGTAAGTTTCAGATATCAATTGCATTAAGCCATACTCAATGCCGTTGTGTACCATCTTTACAAAATGGCCAGATGCTCCCGGGCCAATGTAGGTAACGCAAGGCGCTCCATCAACATGTGCCGCTATTGATTCCAGTATCGGCTTCATTACATTGTACGCTTCTTTATCGCCACCAGGCATCATGCTTGGGCCTTTGCGTGCACCTTCTTCACCGCCTGAAATGCCCATGCCAAAAAAGTGCAGGCCTTTGCTTTGCAAATAATCAACCCTGCGGTTGGTATCTGTAAAGTGAGAATTTCCTCCATCAATTAAAATATCCCCTTTATCTAACAAAGGCAATAATTCTTCTATCACACTATCTACAATTTTGCCTGCTGGCACCAGCATCATAATAGCCTTTGGGCTAGTTAAGCTGGCGGTAAATTCTTTAATGTCGGAAAAGCCTTTTACTTTTAATCCTTTGCCTTCTTCTTCTAACAAAGCGCCTTTGGTGGCATCTTTATCGTACCCTGCGCCAGCCACGCCATGGTCGCCCATATTTAGTAAAAGGTTGCGGCCCATGGTGCCAAGGCCTATCATGCCAAAATTGTATTTATCTGTTATATTGCTCATTGGTTAAAATTTTCGAGTTTTAAGTTTTCTAATATTTTTTTAGTTTCTTCAAAGCTGGTGTGGTGAAAGGAGCGGATGCCTAAATTTTGGGCGGCATTTACAAACATCACCCTGTCATCAAAATAAACACACTGGCTTGGTGATGCTTGCGCTATGCCTAATGCCAATTTAAAAATACGTGGGTCTGGCTTGCGCCTGCTTACTTCGCAGCTAGAAATAAAGGCATCGAAAGCCTGGTGCAGCTTAAACTTTTGTACCCGGTAATCATTCAATTCCTTCCCTTCGTTGTTGATAGAAATTATCCTGAAGCCACAATCATTTTTCCACTCTTTCAGCCACTTTAGCATATCGGGTAATTCAACGGATTGCGCGTACATAAAATCTTTAAAATCTTCCCGCACAAAATCCCTTGGCTGGTTAAAAACAACCGTGTCTAAATATTCATCCAGCGTTATGCTGCCTATCTCATATACGTTGAAAATAAAATTGTGCAAGGCATCGAGTTCTGCATAATCGATGCCGAATTTTTTCGCTGCTTCATGGCGGCTTTCGTGCCCCCAGCCATTTGTTAACAGTATTCCGCCTACATCAAAAAAGAGAATTTTAAGGTCTGTTATTTTTTTCATTATTGTAATTGTATTATTAAAAGTACCAGATTAAAAATTGGATCGTTTTAATTAACCGCTATCGGAGTTTGCAACAGCCGATAGGGTTAGGCTATAGTTTTAAGCGTTGATAAGCTTAGCCTTCTATTTTTCTAAATCATGTACTTTCTGCAACCTGCGTACATGCCTTTCCAAACCAGTAAATTCAGCGTTTAAAAAAGATGTTACTAACTCCTGCGCAGAATTTACGCCCGTTACCCGCCCGCCTAAGCAAAGCATGTTAAGGTTGTCATCTTCAACGCCCTGGTGTGCGGAAAAATGTTCATTAATTAGCGCAGCCCTTACGCCGGATATTTTATTAGCAGCAACAGAAGCACCTACCCCACTGCCACAAACCGCAATGGCCCTGTCTATTTTTTTATCTACCAAAGCCTTTGCTAATGGTATTACAAAATCAGGGTAATCATCCTGGTTATCCAATGTGTAAGCGCCAAAATCTTCCACTTCGTAACCAAGCGAAGTTAAGAATGGATGAAGGGATTGTTTTAACTCAAATCCGCCATGATCCGCTGCTATGCCTATTTTCATTAAAATATTATTTATTGGTTTGTAAGATGATGATGCATCAGCAATGCTATATAAAACACCGGGTTGAAACCCGGTGTAATTCATTTTATCTTATTTGATATTTATAAGGCCTTTTGCTTTGGCTACTACATTTTCAACTGTAAAGCCAAACACTTTATACAATTCATCTGCCGGTGCAGATTCGCCAAAACCATTCATAGCAATTATTGCGCCCTCATCGGTTACATATTTATGCCATCCCAAAGGAGAGCCGGCTTCAACTGCCAACCTCTTTTTAATAGAGGCAGGGAATATCTTTTCTTTATAAGCCGCGTCTTGCTTTTCAAACAGTTCCCATGAGGGCATACTTACCACACGGGTTGAAATACCTTCTTCTGTAAGCTTTGTTTGTGCCTGTAAAATCAAATCAACTTCAGAACCTGTTGCAATCAATATTACCTGCGGGTCAAGCAATGAATCTGATAAAATGTAAGCGCCTTTTTCAAGTTCGGTAGCCTTGCCAAATTTTGCCTGATCGATGATGGGCAATCCCTGGCGGGTAAATACCAATACTACCGGACCATCTGTATGTTGTATTGCTACACGCCATGCCTGCGCTGTTTCGTTTGCATCTGCAGGGCGGATAACTGTAACATTCGGTATAGAACGTAAAGAAATCAATTGTTCAACCGGCTGATGTGTTGTGCCATCTTCGCCCAAGCCAATACTATCGTGCGTGTACACAAAAATTGGGCGAATTTTCATAATAGCTGCCAACCTTATTGGAGGGCGCATGTACTCAGAAAAAATAAGGAAAGTTGCGCCATAAGGGATAACGCCTTTAGTAAGCGCCATACCATTTAAAGCAGATCCCATTGCATGTTCGCGGATACCGAAATGAAAATTCCTGCCACCATAACTGCCTGGTTGAAATGAATCGTAGCCATTCAATGTTGTATCTGTAGATGGTGAAAGATCCGCAGAACCGCCAATTAATTGTGGCAAGCCTTCTGCAATAGCATTCAGCACTTTGCCAGAAGCCTGGCGGGTAGCCATCTTTTTATCTGATGGTTCAAAAACGGGTATAGTAGCCAAAAAGCCTGCAGGCAATTTGCCACTTAAAGCTAATTCATATTCAGCCGCTAATGCTGGATGTGCTGCTTTATATTTTGCGAATAAAGCATTCCAATCACTTTCAAGCACCGTGCCTTTATCGCCAACTGCATGGTAGAATTTTAATACTTCATCCGGGACATAAAAAGATTTTTCAGGATCAAAGCCAAAAAATTTCTTTACTAATTTAATTTCATCAGCGCCAAGCGGAGAACCATGCGCACCAGCGGTGTTAACTTTATTAGGACTGCCATAAGCAAGGTGCGTACGAACTTTTATTAAAGACGGGCGGTTAATTTCTGCCTTTGCATTATCTACTGCAGTAGCGATAGCTTTAATATCGTTTCCATCTTCTACAATCTGCACGTGCCAGCCATAGGCTTCAAACCTCATAGCAACATCTTCTGTAAATGCAATGGCCGTATCGCCTTCAATTGAAATATGGTTATCATCGTACAGGTAAATCATATTGCCTAAACCAAGGTGGCCGGCCATAGACGCCGCTTCTGCTGTAACGCCTTCGCTCATATCGCCATCGCTGCAAATAACGTAAATGCTGTAATCAAAAAGATCAAACCCTGGTTTGTTGAAACGTGCGGCCAAATGTTTTTGCGCTATAGCAAAACCAACGCCGTTAGCAAAGCCTGCACCCAATGGGCCGGTTGTAACATCAATGCCTGGCAACAGCCCGTATTCTGGATGGCCTGCCGTGCGGCTATTTAATTGGCGAAAATTTTTAAGGTCGTCCAGCGTACAATCGTAGCCGGTTAAATATAGGTAACTGTATTGCAACATGCAGCCATGGCCGGCAGATAAGATGAACCTGTCGCGGTTAGGCCACTCTGGATTTTTTGGATTGTACTTCATTGCGTCTGCCCATAATACATGCGCCATAGGTGCAGCGCCCATTGGCATGCCCGGGTGGCCAGAGTTAGCTTTTTGTACGCCATCAACTGATAAAAGCCTTGCTGTATTGATGCCTAATTGCTCAATATCCTGTACATTTTGATCCATGAAATTTTATTTATTTGATTATGATTGATTGTAACACTTTTGATACTTATTATTCAATGCCGTTTAGTTAAGGAAGGATTATACTGTTGGCTTTACCTAAACTAAACCTTCGCCTAAGAAAAGGAAAGGCCTTAACTTAACGGCATTAACTTATTATTTATAAAAATTAAACAAATTTACAGCTTCGTAATTTAATCCCATAGCCTTGCGCCACCTTTGATACCATCCTGGTTACTATCCACAATAATATTTTTATCAACCTTAAAATTTAACTTTTGCGCATTGCCGCCGCTAATATACAGCCGGTCGTAATTAAAAACTGTTTTTAAAACCACCAGCACTTTTTTTACCCGTTCGTTCCATTTATCCTTCCCTTCTTTTTCAAAAGCCTTTTCTCCCAGATAGTCATCGTAAGTCTTATTTTTTGTAAAAGGGTGATGTGCCAGTTCCAAATGAGGCAATAAAACACCATCCATAAGCAATGCCGTACCAAAACCTGTGCCGAGCGTAATTACCATTTCCAGCCCTTTTTGGCTCACAACGCCCAAGCCTTGCAGGTCTGCATCGTTTACAACCCTTGCAGGCTTACCCAAAATTTCCTCTAATTTTTTGCTAAGGTTTACCCCAGCCCAGGATGCAGAATCCAGGTTGGGGGCCGTTTTTACAACACCATCCCTTACATAGCCAGGAAAGCCGGCAGATATTTTATCATATCCAGGAAAGCCTGTAGCAAGGGTTTTAATAGCCGCCAGCATGTTTACAGGATTGGCGGGTTGTGGCGTAACCACTTTTTTATATTCTGCCTGCAGCTTGCCCGCACTGTTTAAAATAGTAGCCTTAATATGAGAACCCCCAATATCAAAGCAGAGGATTTTTACGTCAGCGGTTGTTTTTACCATTTATTTGTTGGGTTGTTTTAAGTTTATTTTATGCTCAATTTTTAAGGTAAGGTTGTTGCCGGGCTGCATAAATTGCCTGTATAATTATGCAGAAGAGAGGCGCTGCAACCAGCCGCCTTGTAGCAGCTTTTTTACCGGATACCAAAGTTCAACTAAAATGCCGAAAAAAAACAGGTTAACAAAAAGATTTTGTTGTACATATTATCTATCGGAATGCTGGAAAGGTTCCAAAACAACTTTACTTTAAATAAATGCTTTGCAAAAAAACATTTAAAGTTTATAATAACAAGGAGCAATAAAATTTTGGGAGTTTTTTTGTTCCGGCCAATACAGTAGCCATGTGGGGCTTGACAGGCCCGTCCGAATGGCAGCCGGGCGGACGTCGCACTCTTTTACATTGGTTTTTCAGGGATCTTTTATCAATGGCTGTGTTCAAGCAATAAGTGCAACATTAGATTTTAGTAAATATACCTCGTTAGCAGATTTGTAATCAAATTTTCTAATGGGTCTGTTGTTAATCATTTTTTCTACTCTTTTAATCTCCTGGTTTGTCACTACATTAAAGT
>JANXVN010000092.1 GCA_025351645.1 Ferruginibacter sp.
CTTTAGTGGATCATCATCGCTTTTTACAGCATAGTTCCGGGATATTGGTTTTGTTGGTCTTTTGGTGGATCATCATCGCTTTTTACAGCATAGTTCCGGGATATTGGTTTTTGTAGTTTTTTCAGGATAATAGATTCGATGCTTAGGATTGGTTTTAATTGGTCTTTAATAGGATGATATTTTTATATTTTTCACAGATATTAAAAAAACAAGAAGTTGACTGATATTGGATTGATTAGCTTTTCAATGATCTTAGTTCTTAATTTCGTTTGGTTAATCTGGATTTTTGGATATGATTGATATTAATTCCTATCAATCAACTTCTGACACAAAGGTGCATCAGTTTAAGTTGCTGCACAAGCGCAATACTGCTCTTTTTTACTGTTACAGTAAATACATAAAATAGCGTAAATAGTACTCAAAAAAAGATAGTATAAGTACGTTTATTAAGTTAAAAAAGTATTTAAAATAAAAATACTGCATTGTTTAAATGCAGTATCAGTATAGCTTTTATCGTTTTATGCAGTTGACTGCTTATTTTGCCAGACTCTGAATTATATCATATTTAGTAACAATATGGAAAGCGCCGGTTTCATCTTTGCTTAATACAGCACCAATTTCTTTATTTATGAAAGCGCTTAAACGTTCAACCGGTGTATCAAAAGCTACTTCAGGGTATGTTGTTTCCATTACAGATTCAACCGTTTGAGATTTTACATTCGTATCATTCAAAATTTTATTAAAAAGCCCACTTTCAGAAATAGCCCCAATACTTATGCCATCCCTTACAACAGGTATGTTTTCTATATCAAATTTTTTCATAAGCAATATAGCCTCACTCACTAATTGTGAAGGAGTTATGGTAATTAATTTTTGTACTCCTCTCCCATTTATTAAATCTTTAAATGTCTTCATTTCTAAAAATCCTCTTTCCAGCATCCACTGATCGTTGTACACTTTTCCAATATAACGGCTACCATGGTCGTGAAAAATTAAAACCACCACATCATCTTTTTTGAGTTCACTTTTTAACTGCATCATTCCCTGGAGGCAACTTCCGGCACTATAGCCGCAAAAGAGCCCTTCTTCCTTAGCAATACGCCTGGCCATTATAGCGCCATCCTTATCGGTTACTTTTGTAAAAGCATCGATAACGCTCATATCATAATTCGCTGGCACAAAATCTTCGCCAAAACCTTCGCTTATGTAGGGGTAAACTTCCTTATTGTCAAGCTCGCCTGTATCAAAATATTTTTTCAATAAAGATCCATAACTATCTATTGCCCATACTTTTATAGCAGGATTTTTTTCTTTTAGATATTTCCCTGTTCCTACAATTGTACCGCCCGTACCGGTTGCCACAACAAGGTGCGTTACCTTACCTTCTGTCTGTTCCCAAATTTCGGGGCCTGTCTGTTCGTAGTGTGCTAAACGGTTAGCTAAATTATCATATTGGTTTACGTACCAGCTATTAGGCACTTCTGTTGCTAATCTTTTACTAACAGAGTAATAAGAGCGTGGGTCTGAAGGATCAACATTGGTAGGGCAAACAATTACTTCTGCACCTACAGCCTTTAAAATATCTGCCTTTTCTTTTGATTGTTTATCTGTGGTTGTAAAAATACATTTGTATCCTTTTACACATGCAGCCAGCGCAAGCCCCATGCCTGTATTGCCGCTGGTGCCTTCTATAATTGTGCCGCCTGGTTTAATCTTTCCTTCTTTTTCAGCCACCTCCAGCATTTTTAATGCCATGCGGTCTTTAATACTGTTGCCAGGGTTAAAATACTCCACTTTGGCAAGCACTGTGCAAGGTAAGTCTTTTGTAATTTTATTAAGCTTGATCAATGGCGTATTGCCAATTGTTTCTAAAATGCTATTGAGCCACATATATTTAAATTTGATTGGTAAAGTATATAATTATCCGAACGTTTTTTTATGGTAACCGTGCTGCCTGGAAATAGTATTATATGCCATTAAACCAACTAATAAAATTATCGGCTTATACTTATTTGGATAGCAATTCTAATGATTTTAGCACGCCTTTATCCTGCTTGTTCAATATTTCGTAAAAGCCTTCACTGCGCCAAACCTGTCTTGCAAATGAAGATTGTATGCGGTTCACCAGGTCTGTCTTTTCTTTGGCAGAAATATTATTCAATATAATAGAATCTTTTGCAGCCGCTGTTGTAAACTTATTCCAGTCAGCTTCGGTAAACGTAAAGTTCTTGCCAAAATCTGCCAGTGTCTTGTAGCTATCGAACTGTGTTTTATTCTGCAGGTAATAGCGATATGTGTAATCCCCTATCAAGCCTTTGTAGTAAATTTTGGCCATGGCCATGCTGTAGTCCGCAGTATCCATCGAAATAAAAACATCAGGTGTAATACCCCCACCGCCATACACAACTTTACCGTTTTTAGTTTTGTACATTTTGGTTGTATCATGTTTTACAGAGTCTGCTGAGCTTGTTTCCCCATCATGAAAACGATTGGTTACCTCTTCATAATACGCCTTGCCTCCGTTTATATAAGGCCTTTGTATACTTCTGCCAATAGGCGTAAAATACCGGGCAATTGTAAGCCTAAGTGCACTTCCATCGCTTAAATCAAATTGCTCCTGCACTAGGCCTTTGCCAAAGGTGCGGCGCCCTATAATAGTTGCTCTATCCCAATCTTGCAGGGCCCCAATTAATATTTCGCTGGCGCTGGCAGTACCTTCATCTGCCAGTACAACCAATTCTCCCTGTTCAAACAGGCCTGGCCTTTTACACCGGTACTCTTTTTTAGCATAGTGGGTACCTTCGGTATAAGTTATCAGTTTATCGCCATCCAAAAATTCATCTGCAATTGCAGTCGCTTCATCCAAAACGCCGCCGCCATTGCCCCTAAGGTCTAGTATTAACTTTTTAAGCCCTTGTTTTTGCAGCCCTTCCAGCGCTTTCATAAATTCAATATAAGTAACCTTGCTAAACTTATTGAGCTTTATATAACCAATGCCATTTTCAATAATATAACTAGCATCTACGCTACTTACCGGTATAATGCCACGGGTAATTTTATATGGCTTTAGTTGGCCATTGCTCAATGCGGTTATGATAACTTGTGTATTAAAATCACCGCGTAATAATTTTCGTATTTTATCATTGCTGATTTTTACGCCAGCTACTGTGGTATCGCCTACTTTTATAAATTTGTCGCCTGTTTTTAAGCCTGCTTTAAATCCTGGCCCATCAGGCAAAACATTTATTACATTAATAGTATCATCAATAACGTTAAATTCTACGCCAATGCCAAAAAATTTACCTGCAATATCATCATTAACGCCTTGTAATTCTTCTGAAGGGATAAAAACAGAGTGTGGGTCGAGCTTGCTTAAGATAGCGGTTATGGCGGTATCACTTAGCGCCGCTATTTTTACGCTATCAACATATTTATTTTCAATCAAATCCATAATCTCCTGTACTGGACGGGCCTTATCGACATAAAAGAAATTTTTTCCGGGCATATTGTCCCTCATCTTGTAACCAATAAACATTCCCGCAATCATCGTAATACTAAACAGCAACGGAAACCAAACCTGAATTTTCTTGTTCATATATACTCTAAATAAGTACGAAAATAATAGAATTATTATGAATGCCGCCGATGTGTTTTTAACTATCTTGTTGCCTTGATACCTAAAATCTAAAATAGACCTATAAAGATGGCAACAATATTAATAGCAGATAGTGGCGCAACAAGGGCTGAATGGTGTTTGCTGGATGGCAAAAAAAAGAAAACATACCACACACAAGGCATAAGCCCATATTTTTTAAGCACCGAGCAAATAACACAAATTTTAGCTACGGAATTAAAACCTAAAATGAAAGATATATTGCCTGATGAAATTTATTATTACGGTACCGGCTGTAGTAATACCGGCAATATAAAGTCTATGAAACAAGCCTTAAAAAACACTTTTCCAAAAGCGAAAATAGTAGTAGACCACGATTTGATGGGCGCTGCAAAAGCGTTGTGTGGCGATAAAAAAGGAATTGCCTGTATTTTGGGCACCGGTTCCAATTCTGGATACTACAATGGTAAAAAAATTGTAAAGAACAATCCCGGGCTTGGCTTTATTTTAGGCGATGAAGGTGCGGGAAGCTATCTTGGCAAAAAAGTTATACAGTACTATTTGTATAATACTTTCGACCCTGACCTGATGGATCGTTTCAATGCAAAATACAATACCTCTAGCACTGAAATTTTAGATGCAGTATATAAAAAACCACTACCAAACCGGTATATGGCGGGCTTTGTACCATTTTTAATTGAAAACCGTGGCCATTTTATGATAGAAAATATTATAGAAGACAGTTTTAATGATTTCTTTTTTCACCACATTTATAAATACCGCGAAAGCTGGACAATGCCTATCAATTTTATCGGCAGTGTAGCTTTTGGTTTTAAAGATGTTTTAAAAGAGATGTGCGAAACCTTCGAGTTACAGCTTGGCACAGTATTAAAAAACCCCATGGATGGGCTTGTTAAGTATCATAAAACAAAATTGATAGCAAGTACAAAATAATTTCATCAACAAAAATTGTTTACTCCTTTTAAGTATAAAATTTTGTCAATTCTTTAAAAAAAGACATGCCATTTCAAAAAATTACCGAAGCAGCATCTGAGTATCATAATCTTGAAAAAATGCCTTTGGCAACATTGCTGGTTTCTATAAATAAAGAAGATAAAATTGTGCCTGTTGTAATTGAAAAAGCGTTGCCCAAAATAGAAGCGCTCGTTGCAGTAATTGTAGAAAAAATGAAAGCTGGCGGAAGGCTATTTTACATTGGCGCCGGCACAAGCGGGCGATTAGGCATATTAGATGCAAGCGAGTGCCCGCCTACATTCGGCGTATCCTACAATTTGATAATTGGTATTATTGCAGGCGGGGAGAAAGCCATAACATCTGCCGTTGAATTTGCAGAAGACGATATAGAACAAGGCTGGAAAGATTTGCAACTGCACCACGTTTGCGCCAAAGATTTTGTACTGGGTATTGCTGCCAGCGGTACAACGCCGTATGTTATTGGCGCCCTCCAAAAATGCAATCACAATAATATTACCACTGGTAGTATTTGCTGTAATACAGATGCCCCCTTAAGCGCAATTGCACAGCATGCTGTTGAAATAATTGTTGGCCCTGAATTTATTACGGGTAGTACAAGGATGAAAAGTGGCACTGCACAAAAATTAGTGCTAAACATGATATCCACTGCGGCAATGATACAGTTAGGAAAAATTGAAGATAACCGTATGGTTAACATGCAGCTATCTAACCAAAAATTAATTGATAGAGGCGTAAAAATGGTGATGGAAAAGCTGTCTATCCTTGATTATGATACAGCAAAGCAAATGTTACTAAAAAGCGGCAGCGTTAAAAAGATGATGGAAAACTACCCTTCCTAAAAAAAGTTTTGTTTTTTTCATGCTGTTTATTTAAATTACATATACTTCATATTCCAAAAATCTACTCTATTATGAAAAGTAAAATTTTACTATTTCCGGCATTTATTGCCACATCATTTTTCGCAAACGCACAATCCACCAGTAAAACTTATGCCATTACAGGCAAAGCAAATAACAGTTTTTTTTGGGCAGATATAAAACAAGTAGATATTGCCACCGGTAAAGTTGTAAAAACTTTATTTGAGGCTGATAAAACACCTTTTAAAACTGTAAGCTTAGATAAAAACACGGATGTTAACACTGCAAAATCTATAACAACCAACCCCATTGGCTTAGGCGTAGCAGCTTGTGCGCTGGATGTGCTGCATAACCGCCTGTATTTTGCGCCAATGCATTTTTCTGAGATACGGTATTTAGACCTTAACAAAGCTGATGCAAATTTCACCACCGTAAAATCAAAGGTTATCGCTTCGCCTGATGAAGCAATTTACCAGTTAGAAGAAAACCAGCTTACAAGGATGGTGATTGCGCCTGACGGTTACGGCTATGCGCTAACAAACGATGGCAACCATTTGATACGTTTTAGCACTGCCAAAAAGCCAATAGTTCAAGATTTAGGAAGTGTTATTGATGCCGCCGAAAATAACGGTTTATCCATACACAATAAATGCAGCAGCTGGGGCGGCGATATGGTGGCCGATGCTTTTGGCAAATTGGTTATAGTAGCGGCAAGCCATAATGTTTTTATTGTAGATGTTACTACAAGGGTTGCTACTTTTAAAGGGGCTATTTCCGGCCTGCCTGCAAATTTTACAACTAACGGCGCCGCTGTTGATAATGATGGTTTTATGGTAGTAAGCAGTGCCAATATTTTTGATTGTTTGTATAAAGTAGATATTAAAAATTTGGTTGCTGTAAAAGTACCTTCAACGGAATTGCCATTTAATGCATCTGACCTTGCCAACGGCAATTTTTTGTTACAAAAAGAAGCTGATGAACTTGGTAAATTCACTTTAAATAAATTACCATCTCCCTTTGCAATTATTAGCGACGCCAAAGTATTTCCCAACCCGGTTACAGGCTCTTCTTTTCAGGTTTTGTTTACAGGCCAGGAAAATGGAAAGTACACTATCATTTTAACTGATTTAGCAGGGCGATTGTTACAATCTCAGGTGGTGAGCATATCAAAGGCTACTCAAACCGCAACTTTTATTATGGCAAACATACAGGCAAAAGGCACTTATGTGGTAAATGTTTTAAATAACAGCAAGCAAATTGCCTTTACTGAAAAAGTAATTATCAATTAAAAATACCAAGGATAACAAATTTAAAAGGCTGCAACATTTGCAGCCTTTTTTTGTATTATTTATCATTTGAAAATTCATTTTTATCAGCTTGGTAATTTAATTTTGAAGCAGATAAATTTTTACTTTCTAGACATTGATAAATTCAATGCCGTTAAGCCAAGGATTTGTTTGTTTCCCATTACCTCACCCTTACCCTCTCCAAAGGGGAGGAAAGGTTTTAACTTAACGGCATTGATTGATAACCTTTATTTTATTGCATGCAAAATATAGAACCTTATTATAACTGGCGACATTTATATACAGCGGAAGAAGATAACAGATCGCCTTTTTACGGGCGTGTGTACAGTGAATTTGAATTTTCGCAAACAGTGTATAATTACTACATCCATCCGCAATGGGATGAGTTTGGCAGCAAGACCTTGTACATGAAAATTTTATTTGCAGATTATGAGCAGCATTACGCCATAATTGAATTAATTGGTGAATGGAACGATGCTATCGAAAACGATATAATGACGTTGCGCAGGGATGTGACCGATATTTTATACAAACAAGGTATTTATAAATTTATACTGGTGGCAGAAAACGTACTTAACTTCCACAGTAGCGACGATAGTTATTACGAAGAATGGAAGGAGCAACTAGAAGATGATGGCGGATGGATTGTAGTTTTAAATATGCCAGAACAAAGCCAGTACGATTTCAAAAGGGCAAGGCTAACTAATTATGTGGGCCTGCTCGATTTTGCACAATGGCGTACGTTAAAGCCAGAAATTGTTTTTCAACAAGTAGATAACTGGATGATACGGCAGCTTAATTAATTGGTAATCGTTGGATAATTTAATTATAAAGTAACTAGTTAATGGATTCATAATAATCTTTTAATGTGAATCATTGATTCTTATATTATCCACTATTCATAACTGCTTACTAAATCTTCCTCAATTCATAACTCATAACTCATCACTTATTCCTCCACCCCTTCGTTGCCAGAATCAAGTGCTAGCTTCCATGTGCCGTCAGGCTGTTTTTTCCAAACATTTACGTACGTGCCATATAAAGTATCACCTTTAACCTTCGGGCTAATTTTATATATGCCATAAGTATAGCCCATATCGCCAGATGCCGCTACACTGCCGCCTTTAGGCTGCCATATCATTGAGTAAGCCGTATCATTTGCCTGACTGATAAAATCAATAGCATTTGCACCGCAAAGAGGTAAAGTGTTCGGCCTAAGCAATACGCCATTACTATCAATACATTGCATCAAAGCAATGCGGATGCCTTTTTGCTCTGTCATAACTGAAAAGGCATTTTCAGCAGCCATCATTTCGGCCTTTGTAACTGCCGCCATGCCTGCTTTCTCTTTTGCAGTATTGCAAGCATTAAGCAAGCAAGCCGCCATCATCAAAAGAAAAAAACTTTTTTTAAACATAACAACCATTATTTTAAAAAATCAAAGCTAGTCAATAAAAAGGCGAAAGTATTTTGCAATACCCTCGCCGAGATGCAGGAAATATCACCTGCCTAAATAAGCCCGTAGGCTTTAATAAAAATCTTTACGCTGCAATAAAAATTATACATGCAATAATTCTTTTTTCACCATTAATTGGTCTACCGTTTCCTGGTACATTTCATCTGGCACACAACAATCTACCGGGCAAACTGCCGCACACTGCGGTTCTTCATGAAAGCCCTGGCATTCTGTACATTTATTGGGAGTAATGTAATAAGTATCAACACTGCCCGGTGCATTGCGTTTATCTGCATCTACTTTTGTGCCGTCTAATAAAGTAAATAATCCTTTTACGCTTGTGCCGTCAGATATTGCCCACTCTACACCGCCCTCATAAATAGCGTTATTAGGGCATTCTGGTTCACAAGCACCACAATTAATACATTCGTCTGTTATTTTTATAGCCATTACTTTTGATTTTGAAAGTTGAAATTGCGACTTTTGATTACAAAACTACAATTATCATAATGAATTTACAAAAACGTATTGAACTATTGTTGCAACTGCAAAAATATTTAATAGAAGATGGCGAAGAATGGCAGGCAATAAAACAAAAAGCATCCATTCACAATGGCTGGTTCACTATTGATTTTATTGATTTGGCAATAAAAAATATTACCAGGCAATTTTTGGCAGCAGATAAATTAAAGGCATGGACAGCCCATTATCATTTAGGTGATGAGGCGGTACCAAAGAACGTAGGCATAGTAATGGCCGGTAACATCCCACTGGTAGGCTTTCACGATTTTTTATGTGTGTTTATAGCCGGGCATAAACAAACTATAAAATTATCTTCTAAAGATGATATTTTACTAAAGCACCTGGTGCAAAAAATGTACAGTTGGGCAGAAACAATGCCAGCATATGTTTCCTTTGCCCCAATGCTAAAAGGCTGCGATGCTTACATAGCAACCGGCAGCAATAACAGCGCCCGTTACTTTGATTATTATTTCGCAAAATATCCAAGCATCATTCGCAAAAACCGAACATCTGTGGCTATTTTAAAAGGCGATGAGACAGTAGAAGAACTGGAAAATTTGTCAGATGATATCCATATTTATTTTGGTTTGGGATGCAGGAATGTCACGAAGGTTTTTGCGCCGGAAGCATACGATTTTATACCCCTATTAACTGCTTTCCATAAGTATAAATATTTTGCAGATCACCATAAATATCGGAACAATTACGATTATAATTTGTCTATACAGATAATGAATAATAGGTTTTATATGACGAATGAAGCGACTTTACTGGTAGAAAACGATGCTTTGTTTAGTCCAATAAGCCAATTAAATTATAGTTTTTACAACAAAATAGAAACAGTACTTGCAGCATTAAAACAAAGTAAGGAGCTGCAATGCATCTCAGGCACAGATATCCCTTTTGGAAAAGTGCAATCGCCAGGCTTAATGGATTATGCAGATGGAATTGATACTGTACAATTTTTGTTAACTTTATAAGGCATCTACGAAAGCGTTCCTAAATAATTGTTAAACGTGTCCATTGGTAAATTACATTTTGTCAGTACATCGTTACTTTGTTGTGTCAGGCATAAATATTGACAATCTAAGAATATATTACTTAAAATAAAATTTTATCAAATGAAACTAAAACAAGTATTATTCACCGTTATAATCAGTGCTTTAACTGCTTTCGGTGTAACGTGGGGTTACAGCACCTATGTAAAAACAACCAACACTTTTGCAGGTCAGGAAAAAGGTGTTGTGCCATCAAACTATAAATTGACTGGCTTAAACAACAATAACAATACCCCACCGGGCGCTTTAGATTTTACAGTACCCGCAGCGGTTGCATTACCAACAGTTGTGCACATCAAAACTAAAACAAACGCCAAGCAAGTAAGCAATAATTTGCCAAAAACAAAAAGCCCATTCAGCGATTTGTTTGATGACGATATGCTACAACAATTTTTTGGCAAGGGCGGAAGCAATGGTTACCAACCACAACAAATGGCTTCCGGCTCAGGCGTTATTATTAGCCAGGATGGTTTTATAGTAACTAACAACCATGTAGTTGAAAATGCTGATGAGCTTACTGTAACGTTAAACAATAAAAGGTCATACACAGCAAAAGTTGTTGGTCGAGATCCAGCTTATGACCTTGCCGTTATTAAGATTGATGCTACTGGCCTGCCGTTTCTTTTATATGGCAATTCAGACGATGTAAAAATTGGTCAATGGGTACTTGCTTTAGGTTATCCCTTAAACTTGGAAACTACTGTTACTGCGGGTATTGTTAGCGCCAAATCAAGGTCGTTAGGCTTAAATAAAGGCACAAAAATAAATTCTGCAGTAGAGTCTTTTATACAGACAGATGCTGCTGTTAACCAGGGAAATAGTGGTGGCGCCTTAATTAATACCAACGGCGAATTAATTGGCATTAACTCTGCAATAGCCTCTCCTACTGGTTATTACTCAGGTTACTCTTACGCAATACCTGTTAACCTTGTAAAAAAAGTTGTGGGCGATTTAATAAAATACGGCAATGTACAAAGAGGTTTTTTAGGCGTAGCTACTTTTAATACCTACGATTTTCCTGAATCTGAAAAAGCAAAATTGGACTTTAAATATGCTGGCGATGGCTTAGTAATTACAAATGTATCTACTGGTAGCGCAGCAGAAGCAGCCGGGCTTAAAAAAGGCGATATCATTAAAAGTGTTAATGGTGTCAACCTTACATTGGTATCTGAATTACAAGAGTTAGTTAGCCGTTACAAACCAGGCGATAAAATTACAGTAGTGTACAACAGGGATAATAAGGATATGACTGCTACAGCTACTTTAAAAAATAATGCAGGCACCTTTGAAATCGTAAAGCAACAAAACACTATCCTTTCTAAATTAGGTGGCGATTTTTCAAACCTCGATCCTAAAAAAGCCAAAGAAAGTGGTGTACCAGGTGGCGTAGTGGTAAAAAAAATAATTGAAGGCGCATTATCAGACCAGACAAGGATGAGGGATGGTTTTATTATTGTAAATGATCAACCAATTAAAAATGTTGATGATTTTACTAAAGCTTTAGGCAACTCCAAAACATTTACCATTAGCGGTTTTTACCCTGGTTACGATGTTTTGTACGATTACAATATTACACTTGACAATGAATAAGTAATTTATAATAAACTAAAAAGCTGCCTTTAGTCATGGGCGGCTTTTTAGTTTGAGGTATTTCTTTTGTATTCTCGCTGATGGCTTTAGTTATTACTTAAGGGCAATGATTGTTACGTGTTTTAAAATAATTACTTTATGCCATTCAGTTAAGCTATTTTCCCTCAAAAGGGCTGTGTTTATTTGCCTGTTGGTAAAGGGTTGGGGTAAGGTAAAAAAAGAAACAGCCCTTAACTCAATGGTATTTAATGCTTAATTTTATTTGCCTTATGTTGCCCAACTAAATTTAAAAGTAAGGTGGCCTTTCCAGACAATAACTTTACGCCTCGGCTAATAGCAATGTTTTACTTCAATTTTTAGTGATTGTTACAGCTATCTGTAATGCTTATTCTTCGCCAGGCATTTTCAAATAAAAGCTACTTCAACTTTATTATAAATAATTTGTTGCATTGAGCATGAACATCCTCATTACAGGTGCTAACGGTTACATAGGCCAGCGGCTAATCCCGGTTTTGGTAGAACAAGGCCATCAAATATACTGTTGCGTGCGAAACCGAAAACGTTTTGAAGATGGCCATCAACACGAAAACCTGCACATTATTGAAGTTGATTTTTTAGGAAATTTAGATGGCATCATATTTCCGCAACAAATAGATGTGGCGTTTTATCTGGTACATTCCATGAACAATAAAAATAATTTCGAAGTACAGGAAGCCGCCGTGGCACAGAACTTTATTGAGCTTATACAAACAACTGCCTGCCGGCAAATTATATACCTTAGTGGTATTGTAAATGAAACATATTTATCAAGGCATTTAAGTTCCAGGCTGCAGGTAGAAAAAATATTAAGGGCAGGCCCAATAAATGTAACCGTATTAAGAGCGGGTATTATAGTAGGTTCTGGCAGCGCCTCTTTTGAAATAATACGTGACTTGGTAGAAAAACTGCCAGTAATGATAACGCCCAAATGGTTAAATACTTTATGCCAGCCTATAGCCATCCGAAATGTAATACAATTTTTAAGTGGTGTAATGTTGCAACAAAATACCTTCAATAAAGATTTTGATATTGGTGGCCCTGAAGTATTAAGTTACAAAAAGATGCTCTTGAAATTTGCGGAAGTAAGAAAATTAAAAAGACAGATTTTCACCATACCCGTAATGACTCCAAAGCTATCCAGCTACTGGTTATATTTTGTAACTTCTACCTCTTACCCCCTGGCAGTAAACCTGGTTGATAGCATGAAAGTAAATGTAGTATGCCGGCCAAATGAATTAGCGAATCAATTAGGCATAGAATTGTATCCATACAAAAGTGCCGTGCAAATGGCGTTTGAAAAAATTGAGCAGCATATGGTACTAAGCAGTTGGAAGGATGCCTTTAGCAGCAGCGGTGCACCACAAGCCATGATGAATTATATTGAAGTGCCCATTTTTGGTTGTTATACAGATTTAAAATGGCGGGAAGTAACCAGTGATTTAAATGGCGTAATGGCAAATATATGGAGCATTGGTGGCGAAAAAGGCTGGTACTATGGAAATGCTTTATGGAAGGTGCGCGGGTTGATGGATAAGTTTGTAGGCGGCGTGGGCTTAAGAAGAGGAAGGACGGACCCTTTACAAGTTTATCCAGGTGATGCACTAGATTTTTGGCGGGTTTTGATTGCGGATAAACAAAATAAAAGGCTGTTACTTTTTGCCGAAATGAAAGTGCCTGGCGAAGCCTGGCTTGAGTTTAAAATAATACAAAAAGACAATAAACAATACCTTCGGCAAACTGCCACCTTTAGGCCAAAAGGCTTATGGGGCAGGCTTTACTGGTATTGTGTATTGCCTTTTCATTATTTTATTTTTAATGGTATGATCGATAATATTATAAAGCCATCAGTTAATGGTTAAATGTTTAAATGATAATGAATATACCCGCATTCCACCAACAAAAAACAACAAACCATCAACTAAAAACGCCTAGGTTATTATCACTTTCTGCATAACATCTCCCCCACGGATATCATCGATCAAATCGATGCCTTCGGTAATTTTCCCGAAAGCCGTATGTACGCCATCAAGATGCTGTGTGCCTTGGCGGTTATGGCAAATGAAAAACTGAGAACCACCGGTATCCCTACCGCGATGTGCCATCGACATTACGCCCCTGTCATGTATTTGCTTAACGCCATTTAGTTCGCACTTTATAGTATAGCCTGGGCCGCCACCACCTGTACCGTCAGGGTCTCCGCCTTGTATCATAAAGTTGGGTATCACCCTGTGAAAGGTAAGCCCATCATAAAAACCTTCACTAACTAATTTTTTGAAATTGGCTGCAGCAATAGGTGCATCATCATCATATAATTCAAATTTCAACACTCCTTTCGCAGTGTGTATCTCGCCTGTAGTTAATTTTACGTCGCTCATTTTTATAGTGTTTAATTTGTGCAAAATTACTATTTACAACTCAATTGAAATAGTAATAATAAAGCCTTTGTTAAAACACTTCTGTAATTGTTATTTCTTTATTATTAAAATTCAGCTTATTGCCTTTCACTTTGCCCATCAAAGACTTTGCTACTGGAGCATTAGGGGATATCAGGTAAACAATACTGCCTCCAAAAGTAATTTTGCCTAAGCCTGCGGCGATAAAAAATGTGAGGCCACCGGCTTTAACAATAGTGCCAGCTGCAACTGTTGCAGAAAGCTTTTTATCATCAATAGCCATAAATGCAGCCAGCTCATTTTGATTGGCTGCCAGTTGCCTGCCCTGCATGTCTTTTTCCAGATGGCTCATGGCACGGCTGGTTTCATATTTGTCGCCCGCACTGCTTTTTTCTTCGCTGTTAGCGGCTGCCTGTGCACTTTCCATAGATTGTACAATGGCTGTAATACGATCTTTAATGATAGCCATGCAATGCTGGTGCAGCTTTTTTTTATAAGTAAGTTGTTGTGAAGCCATAATTTTTTATCAGCTTCAAAGAAAGTTTTTTTAACCCAATAATGATAATCAAATTTATAAGTATCCTGTATTTTTACACCATGAAAAAAATCCTCCTCTCCTTTTTTATTTTTGCATCAATAAATTTAACCGCTCAAAAAACTTCCGCCTTCCGTGTAGTACCATTAGGCGTTAAAGGCGGTATCGACGAAAGCAACCTTTCTAGCTATATGGTAGCGCCCGCAGGCACTAACAATTATGTTTGTTTAGATGCTGGCACGGTACATACCGGCATTGAGAGAGCCATTGCCAGCAAGGCTTTTAGTGTTACTGCAGAGGAAGTGCTTAAAAATTATATTAAAGGCTACTTTATTTCTCATGCACATTTAGACCATGTCGCAGGTTTAATAATTGTTTCGCCTGATGATAGTAATAAGCCTGTGTATGCATTACCCGCTTGCATGAAAATGCTGGAAGATAATTATTTTAATGGCGATGCCTGGGCAAATTTTGGCGACGAGGGAAAAAGTTTCCTGATAAAAAAATACCATTTTGAAACCTTGAAAGCTGGTGAGGAAACGCCTGTTAGCAATACTTCAATGCAAGTAACCGCCTTTCCGTTAAGCCATGTAAACCCTTATGAAAGCAGCGCCTTTTTATTACGCAGTAACGATAATTATGTATTGTACCTGGGTGATACTGGTACTGACAGCATAGAAAAAAGCAACAAGCTTTTATTGCTTTGGCAAGCCATAGCCCCATTAATAAAGTTACATCAACTAAAAGGTATTTTTATTGAAGTATCCTTTCCTAACGAGCAGCTGGAAAATAAATTATTTGGGCACCTTACGCCAAAATTATTTATGCAGGAAATGCAAGCCTTAAACCTGCTAGCAGGAAAAGGGGCAATGAAAAACCTTCCAATCGTTATAACCCATGTAAAGCCACCAACAGCGCATATTACACAACTTACAAACCAGTTGAAGCTAGCAAATAACCTGGGGCTTACACTTATTTTTCCTGAACAAGGAACGCCGTTTGGGCTATAGGTATTTGGAATAATTTTTTGTCGCTATATTCTCTTTACTACATGGTTAAAGATCCTTAAAAACATAATTACAAGAGTGCGACGCCCGCCCGGCTGCCATTCGGACGGGCCTGTGAAGATCAACATAGCTATTGTATTGGCCCGGACAAAAAATTTTTATGGCACATCAATTGTGTTGGTTGAAGATGATTAATTACAAAGATTATCAATCAATAAAAAAAATATTTTATGGGATTTGACCAGTATCACGAACCGCCCGGAGAATTAAGCAAAGACACCAGGACATTTGCACGCATGTGTGCATCGTTAACCGAAGAAGCCGAAGCCATTGGCTGGTACGAGCAACGAATTGCTGTTGAAACAGATAAAGATGCAAGGGCAATTATGCAGAATGCGCAAAAAGAAGAAATGAAACATTTTGGAATGGACCTTGAGTTTTTATTGCGCAAAAAACCTTTATGGCGTGCCACTTTGCAAGCTATTCTTTTTACTAAAGGAGATATTGTGGAGATGGGAGAAAAAGGGGAAAAAGCTGCAGGCGACTAAATTGTTGGTTTAAAATTTCTATAATTACCAAGGTTATCTTTATAAAAAAAGATGGCCTTGGTGCTTATATTTTATCAAAATGTTACTTCAATTTACTAGTATCAACGCGGCTAGGTGTATCTACGCCTTTAACAATACTGCTGCTGCTTATTGCTATAGCTTTAATTATAGCAGCCATGTTTACTATATCCAATGTACCAATTTCGTCGCTGGCTTTGTGGTAATTAGGCTCGTTATCCATTTTGGAAGTAGAGATGGTATGCGCCGGAACCCCAATCCTGGCAAGGGTTGCATTGTCTGACCGGTAAAATAATTGTTGCTCCGGGTAAGGGTCTGCATAAAAAGCAAAGTTGCTGCCTTTTAAATTTTTTTGTAAGATGGGGCCCATGTTAGATTTATCAAAGCCCGTTATATACGCCGAGTTTAGCCCCCATTTAGAATCGGTGCCAATCATTTCTATATTAAACATAGCCATTACTTTTTCAGGCGCCATTTGCTTGCTAAAATACTGCGAGCCATAGCCTCCTAATTCTTCTGCTACAAAAGTGGTAAAGATAATTGTGCGCTCATTGTTATTTGACTTTTTAAAATACTTTGCCAGCATTATTACCGCAGTAGTGCCGGCCGCATCATCATTAGCGCCGTTGTAGATGGAATCTTTGGTATCATGCGGCATGCCTTCCTCCGGTGAGCCAATGCCAAGATGGTCATAATGGGCGGAGAATATAACATATTCATCTGGCTTGCTTTTGCCCTGTAATACACCCACTACATTATTCAATTCTTTTTTTGTAATTGTGTTGCTGATATTGATGGTGAAATTTGCAGCAACCGAAACTGTAATCACAAAAATAACGGAATTGCTATCTGGCGAAACGGTTAGCTTATTCATTTTTTTTGCCATTTTTAAAAGCTCGCCGAAACTGCTGTCTACCAATACCAGCAGATTTTTTTTACTATGCAGATATTTAGAAAATTGCTGATAAGCTTTTTCGCCTGCTTTTATGCTCACCACTTCCAGGCCACTTTTTTCTGTAAAACTTAGCTGCGGGAGATATGAGAAACATGCAACCAATGAATCGGCAACATTTTTACCATCGATTGACACAGCTGCTGCCGTTGTTACAGATTCGTACATAAAAAAATCTTGCCTGTAATTGGCTGCGCCGTTAAAAGTTTGCAAACTAATCTTTTTAAATGCTGTTTCTATATAAGAAGATGCCTTTGCAATGCCAGGTGTAAAAGTGCGCCTGCCTTCCATATTATCGGCACTTAAATTTTTTTCAATTTTTTTTACTTGCCGAGGGCTTATAATTTTGTCGATAGATTGTGCTTGCGTCATAAAAAGAGCCAATATGGCGGCCGCACTTACAATTAATTTTTTCATGATATTGTTTAAGGTGCTATGTTACAGTTAATATGATTGTATGAAAATAATGCATTTGAATTTTCATTTGGCTTCGTGCAGAAAATTATTGAGGCTTTAAAGAATTTTTGGTTCACAAGGCGGGGCCTAAAAAGCTATCAGTATTTAAAAAATATAAATTCTGATATTTTTTTTCAGATGAAAAAGCGTTTTTTATTACTTGTCAATCACTGATTGATGCATACTTTACACACAATCTTTTATAATTTAATACAAACGTTTGTCGACTATTATTTAAAATTCTGATAATTTTTTTATCTCATGCAACCCTTTCTCCAAAAAAAAAGTCTAAGAGTTGGAATTTTATTATAATCCTAAAACTATTAAAATGAATTTTACAGATATTGTAACTAGCCTTTCTATTTTGAAAGAAGCGAAGCTAAGGATCAAGGCACAAATTTTAGTTAGCTCAATTATGATGAGTACTGGCTTGGTTAACCCGATACCTGAATTTGAAGATGTACAAGTAGCAATAAATGAAGCTTTTACTAATAAAGAGGGTTGCGGTTTTATTTAGAATTCGATAAAGGCATAATTTTTTTAGAGCCAATAAGACCAAAAAAAATTTATCCTTCTGCAAGCATTGGTATCTTAATAGTTTCAGGCGTTGCAATTTGTTGCGCCTTTACTATTTTGCTTACCCTATACACCATTAAAATACTTATTACAGAGAGTACGACTATCACCCATCCAAGGGTATCGTAATGCTCAAGCGGGCTTGCCTTCTTTTTTTGTACAATTATAAAACCACCTGCCGCCGCCGCTATACCGCCAGCTATTTGTTGTAAAGATGAACTAATGCTCATATACGCTCCTCTATCCTGCATTTGAGGCAAAGATGTTGTTAAAGCCATTGCAGGTACCATCCTGCTCATAATGCCAATCATAAAGGCAACATTCATTACCAATACAATTGGTAATGCTACTGGTGTTAAGTGGGTGTAAACTACTACCATAACAATCATCCATAAAGAAGCAATTGTAAATATTTTAAATTTATCTACCTTATCGCTAAGCTTGCCTATAATTGGCATAACAATTAATGAGCTTACTCCAGATACCATAAATAATATAGGAAGCTGAAATTGTGTTACGTGAAGGTTATTAATAGCAAAAGCACTTCCCCAGGGCATCATCATAAAGCCACCAAGCGATAACATGGCGGTTGCCAAAAAGCCAACACGGTAATTTCGGTTTGCGATTGTATGCCATAAATGCTTGAATGCGCTACGGTCTTGCTGCTTTACTAGTAAATGTTTATTTACCGGTTGTAGTTTTAATACAATTGTAATGCACACCAAAGTTGCCAGGAACACAATCATTAAAAACGGAGATTGCCAGCCCCATTTATTAGCAATGAGCAAGCCGAGTGGAATACCCAAAACCTGGCTGCCACCAAAGCCCATCTGCATATACCCCATTACACGCCCACGATGGTCGATATTAAAAAGATCGGCGACTATGGCCATGGATACAGAACCAATTACGCCGCCAAATAAACCAGTAACAATACGCGCCGCAACAAGCATGTTGTAACTAGTGGTTATGCTGCAAATAAATGTTCCGCCTATAAAGCCAATATAAAAGAAAAGCAGCAATTTTTTTCTATCGAACTTATCTGCAAAACCGGCCGTTAACAAACCGCTGATGCCAGCGCTGAAAGCATATCCGGAAACTGCAAAACCAAATTGGCTTGTTGTAAGGCTCATAGATTTCATCAGCATATCTCCCAATGGCGACATTACCATAAAATCGAGCACCACTGTAAATTGGGTTAGTGCTAACAAAGCAATTACTAATTTTTGATAAGGCGTAAAAGATATTGCAATTGATTGGGCACTGGAATTAGTTTTTGACATAAAATATTTTTTTTAATCGGGAAGCTCCTCGCACTGATAGCCAATTTTTGTAATTGTTTGTATAATAATAATGGGGTTATTTATGGTAGATACAATGCGGAGCACCTTGTCAATGTCATGCTGGTCTATATTCCATTGTATAATGTAGTCGCATGCAGATAGTAAAGGCCTTACTTTAAGCAGGTCTTTCTTAAAACAAATATTTGTTTTGAAGATGAGTATATTCATAACTTCCTTCATTTTTTGCCGCAAGGCTTTAAGGCGTTTTAGTTTGGTTTGCCGTTAGCCGTATAGACGATTAGGCTTTACTTATATTTTAAAAAATTCTTTTATTTTCATCATCACGGTTTTAAAGCCTTCAAAACCAGCCCGAAAGTTTCATTCATCAATTTATCTGTTAAAGTAAATTGTTTGCCAGCAACGCTTTTGCCCAACATGTGAAACTTTACAAGGCTATAGAGCGGTGCAAATGCTATGGACCAAAAAACTTCTATCGGTACTTTTACCAACTCTTTATTTTTTACAGCATTGGCCATAAAATTGCCCAGTATTTCTTTAAATTTTTCTCCCATCCTGGCACTAAGTTTTTCTCCGTACGGCGAGTGGCGCAACTGTTCTAAAAAGTGCATCTGGTCTGGATACTTCATAAAATATTTTGCCCTGTTAACCCATTGTATACGCAACCCCTCGCTAAAGCTCATCGAAGGAGCAAAACCTTTAAAGGTTATCTCCATCATTTTATCGCCTGCCTCAATGCATAACTGTTCTATAAGGTCCTCCTTATCTTTAAAATAAATATAAATGGTTGCAGGGCTTACTGCGGCAGCTTTTGCAAGTTTTTGCATGCTAAAGCCATCCATGCCTTCCTTTACCATCATCTGCAAAGCTTTTTCTCTGATGGCCCGCTCTTTATTAATATCCCTTACTCTCATTTAATTACAAATATAAATGAATGTTCGTTCTTTTATAATCCTATTTTTAAGATTTTTTATTTTGTTAACATACAAATTCGGTGAGTATAAATTGTAAGTACTCAATCATATACTTATAGGCAAACTTATTAAAATGCTAGCTTTAAAAATTAAAGTAAACATCGGCTTGTGAAAACTCTATTAGGCATAGTATAATAATAATTTAAACGCTACGTAAACTTTCGCCTGCATAAATGGATTAAATTAGCGCAAAAACCTACTGCATGCATCCTAAATTCTTTCTCGCTCTTTGCATTTTATTTTCTTCAACGGTATCGATTGCGCAAAGCCAATACGAGTTAAACTCAGGCTGGGTATGCGCCCCTATTGCAAAAGTTAAACAAAGTGGCGTGCAGGTATCGGCTCCGTCTTTTAAAACAGATGGTTGGTTACCAGCAACTGTGCCTGGAACGGTACTTACTACAATGCTAAATAACAAAATAATTGCAGACCCATTTTATGGTATGAATAATAAATACATACCCGATATTTTTACAACCGGCAGGGATTATTACACTTACTGGTTCGTTAATAATTTTAAAGAAAAACCTGCCGTTAATAATGAGCAGGTATGGCTAAACTTTAGGGGCGTTAATTATAGCTGCGATATTTTCTTAAACGGCAACAAAATAAATAGCGAGCCGCACGAGGGCATGTACCTGCGGGTAACGTACAACATTACACGCCTTTTAGCAAAAGATGGCAAAAACAGGCTTGCAGTTATTGTGTACCCGCCTAACCCGGTTGGCAACCCCAATGGCGGACAGGGCGGCGATGGTGAAATTTCGAGGAATGTAACTAACCAATATGTTGCCGGATGGGATTGGATACAACCCATCCGTGACAGGAACACCGGTATTTGGGATAAGGTGACTATTGAAAAAACTAATACCATCAATGTAAAAAACCCACACATTGTAACACTTGTACCAGGCAAAAGATTTACCGGGCAGCAGCAACAGCCTGCAACTATTAAGGCAAGTGCAGAGATTGAAAACCCAACAGGCACTGCTGTACAAGGCACACTGGAATATCAGCTGGAAGGAAAAATAATAAAGAAAGAAGTGAAGCTTGCTGCCAACAGCACAACAGAAGTAATGCTGCCAGACTTTACCCTTGACAAGCCAAAGCTTTGGTGGCCCGCTGGATATGGTAGCCAATATTTATACAAACTGCAGTTTGTTTTTATTAATCAAGAAAATACTTTGCTTGATAAGGAAGATGTAGAAGTTGGTGTAAGGCAAATAGAAACATCCTGGAACACTACTACCAAAAGCAGGGAGCTTACTGTTAACGGACAAAAGATATTTATAAAGGGTGGCAACTGGATAACATCTGATGCGATGCTACGGTTTAGCAAAGAACGCTACGATGCCGAAGTTAGGTTTCACAGGGATATGAATTTGAACCTAATACGTATTTGGGGCGGGTCGCTTACAGAAAGGCCGGAGTTTTATGAAGCCTGCGATAAATATGGCTTGATGGTATTTCAGGATTTTTGGTTTAGCGGCGATTGCAATGGCAAGTGGCTGGACCCTATGAAAAAAGAAGATCAATGGACAAGGCGCAAATACCCCGATAACCATAACCTTGCTTTAGCCTCTTTAACAGACCAGATAAAGATGATCCGTAATTATGCATCGCTTGCCTTTTACTGTGCTGGCAATGAAGTAACGCCGCCAGATGATATATTGAAGCCCCTAAAAGATTCCATCATGCCAAAATTAGATGGCACACGGTATATGTTTGATTATAGCAACAGTGATAGCATGTCGTACAACTCGCTTGGGGGCAATGGCGATGGCCCATATGGCATACAGGATATCAATACATTTTGGGCACAGCAAACTTTTCCTTTTAACTCCGAAGTTGGCTCTGTGGGCGTGGGGGATTATGAGTCGCTGGAAAGGCTTATACCTTCCAAAAATTTGGTGGCGCCACAATTTATAGATAATAAAAATGTTGTGGATTCTGTTTGGGATTACCATAAATATATTGGCTACGACCAGTTTATAGCGCCATATGGCAAAGCCAAAGATGTAAAAGATTTTGGCATGAAGGCCCAGCTTGTAAACTACGGCCAATACCGTGGGCTGATAGAAGGCTTTACCAGCCACATGTGGGATTGGTACACCGGCGTAATAATTTGGAAAACTCAAAACCCATGGACCGCCTTACGGGGGCAGATGTACGACTATTATTTAGACCCTAACGCTTGCCTGTACGGATTGCATACTGCCGGAGAGCTACTGCATGTTATGTACGATAATGCAAGCGGGATGGTAATGATAGCCAACAATACTTTTACAAGAAAGCAAAATATAATGCTGGAAGTAAATACTTATAACATGGAGGGCAAAGGCAATTTAATGACACAGGTTTTTGTAGAAGTAGGCCCAACTAAAGTGCAAAGTTTTTTACCCATAAAATCTGCCATTGATGAGCTTCGAAAAAACGAAGGCATGTTTTTACAGATGCGTTTATTGGATAGCAACAAGCAAGTAATGAGTGAAAATTTTTACTGGCTGCCAGATTCTGCAGGCAATTATAGCGGTTTGCAAAAGATAAAGCCAGCCGCTGTAACCTTAAAAGCAAGCCAGGTAAGTAATGGTAAGGTTGAGGTAGCCATCAGCAACCCCGCCAATGGTACAGTAGCTTTTTTTAATCGCCTTTCTTTAGTAAATGCGGATACTAAAAAAAGAGTATTGCCTGTTTTTTACAGCGATAACTACGTATCTGTACTGCCAGGCCAACAAAAGAAAATAATACTTGAATACACTCCATCCAACATAAAAACACTGGTATCAATAAATGGCTGGAATGTGAAGGAACAATTTGTGGAGATAAAATAATTAAATATTGATGGAAGATGTATGTGCCGGGTATTTCAATAACGATTTTTTTATCTCCTAATTATAAGAGGATTATGTATTGAAATATTTCAAACATCATACATCTTACATCATACATTTTTTATACCGCAATGCTTTCAATTCCTTTTTCCAGTGCTAGTGCTTGTGTATCTGGTATTGACAAGCCTTCTGCACGTACAACATTAATATCTGTAATGCCGATAAAGCCTAAAACGCTGCGCAGGTAAGATTCTGTAAAATCATAGCTTTTCATAAAGCCTTCGCTATATACAGCTCCGGAAGTGATGGCCAGGTAAGCTCGTTTATTTTTTACCAAGCCTTCTGCCCCGGCAGCAGAATACTTAAAAGTAATGCCTGCCCTTGCAATATGGTCTATCCATGCTTTTAGTGTAGAAGGTATGCCAAAGTTATACATTGGCACGCCTATAACAATAATATCCGCATCCATTAATTCTTTAATTGCGTCGTTAGAATGCTTGATTGCTTCCTTGTTATCAGCGCTGAGATTTTCCGCAGGCGTAAAAAAGGCTGTAAGTTGCGCTTCTTCCAAATGTGGAAAAGGCTTGTTGGCAAGGTTGCGGGTAACAACTATACTGCCCGGGTTGACAGTTAAAATTTTATCAACAACTGCATCTGCTAGTTTAATACTTACAGAGTTTTCTCCCCTTGGGCTGGAAACTATCTTCAATATCTTTTTCATTTTTTTAATTTTATTTGAATTGTAAAATTATCTACATTTACTATACATTGATAAGCACTATATTTTTGTATAGCACTATACTGCATGATAGCACTATACTTTACTATAGTGGTTAAAACATTTAAAATGGTACATAAAGAAGAGCGGGTACATAGCGAATGCATGGGCATGATACGCCCTGTAAAAGATGCCTTAGAAGTATTAAATGGCAAATGGAAATTGCCCATTATTATTTCCCTATCTTTTGGTAATAAGCGCTTTAGCGAAATGGCAAAAGAAATACCGAAGATAACCGACAGGATGCTGTCGAAGGAATTGCGTGACCTGGAAATAAACCAATTAGTAAAACGGACAGTGTATGATACAGTGCCTGTATCGGTAGAATATTCGCTTACAAAATATGGCGACTCATTAGATAATGTAATTACAGAATTGCGTAAATGGGGCATTCAGCATAGAAAGCGGATCATGAATAAATGATAAATTATCTATCAAAAAAAAGCTAAGTTTATTTAGACTATTGTTTTGTTGCGGGTTTGCAAATAAATATCACGGTAGTACAAGCATATAAAAAAAGGGCTAATTAAAAAACTTGCCTTACAACTAATTATCAGCTTAATCTTTTAAAATATGATTCAATGGGGGTAAGTCAACAAAAAATGCAGTAGGGGTAAAACCATGCAACGATGGAGAGACGGGTTAGTGAGTTATCCAATTTCATCCGGATACAAAGTATGCTTAGTAACCCAGTTGTTTATATGCTCCAATCAATATCGGCAAAACCATTGTCACACTTGGGTTTTACCAGCACGCAAATTTCCTTACGGTCATGGCACCCGTCCCTTTTAATTATGTTTGTAAGCTCACAGGAGTAAAAAATATTATGGTTAAACGGCACAAAATAATTTGCACTTACGGCTAGTACGGGCGCTGTCCTTTCTTTATAATGAAGTCGCCATATATCTTTATCTACTTCTACTTTGCCAATAGCTCCCTGCTGCATAAACTTGTAGTGTTTAATAATATAAAGCTTTGAAACACTTATGCCAATGATAATTTTTGATAAATCAAATAATTTAATCGAGCTGCGGCAAAATGCTCCAGTACAGCAAAACTACCCGCCTGCGCTCATCTACAGGCTGGTAATTACTAATGTTGGAGGAAGGCAATTATTCGCCTTTTCCAATTGCAAAAAAGTTGGTAGAAAAAGAAGATGCCGGGTTTTGTTATTTATTTGTTTCAAAATTTTCTTTTAAGATGTTTTTTATTGAAAGCGCCCTTCGTTTTGATAATTCAGCATTTAGTAATTTATTAGCCGGCTCCCTGCTGGTTATCGCTGCTGCCAGGTCGAGGTATAGCTCGCTTCCACTGCAGATAGTTTGCTCATCCGCATAGCCATAAACAATAACATGGCCGTCAATTTTTTATTAGCATGCGCCGCAAAAAAATCACTAGCTTCCTTAATAAGATTTTTTGATATTAACGATACTTGCGCCACCGCCGAATCATTAAGTTTGTACTTCCCACTGCCAAAAAATGTAGCCGTATTAAGCTTATTAAAAGTGGATGCGTTAAAGAGGTCATCTAAAAATAGATATTCCTTTATTCATTGCTATACAATTGTATGGCTTGCTTAAGGTAAGCATTGGCCTCTTTTTTTTGCCTGCGTATTTTTTTATTGTTCGTAAGTGCATTAAAATAGGTGAGCCTGCTGTTGATGCTATCCTTTAGCCGAGCTATATATTTGCCTGTAATAGAATCTGTCAGGTCGTCTAATTCCCCAATATTTTTTTTGCCAGCTTTTGTGTATTAATAGAATCTACTTTGCCCTATAAAACCTGTAGCGCATTTTTTTCGATTACAATAGCGTTTTTAATTCTATTTGTAGATGTGCAACTTGCAAACAATATAATAATATGATGCAGGATAATAATTTCATAGTTTCCGATTTTGGGGTACGTAGCTGTTATACGGTTATGTAATGGTTTTATTGCCCACTTAAATTATGCTTAGGTTTATACAAAAATGTTAAAAGCCACCTATATCCAAATGGCTGTCACCGGGGTTTTCAGTTATAGTATTATCTTTCCAAAAAATTTAAAACTATATAATTACATGCGCCTTAAATCTTTACCTGCTATTTGCATTATTAGTCTGCTCGTTTTTTTATTAGTTAGCTGTAGCGCCCCGAAGGCCCTGGAATACCGCGACTTTAAAAACTTTACTATCGATAAGCCCAGCTTTTCTTCTTCCGCCATAAAAATGGATTTGATCTATTACAATCCAAATAATTTTGGGTTGGAGCTTAACCGTACCGACCTTGACATTTACATCAACAATAATTATTTGGGCAAGGCTTCGCAGGAGTACCAGGTAGCCATACCAAGAAGGGCAGAATTTTCAATACCTGTCACTATGGATGTTGATATGAAGAACCTTTTGAAAAATGGATTTATCACTTTATTGAGTAATGAAGTGATGATAAAAGTTATTGGCACTGTAAAAGTTGGCAAGTTAAACGTATTCAAGACTTTTCCGGTTAATTACGAAGGCAAGCAGCAGTTTACTTTGTTTTAATGCAAAAAAAAACCACTTATTAAAGTGGCTATATAAATCATTTTAAGTTTTATCACTATTCCGGTTTTACAGGCACTGTTCTTTTTCCATCTCCCGTCCTGCAGCATTTTGGTAATTTTTTAAAGGCATCCTCATCGGCTGCTACATCGTCTGCATCAAAACCCGCATTGGATATCGCAGTTTTCAACTGTTCAATGTTATTACGGTCGGTCAAATAAGTTATAGTGGTTATTTTCTTTTTATAATCCACTTTTATAGAGGATATGCCTGGTTCCCTTCTTAAGTACTCTTCCAGCCTAAGCTGGCAATCTTCACACAAAACCGTTGGTGTTTTAATAACTGCTTTATTAAATGTTTTTGCTTGTGCCAGGCCGATGTTTAGTAAAGTAAAAAGGGAAATTATTATTAGCGTAACTGCTTTCATAATGAAACTATTTTTTATAAAGTTATTGATTTGCATCCCAATTGGCAGGGTCCTGTCGCCAGTTTAACAAAGTGTTTTGCTGCTCTGCGGTAACAATCCCTTTTTCGACGGCAAGCTCAATTAAAGTGGCATAGTTGGTTAAAGACTTGTAATCAAGCTTCGCAGCTGCGAACGCTTTCGTTGCCACTTCAAAGCCATAGGTAAAAATGCTTACCATGCCTACAACTTCCACTTCAGCCTTGCGTAAAACTTCCACCACTTCAAGGCTGCTTTTTCCGGTAGATATTAAATCTTCCACAACAACCACTTTTTGCCCCTTTTCATAAAAGCCTTCTATCTGATTGCCAAGCCCATGTTCTTTTGGCTTAGGCCGCACATAAATAAAGGGCAGCTTTAATTGGTCGGCCACCATAGCGCCCCAGGGAATGCCGGCCGTTGCTACGCCTACCAGCACGTCTGCCGTAGGAAATTGCTCAAACACCACATTGCACATTTCACTTTTAATAAAATCCCTCACAAATGGAAATGATAGTACCCTCCGGTTATCGCAGTAAATAGGGCTTTTCCAACCGCTGGCCCAGGTAAAGGGTTGTTGCGGACTCAATTTAATTGCATTAATTTGTAACAGCTTTTCCGCTACGGCTTTTTCATTTGTCATGCTGCAAATTAAAACAAAGCCTTAACCTAAAGCACAAGCCTTCTAATTTATTTTTAGTAAGAAGGTATTTTACAGTATCATTTATAACCTATAACTATGTACATTAAAATTTATTTTGACGATAAGCCGGTTTATTTATGCGATGCGCTTACTAAAGAACTGGAAGAAATTTTGCGGCATCCGGATGCTATTTTTATAGATGAGTTTTCTACGCCGGCCATCAATTCGCTGCTGCACGAAATAACCAAATCCGATTTTCATGCCGGTGTATTGCTGCATGAAAATTTACCTGATTTAATGAAAGCTTTTTGCAAGCATTTTACACCCATAGAAGCAGCCGGCGGCATTGTACAGAATGATAAAAAAGAGATTTTGTTTATTCACCGTTTGGGCAAATGGGATTTGCCAAAAGGAAAAGTAGAAAAAGGCGAAATCCTTGAAGCCACTGCTATACGGGAGGTTGAAGAAGAAACAGCAGCGCACAATTTAACTTTAGTAAACAAGGTGGGCGAAACGTACCACACGTATAATGCCTATGGCAAGCATTATTTAAAAACCACGCATTGGTATTACATGACTTGCCCATCCGGGCAAAAACTAGTGCCTCAAACCGAAGAAGATATAGCCGCAATAAAATGGATAGCTTTAAATAACCTTGCAGAACCGATGAGCGATACCTACCCTTCTATAAAAGATATTATGGGTGTGTTTGCAATAAGATATTGATTAATTAATCTGTAGTGGCTTCGTAGTAACAGGCAGCGGCTTGTTCAGCAGATTATTACAGTTTAGCAAGCACATTTCAAAGCATAGGAGCTAGCTATTATTTTGTTGGGGTATTTGTTTTTTGCAAGCCTTCTTGTTTAAAGCACAACCTAATAATACAAGCTGCAGGTGGCTTTTACAAATTAGCATAAGCCCCGTAATGCATAATAAATGATGCGTGAAAAACAAACCTTCAAATGTGCGATGTCCCCTCGGCTGTCATTCGGACGGGCCTATGAAGATGTACATGGCTGTGTATTGGCTGGGGCAACAAAAAAGCCAGTTAAAAAACGATAATTAATAATGGAAACGCCTTTTTATCTTACCGGCATAAAAAAGTAAGTTTTCTAAAAAGCCTTGTCCAATATGGCTACCGTTAGCCTGCTAATGCAGATTAATTTGCTTAGTTCGTCGTGTATTTTTATGTCCCACACATGCGTGTTCCTGCCTAAATGTAACGGTGTTGCGGTGGCTACAACCCAGCCCTGCCTTGCGCTGCGCACGTGATTGGCATTAATTTCCAGCCCTACGCAAATAAATTTATGAGGATCAATTACCAGGCTGCTTGCTATACTGCCAGCGCTTTCTGCAAGGGCACAACTTGCACCGCCGTGCAATAACCCATAAGGCTGCTTGGTGCGTTCGTTAACGGGCATTTTAATTTTGATGTAGTCATCCCCTAACTCCGTCCACTCCATGCCTAAATACTCGCCCATGGTGCCAGGAGAAAGATCTTGCAGGTCTTCAAACTTTACAGATTTGTTGAACCAGATAGCGTTGGGTGCAGGCGTTGATTTCATGTGACAATAATTAATTAATTACTTTTTAGTGATTGAAAGATTGACCGCATCTGGCAAAAACTGAGATACGTCTCCCCCATTCTTATACACATCCCGTACCAGTGTTGATGCTACCGAAGTAAACTGTGGAAGGCAGGTTAAAAAAACTGTTTCTATATGCCCTTCCAGACTGCGGTTCATATCTGCGATGGCTTTTTCATACTCAAAATCGTTTACGTACCGTATGCCCCTTAAAATAAAATTGGCACCTACTTGTTTGCAGCAATTTACAGTAAGCCCGTCATACAAAACGGCTTCTACTTTTGGTTCATTTTTGTAGATATCCTTTACCCATTGCAGCCGCATCTCTTCACTAAACATGGGCACTTTATTTACGTTGCGCCCTATACCTACTATTACTTTATCGAACAACGGCATGGCCCTGTTAATGATATCGATATGGCCCAACGTAACGGGGTCGAATGTTCCGGGAAAAAGGCAGACTCTATTCAATTGATAATTATTTTAACTGATAATTCTGTTAACTGATAATTGATAATTGTATAACAGATAATTTTATCGATGTTAAAACTAATCAAAATTCGGATACAATTTGATTTGGCAACAGTATCAATTATCCATTAGTTAGTGGGCTAATCAAAATTCGGATACACTTTAATGCGGCAAGATTATCAATTATCATTTAACCAATTATCCATTAACTAAGGTGCTACTTTTGGGAGATAGCAAATACAGCACCGCCATCCTTACTGCTACGCCGTTTTCTACCTGTTGTAAAATAATGGAACGGTCACTGTCTGCCACATCACTGTCAATTTCCACGCCTCGGTTAATTGGGCCTGGGTGCATAATAACAATTTCTTTTGGAAGCCCGTCCAGTATTTTTTTGGTTACGCCGTATGCTAAATTATATTCTCTCAGCGAGGAGAATAATACCTGGTTTTGCCTTTCCAATTGTATGCGCAATACGTTTGCTACATCACACCATGCGAGTGCTTTTTGCAGGTTGTACTCTACTTTAACTTTAAGTGCTTCGGCTATGTATTTGGGTATCAATGTTGGTGGGCCTGCAACCATTACTTCGGCACCCATTTTTTTAAGCAGGTAAATGTTGCTTAATGCTACGCGTGAGTGCATAATATCGCCCACCAGCACAATTTTTTTACCTTCTAATGAGCCCAGTTTTTCTTTAATGGAAAACGCATCTAGCAAAGCTTGTGTGGGATGTTCGTTGATGCCATCGCCAGCATTTACGATTGCTGCAGGAATGTGCTTTGCTAAAAAATGGGGGGCACCACTAGCGCTATGGCGCATTACTACCATGTCTACCTTCATGCTTAAGATGTTGTTTACAGTATCCAGCAGGGTTTCTCCTTTAGATACAGACGAGCCAGAAGCGGTAAAATTAATGGTATCGGCGCTGAGCCTTTTTTCAGCGAGCTCAAAAGATATCCTTGTACGGGTACTGCTTTCGTAAAACAAGTTTACGATGGTAATATCACGTAATGAGGGCACTTTTTTAACAGGCCTTTGTAAAACTTCTTTGAATTGTGCGGCAGTAGATAAAATAAGAGAAATATCTTCTTGTGTAAGATCCTTAATGCCCAATAAATGTTTGGTAGATAGTTGCATTAAGGGGCAAAGCTAATAGATTTGTTTGAATTGTTTGCGTTGAAAGGGAAAAATTTATTGGATGGTTATTTTTATAGCGCCGATACTCATTATTAGCTGCTTCAATATAAAATAACCTGCTCCTTATCCCACTCTACTTTAACTTTTTGGGATACTACTGTATCAACAGACTTACCAAAATAATCTGGCTGTATTGGCAGTTCCCTGCTAAACCGCCTATCCACCAAAACACATAACTCTACTTTTTGAGGGCGCCCAAAATCCTGCAGGGCATCCAGTGCGGCACGGATGGTACGGCCAGTATATAGCACATCATCAATTAAAATAACCTTTTTTCCTTCTATCGAAAATGGGATGTCCGTATTGTTGGCCACATGCAGTTCCCGCCGTATGTCATCCCTGTAAAACGTAATGTCTAGAATACCATAGGCAATTTTTTCGCCAGAGTAAAGGTTTTGTATGTTGTCTACTATCAATTTGCTTACCTGAACGCCACGTGGCTGCAAGCCTATAAAAACCAATTCATTTAAATGCTGGTGGTTCTCCATTAATTGGTTGGCCAGGCGTAAAATGGTAAGGTGTAGCTGTTGCTTATCTAAAATCGTTATCAAGTTTTAAATTTATAAAGCGAATTTATTATTTATTAACCGATTAAAAAAGTTAACCGTTTTAAGACGGCTTTATTTTAATCAACAATAACTATCCAATGCCGTTAAGTCAAGGATCTATATGTCTGTCTTTACCTCACCTTTTCCTCTCCTTTGGAGAGGAAAGGGCTTAACTTAACGGCATTGAATAACCATCAGTAATTTATATTAAGCCGTAGTTTGCTAGCTTACATAAGTTATTGATAGTTTTGTCCGGCAAAAATTGGCAAGCTTCAATCAACCATAATAAAGACGTATCAAATTGATAGGTAGCAAAAGCAGCTGTACTTTTCCAGTAGCAATGCATTAACTTATTTTTGGCGTGCCCCAAGCCGCGGCGGCAAGGGTCGGGCTTTCATTCCAAAATCCGCAGCGCCAAAGCTACCTTTTAGCTACGCTATACTAACAGCTTACGGCGCTTTGCGTGTTTTTCCCTTCTATCCCTCACGTGGCGGGCGAATTAGCTTTTAGCAGTAGCCAGCAACTTAAAAAGTAAGGCATGCCCGCTAATTTATTAATGAAATATACTTTTAAAAGGCAGCAGTATAGCAGCATTGATTATCTACAAAAGCAAGTATACACATAAAAAAACCCGGTAAGCAATGCTCGCTAAGTAACTGCGATAAAACTACTTATCAGCATTCTTTTACAATTAAATTATAAGCGCACTTTATAAATCTATTACAGATACTTAAGGGTTTTTATAAATGAAGCCAGGTTTTAAATTTACAGCACCAGCTGTATATAAAGTTTATCAAGTGTTTGTTGCGGGTCAATACAAAAACCAGGGTGTGTTTTTGATGTTTGTATAACCGTGCTCCTGGTAGCAGTAAGCCATCTAAACCTACCTGCAAGGTTAAGCTTCGCAATTGGCCCGGCATTGCTATCGCCCTTGCATATACGCTCTAACGCATGTAGGTTCTGCAATAATTCTTTGCCATTAATATCTTTGCAGCAAGCTTTTAGCCGCTCTTCATCTATCGAAAAAAGGGTACGCAAAAAGTGCTGGCTGGCACAATATAAAATTACGCCCGCATTTAAAAATTCTTCCCGCTCCACCTTTGGCACAATGCGGATAATGGCGTACTCAAACAAGTGCTTCTGCTGCATGCTGTGCTTCTTTTACAAAAATTATGGAATGTGCTAAACGGGTTTCTAAAAATTGAATATACACTTGCCGGTGTTCCTCAACAGATGTAAAAGATGTATCTGCCGCCAGCCATTCATCAGGTATCAAATCAATAATTGCACGGATCTTTTCGCTGGTAAGTATAGCTTTAAATTCAGTATCCACCGCATCTAGTTCTGTTGCCTGTGGAAGCAGTACATGATCCTTCACCAATATAAAAGGCCGCACCGCTTGCTGGTCTAGCAGTTGCCAGTTGTGGTGAAAATATAAACTGGCGCCATGGTCTATCAGCCATAATTCCTTATGCCACCAAAGCATATTGGTATTGCGCACAGTGCGGTCCATATTGGTTATCAGGCAATCAAGCCACACAATCTGCGAAGCCAGCCTTGTATTAATAACCGTAACCGCAGGGTCAAAAGTTATAGCACCCGAAAGGTAATGCACTGCCAGGTTAAGCCCGGTGCTGCGCTTTAAAAGGTCTTGTATTTCTTCATCGGGTTCCGTCCTTCCAAAGGCTTCGTCTACGTGTGCAAAAACAATTTCCGGCATTTTAAAACCTAGAGCCCTGGCAATTTCGCCACCAATCAATTCGGCGGTCAACGCCTTTATCCCCTGCCCTGCGCCCCTGAATTTTAGCACATATAAAAATCCATCATCAGCCTCTACAATGGCAGGCAAAGAACCACCTTCCCGCAAGGGCGTAACGTACCGCGTTACATTAACCGACCGTATTGTAGATTCGTAATTGATCATACAATATATTTAAGTGGATGTAGCTGTAGTTATAAATAAGTGCCAAAATTAATTCTTTTTTATGAAGGAGTTTAACAGTTGCGGATATGGGCATACGGTTTTGTAATGAACATAAGTTAAAATACAATTTTGGCTATACAAATACATCAGGCATGTGATGCTGCGGAAAAATATTCAAAAGAGTTTACACTTTTTAAAAAGGTGCAAACTCTTTTGAATACTTTTCTAAGCCAATCACAAATTTATATGAAGGTCTGTGAGCTTTGTTTCCATTTATACTTTCCCTTGTGCCTGCTGCAAGCATGGCATCTTTACGCTTTAAAGGCTACCTTACCCTATCGAGACGCTGATGTGTTTTTGTGGCATAAATAATAGTAATATCCCTTCAATGCCGTTTAGCTATGGATTTATATGTTTGTCTTTACCTAACCCTACCCCTCTCCAAAGGAAATAAAAGGCTTTAACCTAACGGCATTAGTTTATCCTTTTTACTATTATCTTTTTTCGTAACCAGGCCCTTACCGGTACATCAAACAACATTAAGCTTGCATAAGCCAACACTATAGCTCCTGAAAAGGTGAGCAGTGCATATGGCCATGCCCGCCATAATGTAACCCCGCTGTGGTTGCTTACCCAGGCTACATAAAAATATACAAGCACATAATGAGTCATGTATAAAGGATAGGAAATATTACCAAGGAAGATACAAATTTTACTTTCCATTTGGCTAGCTACAACACCTCCGGCACCGATATATACAATTAGGGGAAAAACAATGATGATGCAAAAAGCTTCGTACAAACCATTCATCCAGAGATGCCCGGCACCGCCTATCCTTGGCATAAGCAAAACAGCAGCAACAAGTAAGCTACACCACAAAAAAGCATTTTTGATATAGGCCGGCCGAGATACCCGCACTAAAAGCAAACCAGCAAAAAATGGAAATATGGTACGTGTTATCCCTACACGCATATGTTCGGCATTAAGCGTCCAGCCACCAGTAACATCTCCGTTAGGGTTAGTAACAGCAAAATGTAAAAGCACCGCGCCAGCAAATACTACAACACAAGCCAATGCTTTTTTAGATAATTTTCTTATCCCCAGCGCATAAAGAATATTGGCTATATACTCAAAAAACAATGACCAGCCAACACTATTGAGCGGATGCATCTCTTACCAGCCACGTATATCCATAGCAAGTGGTATCGGTAAAATAGTATACCCTATCAGCATAACAACAATCAGCTTCCATACGGGGACTGTATGTATGAGCGGCCATATAGTTGAATCCGTAAAATAAAAGCCAATGGCGCCAAGCGTCATGCCTAATATAACAAGTGGTTGCAGCCGCTCAAAACGCTTACGAAGAAAACTGCCGATAGTTAATTTGTTCCATTTGTCGTCGTACGCATAACCAATTACAAAGCCGGATAACAGAAAGAAAAAATCAACTGCCAAATAACCGTGGTTTACCACATTGTTTAGGCGGTTGCTGGAAAGCGGTTCGGCAAGGTGAAAGAATACCACTATTATAGCTGCTACGCCCCTAAGCCCATCTAATATTTGATAATGTGGTTTTGTACCAAGCTGGTTGTTGTCCATGTTTTATTTTATTGTGTTTAAACTGGCTCCAAGAATTGCACATCATCAGCTTGTCGTTTAAGTTGAGGATATAAAATTAGTCCGATTATAAACCCGCTTGTAAGTCCGCCGATGTGTGCAGCATTGTCAATACCTGCACCAGCAAATCCCATAAGTAAATTATAGCCAATGAAAATTAATGTGCTTGTAAGGAATACTTTGATAAAATCTTTTGGAAATATTTTTGTTAGGAGTAAGGCAAGAAAAACACCGTAAAGCCCGAAGATTGCGCCCGATGCACCAATGCTTACAGTCGGCGCATGAAAATATAAACTGGCAATACTGGCAATAATGCCCGTAGTTAGATAGACTAATGCATACCTTACTTTCCCCAATCGTGGTTCCAAAAAAATTCCAACAAATAAAAGCCCATACATATTTGCAATCAAGTGCATAAGCCCACCATGCAAGAATGTGCTGGAGAGTAGGCGCCACCATTCGCCATTTGTTGTTACAGGCTTATAATTTGCGCCCCAGGCTAAGAGGTCAACCGGTTTAAATGAAATAAATCCAAGCCCAGAAAAAACCATGAGGATAAAAATAAAAATATTCAAATCCATAATAATTGGAGTAATATAAAAACCTTCCCGTGGAAGAAAGAAAGCTACTGCTTCTTTCAAATTTGTTTCTTTTATGGTTATTCCGTTTTTAAATTTATCTAATGCTTCTTCATCCATTTTTGGAATGAGCAACATGATTAACCAAATCACTGCGCCAATGCAAAATGCCCCAAAAATCCAAGATAGCTTATTTCCATTTCTGGCTTCAAATGGCTTGTTAACCGGAATTAAAACAGTAGTTGAATTGGGTATGTATTTTTTATCGTTTTTAATTGCATCAATATACCTTTTATGGTCGTCAGTATTACCAATCTTATCAAAGTAGATAAATTCAGTTACATCTTTTTTATCAAAATCTGATTGACTTTCACTTGCAAACTTTTTAAAGCGTCCTTCTTTTTCATCTTTGTTGAGGCGGTTGCGAATTTGTTTTTGATACTTAATACCATACCATGCCAAACAATTTTTTTCAGATGTATCAACCGATGAATTAAGTATAGGCAATGCAATAAATAAGTTCATATTTAAGTATTCACTATTTTTTCCACTAACATCAAAACTGCTTTTAACACCGATTTTGTTTTTATCTATATAAAAGCTTTTTAGTGAATAATACTTGGTAGCAGCTTGCTTTTCAATTTGGCTAATAGTATCAAGCTTTGTAAGCACGCCTGATGCTGTTTCCAGATAGGATTGTGCAACAATGGTTGGAATTACAATTGCTAAGCCAGCAATAACTATATAAAGAAAAGGAAGGTCGCCCTTTTTTCTTTTCAAGTTCAAAAGTTTTATTCGGGGCCGCAACCAAATATAAATTGGTATCCATGGAAGTGCAAAAGGTAGCCACATGTTAACGATGTCTTCGTTGAGCGAGGATACTTGCATTTTTTTAAAATAAGCCAGTTTAAAAATTTGTAGCCTGCGATTATGCAAATTGCAATTATCAAAAATGGCTTGAAGATTAATTGTAGTTTGTCTTTCTTTCCAGTCATAGTTTGTGGTTAAAATCTGTGGTGTTTTATAGCAGGCAATAACTAGCTTATCGCAACTTAAAGGCTTTGTGATAATTACAACCGAATATAAGCGTTTAATCTATAATTTATTAATTCTTCTTTAGTCCGTAGTG
>JANXVN010000113.1 GCA_025351645.1 Ferruginibacter sp.
ATCACCAATGCTAATGTTGAACTTCTCTCTTTTATACCTGCCTAACTCTTCATTAAATTTAATGCTGTAGTTGTGTAACAAGGTATTGATAAGGTCGTCGGTTTTTACATCGCCTGTCCATCCCAAAGGATTTACATTTAAGTAATCAATATTGCTCAAATTCTTTTGATTGAATTTTGCACCTTTACCAACCAATACTTCTCCGAAATTATTACTAACACCAACAGATGATTTGTCTTTCAACAAAGTCTGTAATTTGTTAACCAACATTTCTAAAATATCAATCTCATTCTTCTCATGCGTTTTTTCAATCTTGTCAAGAGAAGCTTTCTCTCTAACTTTCGCATTCTTATCTTTTTTGGCACGTTGAAACAATTTCTTGTTTATAACAACACCTTCCGTACCACTTGGAGCTTTTAAAGAAGCATCTTTCGCATCGCCGGCTTTATCACCAAAGATGGCGCGTAGCAACTTCTCTTCAGGAGTTGGGTCGCTTTCACCTTTTGGCGTAATCTTACCAATGATGATATCACCTTCTTTTATATGAGCACCAATGCGGATGATACCATTTGCATCCAAATCTTTAGTAGCTTCTTCACTTACGTTAGGGATATCGGGCGTTAATTCCTCTTCGCCTAATTTAGTATCTCTAACTTCAGTTTCAAACTCACTGATATGTATAGAAGTGAATAAATCTTCTTTAACAACTTTTTCAGATATTACAATAGCATCCTCAAAATTGTAACCTTTCCATGGCATAAAAGCCACTTTTAAATTACGGCCCAAAGCCATTTCACCACCTTTTGTTGCGTAACCTTCTGTTAAGAAATCACCTTCAACAACCTTTTGTCCTTTTACAACAGCAGGGCGCAAGTTGATACAAGTTTCCTGGTTGGTGCGGATAAATTTGGTTACTTTATATATCTTAAGATCTTCTTCAAAACTTACCAATTGTTGTAATTCGCTTCTGTTGTAACGAACATGAATTTCGTTACCATCAACATATTCTACAACACCTGTTCCTTCTGCATGTAACTGAATACGTGCATCACGGGCTGCTTTACCTTCCAAACCTGTACCTACAATCGGAGATTCCAAACGTATTAATGGTACAGCCTGCCGTTGCATATTCGATCCCATCAAAGCACGGTTAGCATCATCATGTTCAAGGAACGGAATTAACGAAGCACTTAACCCAACAATCTGGTTAGGCGCCACATCCATATATTCCACTTCATTTTTATCTAAAATTGGGAAATCACCTGTCTGGCGACTCTTGATTTTATCTTCAATAAAGTTTCCTTTATCATCCATGCCAATATTTGCCTGTGCAATTTTAGCGGTATCTTCTTCCTCAGCACTCAAGAAGATGGTTTTCTTCATATCCACTTTACCGTTATCAACTTTGCGGTAAGGTGTTTCAATAAAGCCCATTGCATTGATTTTAGCATGTACACAAAGTGTAGATATCAAACCAATGTTTGGTCCTTCGGGGGTTTCGATTGTACAAAGACGGCCGTAGTGAGAGTAGTGAACGTCACGAACCTCAAAACCAGCTCTTTCCCTGCTTAAACCGCCCGGTCCAAGTGCGGAAATACGACGCTTATGCGTGATCTCACTTAAAGGATTTGTTTGATCTAAAAACTGAGACAACTGAGAGGTACCAAAGAAAGAGTTGATAACAGAAGATAAAGTTCTTGCGTTGATCAAATCTACCGGAGTAAATACCTCATTGTCACGAACGTTCATCCTTTCACGGATTGTACGCGCCATACGAGCCAAACCTACACCGAACTGAGCGTATAATTGCTCGCCCACAGTACGTACACGACGATTGCTTAAATGATCAATATCATCTACTTCACTTTTACCGTTGGTTAATTGAACCAGGGTTTTAATGATGGCGATAATATCATCTTTAGTCAATACTTTTTTCTCAATAGGAAAATTCAATCCTAAGCGGCGGTTGATTTTATAACGACCAACTTCACCAAGATCATAACGCTTATCAGAGAAAAATAATTTATCAATAATACCACGTGCAGTTTCATTATCAGGGGCATCAGCACCGCGTAACTGGCGGTAAATATGCTGAACCGCTTCAAGTTCACTATTTGAAGTATCCTTATTTAATGTATTGTAAATAATTGCGTAATCACCACTCACTTCTTCTTTTTGTACAAATACGCTCTTAACATCCATATCGGCAATCATGTCGATATTGCTTTCATCCAAAACGGTATCACGCTCTAAAACAATTTCGTTTCTTTCGATGCTTACAACCTCACCGGTATCTTCATCCACAAAATCTTCTACCCATGTACGTAATACACGAGCAGCAAGGCGTTTGCCTACATATTTTTGTAATGATTTTTTATCAACCTTAACCTCATCAGCCATTCCGAATAACTCCAGAATATCTTTATCAGTTTCAAAACCGATAGAACGTAATAAGGTAGTTACAGGAAATTTTTTCTTACGATCAATGTAAGCATACATCACATTATTAATATCGGTAGCAAATTCCATCCAAGCACCTTTAAAAGGAATAACTCTTGCGGAGTAGATTTTTGTACCGTTTGGATGAACTGACTGACCGAAGAATACACCGGGCGACCTGTGTAACTGACTAACCACTACCCTTTCTGCACCATTGATAACAAAGGTACCACGGGGGGTCATGTAAGGAATATTACCCAGGAACACATCCTGAACGATCGTCTGAAAATCAACGTGCTCTTCATCATTACAGCTCAACCTAAGTTTAGCTTTTAATGGAACAGCATAAGTCAATCCTCTTTCGATACACTCATCGATAGTGTAGCGGGGCGGATCCACGAAATAATCTAAGAACTCCAGTACGAAGATATTGCGGGTGTCGGTGATAGGGAAATTCTCCTTAAACACACGAAACAAACCTTCGTTATTACGCTTATCGGGCGTAGTTTCCAACTGAAAGTAATCTTTAAACGACTGAATTTGAATACCGAGCAAATCGGGCTGTTCTGCCAGAAGTTCAACTTTCCCGAAATTGATACGCTGAGCAGCGGGTGATTTTGTTGCAGACATATTGTTTATAAAACGTTTTAATGCTGAGAAGGTTCTCTAATTTAAACTAAAATATGACTAATGTCATTAAGTCTAAATTAAAGGATTGCAAATGTACGATATAGTATTCAATTATAGAAATACTTCAATCATTTTTTATGATTGTTGGATTGATTTTTGCTAAAACGCAGAATTTTATGTTTTTTTTGGCTATTAGTCAATATGAGTCTTTTAAATTAGAAATTGGTTATGAAGTTGGATATATTTAAAAGTACGATTTTTTTGGGGAAAAGAGAAATTCAAGACAAATCTTACTCAACTTTTAAATTAAAAATATTTTTTTACCGTTATTTTTATTATGGCGTGCCCCAAGCCGCTGCGGCAAGGGTCGGGCTATCCTCTTCAATCTTTTTTGCGGCGGCCGACAAAAAAGGATTTCCGTTCCTATCCCTCACGTGATGCACGTAAATTAACGTTCCGTGACATGAATATGTTCATTTTCGTAATTAGTTACTAAAATCAACAATAAGCCCAATTCATCGGAGAGTGCTCAATTATTGTATGCATCAAATATTCGGTTGTTCATTTTAATGCATTTTGATAATCGGCGGGTGTTTTTATTTCTTTCCAGTTATTCATAAATTATCTTTGTTATTAGAAAAAGCAATGCACTTTATGATAGTAAGCATTACGAGCTATATACTTGCAAGTCACAAGTGCGAAATTTTGATGCGAAATATTACTTTGATGAACTGGTTACATACAAACCATACGTTTTTCTATCAAATTCTTTATTGGTAACTTAATGCCATGAATGAAATGAATTTCTATTGGAAAAAGTGGCGAATATTCATTCAAATGGGACAGGTGAATAAATAATAATATCTTATTGATCCGGTGATTTTTAACTGAAGTTTAGTCTACGTTCCAGTAGTTGCTTTCATCATCCTCAAAAGCATCTCTAAAGGTTATTTCGTCTCCCTTACGCCCAACATGATGCAGAGAGTCGGCTTCAGATTCCTCTTGTTCTTTTATAGAATCCATTTCTTCTATATAATTCTCCTGCATTTCAGTAATTGTGCCTGAATACCTGAGATTTAGTGCTTTCAACACATTATCGTATTGGACAATTGATCCATTTTGAAATGTCTCCCCTTTCTTATAATATTCAGGAAGTACAAACGAAAGTAGCAAAATACGTTGTAATTTTTGCTGTAAACCACACTCAGTTTCCAGCAACCAAGGCGGTAAATATATGACCTTACTTTGTTCAGTCTTAATACCTACACGCTCTTTTTTAAACTTGCTGGTACTAAATATCCCAGTAATCATTTCATAAGGTAAAAGCAGGTGAGCGTTCTTGATTCGAAGTTCGTTTACTGGAAATTGAAGGTCAAATGTTGGAAATTGGAATTGGAGTTTAAAGAGACCTGTATCCTCATTGAGTTTTGATCCGATAAGAAGCTCGACCTCTTGAATACAAAGAGTTGTCTGTTGAAATACATGTGTAGCGGAAAGAAGCACATCTGGATGCTGGTACAATTCAATAATTACCCATTGTTCTTGATTCAAAATTACTGGCTTGACATTTTTTATCAGGATACTTCTCATATTTCATCTGTTGTATAGCTATAAAGTATGATATTTCTATGATACAACATCTCGTAAGATTCTAAGACCTATTTCTTACGCTTTAATTAATTATCTTTATTACATGGAACTATCCAAAAAGGACACTCAAATAATAAGACAATTCTTTATAGGGAAGCCAGTAAAGAGGGCTTTTGTATTTGGTAGTTATGCCAGAAAAGAAGCTGATTTCAAAAGTGACCTGGACATTATCGTAGAATTAGATCATAGCAAAGAACCTATCGGCATGCAATTTTTTGTTTTTCAAAATGAATTGGAAGACCTGCTACATAAAAAGATCGACCTTGTAAGTGAGGGAGGGATTTCTAAATATATAAAGCCCATTATTGATAAAGAAAAAATCCTTGTTTATGAGAGAACCAATCAGGGATAAAGAAAGGATAGCACACATTTTAGATGCCATAGCTGAAATCGAAAAATATCTTTTAGGTGTAGAGCAAGATGATTTTCTTAATAATTCTGAAAAGAAATACGCCACTATAAAGCAAATTGAAATTATAGGCGAGGCGTGTAACAGGATATCGGAAGAGCTAAAAACAAAACATCCGGAAATAGCCTGGAGGCCAATCAATGGATTCAGAAATATATCTATCCATGAATATTTCGGTGTAAATTTTGAATTAGTCTGGGAAATAGCCACAATTAATTTACCAATATTAAAAGAGCAATTTGAAAAATTGAAAGATGCGCCGCAGTGACCTGTGGCTGGAATAAATTGAAAATAATTCTTACAAATCTTCCAAACACAAAAAAGCCCCGAATTACTCCGGAGCCTTTTTTTAAAGCTATTTTAAAACTACTTTTTTAAAATTAAGCTATTTCAACATCAGCACCAGCATCAGCTAATTTAGTCTTTAATTCTTCAGCAGTTGCTTTGTCAACGCCTTCTTTAATTGGTTTTGGAGCGCCATCAACTAAGTCTTTAGCTTCTTTCAAACCTAAGCCAGTCAATTCCTTAACAATTTTAACGATCGCTAATTTGTTAGGGCCAGCAGCTTTCAAAATTACATTGAAAGATGTTTTTTCTTCAACAACAGGAGCATCGCTACCGCCTGTGCTTGCAACCGCTGCAGCAGCAGCAGGTTCAATACCGTATTCTGATTTTAAAAATTCAGCTAATTCCTGAACTTCTTTTACTGTTAAACCTACAAGGTTCTCAGCTAATGCTTTTACGTCTGCCATAATGTGTACATTTTTTCCGCCTTCATTGTTTTGCACTCCGGCGGAGTTTTAAAAAATTGTTGATGCCTTTGTTTTATACCATCCGGCCGGGTAATATTATCGATCCAAAAAAATGGACAGCAATTAAACTATGCTGTTGGTGCAGCCGGAGCTTCCGGTGCAGCAGTATCAGCGGCTGGTGAGGCAACTTCTGCAATTGGTGCAGCAGCGGCTTCTCCAACAGGTGCAGCTTCAACAGCCGGAGATGCTTCTTCAACCGGAGCGGCAACTTCTGCTTCAGCCTTTGCATCTTTGTTCAATAATGCGCCTAATACACGTTGTATTGGAGATTGTAACAATCCAATTACTTCGCCTATCAGTTCATTCTTAGTTTTGATCTGTGTAAGTGCTTTCAATTGGTTGTCGCCTACAAATACATCTCCATTAATGAATGCTGCTTTCAGTTCTGGCCTTTCGCCTTTGCTTTCCTTACGGAACGTACTTAAAATTAAAGCTGGTTCCTTAGGGTTTTCGCTAAACAATAGTGCGGTTACATTGTGCAACGAATCAAAAACGCCGGCATATTTTTCGGTGCCAAAGCTTTCTAATGCCTTTTTAATAAGGGTGTTCTTAGCAACCTTCATTTCAACCTGCTTGTCGAAGCAATGATTGCGCAACTTGGTAACCTGTGCTACCGTCAAGCTTTCTGTGTTGGTAACGTAGAAGTTGTTGTACTGGCTGAACTTGCCTTTCAGTACTTCTATCACGTCATTTTTTTCCTGTTTTGTCATAACAAATATTTTGGGTAAAATGTGCAGCTGCCTGCGCTTTTACGTTGATTAATTTTGAACAGATTTGGTATCTACAATTATACCAGGGCTCATTGTGCTGGCCATGCTAACTCCTTTAAGGTAAGTTCCTTTAGAAGAAGATGGTTTTAGCCTGATAATTGCATTTATTAGCTCTTGGCTGTTTTCTGCAATTTTTTCAACGCTAAAACTAACACGTCCGATAGAGGCATGAATAATTCCAACTTTATCAACCTTAAAAGCTATTTTACCACCTTTTACTTCATTAACCGCACCAGCTACATCATTTGTAACCGTACCAGTCTTAGGGTTTGGCATTAAGTTACGAGGTCCTAACACTTTACCTAACCTACCAATTTTAGGCATAACAGACGGCGTAGCGATGATTACATCGATATCGGTCCATCCACCTTCAATCTTGGTAATAAATTCGTCCAAACCAACAAAATCAGCACCGGCTGCTCTTGCTGCTTCTTCTTTATCTGGCGTACAAAGTACCAATACTTTTTTAGTCTTTCCAGTACCGTGTGGCAATGAAACCGTACCACGGATTGCCTGGTCAGCTTTTTTAGGATCTACGCCTAACTTAACGTGCAGATCAACTGAGCTATCAAATTTTGTTGTGTTTATTTCTTTAACTAAGCTAGACGCTTCCTTTAAGGAGTATGTTTTATTAACATCAACCTTAGCGTTTGCTAATTTTCTTTTTTTAGTAATCATTTCCTAAATTTTTTTGGTTGATAATTAATTTTCCCAAGGGGCTTTTCCATCTACAGTTAAACCCATACTGCGAGCAGTACCGGCAATCATGCTCATAGCGCTGTTAAGCGTAAAGGCATTCAAGTCAGCCATTTTATCTTTAGCAATATCTTCAACCTGTGCCCATGAAACTTTACCCACTTTTACGCGGTTAGGTTCTTTACTGCCACTTGTTAATTTAGCTGCTTCCAATAACTGAACTGCTGCTGGTGGGGTTTTGATGATGAATTCGAAAGACTTATCAGCATAAACGGTGATAAGTACGGGAAGGATTTTTCCTGGTTTATCCTGTGTGCGAGAGTTAAACTGCTTACAGAATTCCATGATGTTTACACCTTTAGAACCCAGCGCAGGGCCGATTGGCGGTGCCGGATTTGCCTGTCCTCCTTTACATTGGAGCTTGACATAGGCGGTAATTTCTTTTGCCATGTTTTTTAATTTTTTGGTGATAGCGTACCGATAATTACCGATACTCCCAATTCAATAAATTCTACTAAGAACTATTTGGGGCGGCAAAGGTAGGAATTATTGTTGAATAAATTGAAAGGGAAAGAAAAATCTTCCATTAAGCGGAAATAGCTTTATAGAATGTAATTAAAATAGAATAATTCTGTTACTGAGCATCCATTTCTATCTAATGCATAATAAAAGCTCCTCATAGCTACTGTCTTTTGTACAAATGTGCGACGCCACCGAAGTTCCCAATAGCTACTGTATTTGTTGGGACAACAATTGTATTTTTATAAAACTTTGCCTAACCAAAAAAGGCTATCATCACTGACAGCCTCTTAAAAAAATTCATACAAAAATTAGATCAGTTTCTCAACCTGCATATAATTCAACTCTACCGGAGTAGCTCTTCCAAATATTTTTACCTGTACTTTTAATTTCTTTTTTTCGTCGTTAACTTCTTCTACCATACCATTAAAATCATTGAATGGACCATCGATGATCTTGATAGTTTCACCAATAATAAATGGTTCGCTCATAGTAATTCCACCACCTTCGCCCAGTTCATCCACTTTACCAAGCATCTTATTAACCTCAGCCTTACGCAAAGAAATGATATTTCCTTTACTACCTTTTCCATCAGTTAAGAAATGCATCACATTGCTTATGTTGCTGATATGCTGTACCATATCATCATTCAATTTATTATCAGCCACTTCTATCATCACATAACCAGGATAGAAATTCCTTTCTCTCATCACCTTTTTGCCAGCTTGTACTTTATAAACCTTTTCTACTGGTAAAAAAACTTGTTTAATAGTATCTACCCAACCATTGCGGACAATATCTTTATCAAGATATTCCTTAATTTTACGCTCCTTGCCACTTACAACACGAAGTACATACCATTTGCTTTCTTTATCCTGTACGATTGTTTCTTCCATCATCATTTAAATAAAGAGTAAATAAATTTTAAAGATCCATTAGCCACAAAATCCATTAAAGCAACTACCGCAGTAATTAGCAAGGTTGCACCCAATACAACCATGGTTGATTGCTGCAGTTGTTCCCAATTAGGCCAAGTCACTTTTTCAACCAATTCTTTGTAAGAATCTCTTAAATATGCCGATAATTTGTTCATAAATTCATCCAATTTAAAAATCCGAAAATTACTCAACGTGAAAATAAAACCTTTTTAAAATTGAGACATTTTTAAACTGCTCAATCTTTAAATTAATTTGCACGGGCACTAGGATTCGAACCCAGATCAAGGGTGTTGGAGACCCGTATGCTAGCCGTTGCACCATGCCCGTAAATCCATATCCGTAAAAGCAGACATGTAGAAAAATATTTAATTTAAAGAACTTTTGAAAGAACAAAGTACCCAAGGTTAAACCAAAGGTACTTTATTCTTATTATTTTTACACTTACCTAGTTCTCGTTAAGAGATTTAGAAGCGTTTCTTATTTTACAATTTCTGTAACCTGACCAGCACCAACGGTACGGCCACCTTCACGAATCGCAAATTTTAAACCTTTTTCCATAGCGATAGGTTGAATTAACACAACATTTAATGAAGTATTATCACCCGGCATAACCATTTCAGTTCCTGCATTTAAAGTAACTTCTCCAGTTACATCTGTAGTACGGAAATAGAATTGCGGACGATATTTATTAAAGAATGGAGTATGACGACCACCTTCTTCTTTACTTAGTACGTACACTTCACCTTTAAATTCAGTGTGAGGAGTAATAGAACCTGGTTTGCAAAGCACCATACCCCGACGGATTTGAGTCTTTTCAATACCACGTAACAATAAACCTGCATTGTCACCAGCTTCACCTTCGTCCAATAATTTTTTGAACATTTCAACACCAGTA
>JANXVN010000196.1 GCA_025351645.1 Ferruginibacter sp.
CAAGATGATATTGTTTTCTATTATGGATATCTACACAAAATTAATGGAAGAAGCTTGATTTTTTTTAATGCACAATTAGGTATTAAAAAGTAAGTATTAAATGCTGTTTATTACTAATAATTGTAAAATCAATTAATGGTAAGCGTTTTAAAAGGAGATAACAACAACAAAAAAGCCCCACATTTCTGTGAGGCTTCGTGGGAGTTGACGGGTTCGAACCGCCGACCCTCTGCTTGTAAGGCAGATGCTCTGAACCAGCTGAGCTAAACTCCCTTTTTTCGGATGGCGAAGATACGGGTAAAATGTTTTCTGCAAACTTTTTTTTGCTATTATATAAAAATAAATTTTGTGTACAGGCCCTTAATAAAATAATGAAATAACAACGCCGCTAAGTTTAGGAGTATATGCTTGTCTTTGCCCGCTGCAAAGTAGCGGAATGCCTTAGTTAAAACGGCACTGAATGGGCTACTAATTAACATTTTACCCTTGTTTTTTTAAGCTGGCAATGGCGTTGCGGTAAGTGTCGCCCACCGGTAGCTCCATATTGTTTGTAAGCCCGATTTTTCGGTATTGTAAAAAGGCAATTTTTTCTGAGGCTACAATATAACTTCTGTGGATGCGGATAAATTCCTTTTCAGGCAGCTTATCTAATATCTTTTTCATAGATAGCAACGCAAGGTAAGATTGGGTGGCTGTATTTATCTTCACATAGTCATCCAGTGCTTCTATAAAAATTATTTCAGAAAAAGCAACTTTTACCATTTTATAATCGGAATGTATGTACAGGTGTTGCGAAGGCACATCGTCTTTATTTTTAATTTTAATGCGGTTGGTTGCTTTGCTTACGGCTTTTTGAAAACGGATAAAATTAAACGGCTTCAATAAATAATCAATAGCGTCCAATTCAAAGCCTTCTACCGCATACTCGTTATAAGCAGTGGTGAAGATTACCATTGGCTTTATAGCAAGGCTGTTATACAGTTGAATGCCATTTATATCAGGCATCTGTATATCTAAAAATATAAGGCTTACTATATTTTTCTGCAAGTAGTCACCAGCTTCTATGCCATCGCAAAATACGGCTAGCAAATTCAATTCTGGTATCTTCGAAATGTATTTTTTTAACACCTCCAATGCCAACGGCTCATCGTCTATCGCTACACAATTCATCATGTTAAATCTAATTGTAAAATAATTTTATAAAGGTTGTTGCTTTCATCAATCCTCAAATCGTGTTTGTTAGCATACTGCAATTGCAGCCTTCGTAGGGTATTGCTAGTACCAGTAAAAGTACTCTCTTCAATGCGTAAGGTCAATATTTTATTGGTTACTTTCAATGTAAGCTTGTTGTTTATAATTTGTATTTCTATGTGTACGTAACAAGGCGTATGGCTGCTTACGCCATATTTAAAAGCATTTTCTATAAAATTAATTAAAAGCAATGGAGCAATAACATTGCAGCCAGTTTCGCCCGTAACAGTAAACTGTAAGGTTAATTTATTATCACTGCGCAATTGCTGCAGGGCAATGTAATTTTTCAGGTATTCTATTTCTTTTTCAAGCGGTACAATATCTGTATCAGCATCTTGCGTTACATAGCGCATAATGGCTGATAGCTTCAAAATTGCTTCCGGCGTTTGCTCAGCCTGGCAAATTGATAAGGCATAAATATTGTTTAAAGTGTTAAACAAAAAATGTGGGTTTATCTGCGCATTTAAATACGATAGTTCCGTATTTAATTGCTGCACTTTCAACTCCTTATTTTTTTGCTCCATTAACTTGTACCTGGCTGCTAAATAAACAATGGAGCTTAAAAACCAAATAATAATAAAATATAAAAAGCCAAATACCAGCCTTGGGTCTTTAATCGGCCCATTTTTATTTAGTGCACCACTTATGTTTTTTAATACCACGTATTTGATATACTCTGGTAACAAAATTGCGGTTGCCATAAATAACAGCACAATCAAAAAATAAGTAAATTTTTTTTCTACATCGTAGATCCTGGGCAGCAACAAATATAAATTGATGTAAAAAAAAAATATAAGAAAAAAAATATTTATTAATAAGAAAGAAAGGCTTGGTGGCAAAGGCGCATGGTGGTAATATAAATTGTTGGTTAGTGCAGGTTCTGTAGCAGAAGTAATAGTAACTAATAGGGCCTGTACCACAAAAAAAGCTATCCATCCAAATAAGTGTAGTAGTATAGTCAGGTAATTTTTATTCATTAGTATAATATATTCTTATAAAATTATTTATTACAAATCTATAAACAATATTAATTACTCTATAATACTACATATTTTTCAGTAAAACTATAAAATGAGCTATTAAAATACACTTATAGTAGCGGTAAATCAAACTAATATATCGGTAAATTGTACCTTTTAAAATTTTCACATTTTCTTAAATGGTAAGTGTATATTTTTGGTTTCAATTTCTAACTGAATGTATTCATTATCATGCATCAACTTAAATGCCTTGTTATTGGCACAGACGAAATAGCGCCTAAAATATTATTGGAACATGCTTCAAAAATATCCTGGCTATCTTTTATATGCAAGCCCATCAACGCAAGGGAAGCAACTCATTACCTGCAAGAGTTTAATATTGATATATTATTTTGTGATATTGCCACCATAAGCAACAAAGAGATGGAAGTTTTTTTAGCCGAAAGTGCTAAGAATACATTGATAATTATTATCGGTTCAACAGCCGCATTAGCTACTACGGATATCAATAGCAATGTATTTAGTTTTTTGCCAAAACCTGTATCATTCGACAGTTTTTTTTATACCATTTGCAGAGCAAAAGAATTTCTGGAATCGGCAGTAAAAAAGGAAGTTTTTCCAGCTATTGATTTTGTATTTGTAAAATCAGAATACAAATATTACAAGGTAAAATTTAGCGACATCCTTTTTTGTGAAGGCATGAAAGACTACACGCAGGTTTATCTTACAGATAAGCCAAAGCCAATTATCACCTTACAGAATTTAAAAACTTTTGTAACCAAACTGCCTGCCAACGATTTCATACGGGTGCATCGCTCTTATGTAATTTCGTTGGGCAGTATTGATGTAGTAAGCAAAAACGAAATAATCATTGGTAATAAATTTATCCCCATCGGCGAAAGTTACCGCAATTCCCTTTTCCAGATAATACACCAGGCCTCCTAAAACATAAATTAGCCGTGCTAATAATAAAGGTTTTTTTGGGCACCCGGGCGGGCTATGCGCTTCAATCTTTTTTTGCGGGCGGCCCGACAAAAAAAGGATTTCCGCTCCCATCCCTGGTGCTTCGGTTTAAAGCGAATTTACAATTTTTAACAGTGTATGCCTTGAGTTAAAGGCATTAAAAAAGGAGTGATAGGTCACTCCTTTTTTAATTAAAATCTTATGCTGTTATCCTATTCTGGAATATTTAATGCTTTTAAATCTTCAATAGAAATAATAGGTTTTTGATGCGCTTTTATTTTGATAATTATTAGATTGCCTACTTTAGCAGCATCTGTTTCAGTAGCAAAGCTTTTAAGGCCTTGCACCGCTGGTATAATTGGCTGTTTAATAAAAATTGAGTCATTAGCCATTACCATATAACCCCAGCCATTTTCTGTCTTAAAAGTAGCTGACGTCAATTTTACAGAATCCTTATGGCTACCATCCTTGTCTAAATTTTGTTGCTTCTTAATATTGCAGCCAAAAAAAATGAATAAGCATATTATAATAATCACACTAAATAAAACTCGTATCATTTCTGTTAAATTATAATAACAATCAGTTTTGCCTAACTAAATATTAATCATTTGCATTGTAAGTTTCATTTGGATGAAATTCACGGATATCATCAAAAGGAGTTGTGCTGCTTCTGCCTGTAGTAACATAACCCCGGTCGCTAACAGAAAAACCGATAGCGCCTTCCCTTGCAACACCTTCGTAAGCTGTTTTTGCAACCCATACATCTGTAGCAAAATTATATTCCCACGTGGTACCCAATACAGAACCATTTGAACCAGTAGTGATGTAAGCAAAATCACCCATTACAAAAGCAACTGCATTAGTCCTTACAATATTGTAAGCATCATCATAAGTATCTGTACTAACATTGCTTATCCTTCTTTTTTCAATCCATCCGCTTATTGTGGCGCTGGTAGCAATTGTTGGGTCAAAAACCCAAAGGTCGTTAACATCGCTACTGCTGCCGTTATTGGCGCCGGTAGTTATATATGCTTTGTTTTTGTAAACAAATACAACTGCACCGCTACGTTTAGTGCCACCCATGCTTACTTGTTGTGTCCATGCATCAGCAGCAGGGTCGTATTGCCAAAGATCTTTAAGGTAATTGCCATCGTAACCTGTAGAAATATATCCTTTGTTTATTATGCCAAATCCTACGGCTTCTTGCCTTGCGCTGCCCCCAAAATCTGCTTTTTGAAGCCATGTATTAGTAGCAGGGTTGTATTGCCAAAAATCTTTTAATCTATTTACACCATCAAAACCAGTGCCTACATAGCCATTGCCTGCCGCTGTAAAAGCTACTGCAGAGTTTCTGGCAGCTCCAGGAAAGTTAGCTAACTGCGCTCCCCAACTATCGCCAGCAGCATCGTAAGACCATAAATCTTGTAACCTGTTAGTACCATCATAACCTGTAGTAATATATGCTTTAGTGCCGATAACGAACGATGAAGCTTCACTACGTGTAACACCTTCAAAATCGGAACGACGTACCCAATTGCCGCTTGTGCCTGAAGTTACACTGTCTGTTTTTGTGCAAGATGAAATCAATATCGAAAAACCTAAAATACCCAACAGCGTAATGCTCTTTAATTTGTACATGCTTTTATAATTTTTGCCGAAAATATCATCTATCACAACGTTAAATCGTTAAAAAGTATTTACAGGCATAAAACCACTACCAATTGGAATTTACTATCTACTAATTAAATAAAGTAAGTTTTTTTTAGGTAAATCGTACTAAGTATATAAAAACCATCTAAGGCAGTATATTTTTGTAGTTTTGTAGATAATAAATAGTCATTGATACATATTAACAATACTGCACGGGCGGCACTAAATAATATTGCGCACGAATTAAAAAAGTTTATGAGTATTATGAAAAAAAGATTCCGGTATATTAACACTTTTTCCGTTTCCTTAGCGCTTTTATTCGTTTTAATTGCTACATCTTCTTGCGAAAAACAATATATAAATTTTGGGACTAATTTTATTGATAATAGTATAACCAATCTGGTACTTGTAGATTCTTCAACAGTAGAGGTATCCACTGTATATATAGATTCTTTTGTAACCTCAAACACTAACACCATTTTTGCCGGAAGGTTTAAAGATGAAAAATTTGGAGTGGTGCAGGCACAGTCCTTTTTACAAATGGGGCTACCTCAGTCTTCTACATATGATATGCCTAATGGTGCTACTTTTGATTCTTTAGAAGTAATATTGAAATTGAATAAGCAATATTATGGAGATACTTTATCTACTTACAAAATTGCCATCCATCAATTAGTGGCTCCAATAACTTACCCAACTAACCAGCAATTTAGTTTTTTTAACCTTAACACCAGGGAGTATGCTTCAACTGAATTAGGAAGTAGCCAATTGGTTGTTTCGCCATTTGGGAGGGATACGATTGCAATTAAGCTCTCTCCAGATTTAGGGCTTGACCTTTTTAAAAAAATGCAAAATAAAGATGCTGTTACTACGACCCTTGCTGAGTTTATAAGTTATTTTAAAGGGCTTGCAATAGTAGGTGGAAGCACCAATAAACTGATATTAGGCTTTAGCGACAGCCTTATTATGAGGATGCATTACCATAAGCCTACCGTATTTACCGATGCTGCGCATATTGATTTTGGTATTAATCAAGCCAATTACCAGTTTAACAATATTACAATTGATAGGTCGGGTTCGCCAATAGCAGCTTTAGGCCCTACAAATAAGCAACTGCTTTCATCTGCAACACAAAATGCTGGTTTTTCACAGTACATTACAGGTTCAATTGCTAAGCTTCGTTTTCCTTATATAAGAGACTTATACCAGTTGCCTAATTTTATTAAAATTATTAAAGCACAATTGATTATTAAGCCAGTGCAAGGAAGTTTTATTGCGCCGTATAGCCTTCCTCCGTATTTGCGTTTGTCTGGTACTAATAAAACAAATTTATTTGGATCTGATTTAACCGGTGCCTCTTCTACAGGTGCATCTGCCGTACAATACGGGCAATTGATTATTGATAATTTATATGGCACAGAAACAGCGTATACGTATGATATTACCAATTACCTGCAAGCACAAATAGCTATAGCAGATGATAATGCAAATGGGCTATTGGTTTCGCCCCCTAACCCTACAGCTACTTTTAACAGGATATTAATTACTAACGCCGCCGATGCCAAATATAAAACCCAGGTAAAAATCTATTATGCTTCTGTTAAATAAAATAAATTATTCAATGCCCTCAAAAATAAAATTGCTTGTAACTGCTGGTTTTTTAATTGGATTACCCGTATTATTATCGGCACAAAACAACAGTTCGCCTTATTCTATTTTGGGTATTGGGGATATTGAAAATAGCTACTTTAACCGTTATACCGGCATGGCAAACGCGGGCGTTGCCCTTGCAGATGAACGGTATATCAATAACAGCAATGCTGCTTCGCTTACAACTTTAAGGGATCATTTTTTTTCTTTTGAAGTATCCTCCCGCTTCAAGCAAGTTGTTTATTCCGGAGCAGGTGTAATTACTCCAAATAATAAGAGTACAGATTTTGCAGTGCGCCGGGTTAACCTTGCAGCTAAATTAACCAAAAGATGGGGCAGTAGCCTTGGTTTAATGCCTTTTAGTACATCTAACTTTAGCTACGTTACCATAAAAAATATTCAGGGAACACCTTTAAATGTAGCAGCTGATTATGAAGGAGAAGGAGGTGTTAGTCAATTTTACTGGTCGAATGCTTACAAGGTAACAAAAGATATTTCCATAGGCGTTACGTCATCTTTTTTGTTTGGTACAATGAACCAAACGGAAAATATTTTAAGCAATCCCTTAGCCACTACGTTAACAACTAAAAACAGTATTTACCTGCGTAACTATTATTTTAATTTTTCTATACAAGCAAAAAAGAAATTAAGCAGCAAGTGGATGTCTACCTATGGCGTAACTTTTTCTCCTAAAACAGATTTATATGCAGAATCTTCTGTATTGGTTACCAGTAATGACGTTACCACCATTAAAAGCGAAATAACCAAAAATGATTTTTTTAAGTTGCCTTCCACCACTAACGCTGGTATCGGCCTGATAAAAGATAACAAATATACTTTTACGGTAAATGCACAGCTTCAAAATTGGAATGCATTAAAATATTCAGGCAGTAATTATCAGCTTGTAAACAGCAATAAATTCTCTGTTGGTTTTCAAAATTCAATAAAAGCAAGAAATTCCTATAATCAGGAATACGAAAAAGGATTTATTCAACTGGGTGCTTACGCCGGCAATTCTTACATAAAAATAAATAATAGCCAGGTTACAGATTTTGGAGGCAGCATCGGTTATGGAAAGAACTCTAAAAGCAGCCCGCTGGGCTACATCCTTTCATTAGAAGCAGGAAGGCGAGGTTCTACAAATTCGCAAAACTTGCAGGAAAATTATTTTAATATCAACCTTACACTTTCATTTCTTGATTACCTGATTGGCGGAAAAAAATACTATTAAAGGCGGCTTTTTCTATTATCTTTTTAATTTAATTGAAGTGCAGGCAAACGATATGCTTGAGAGTCAAATACAAATAGTGTGTCTATTTCTATAGCCCAGTATTTGTGTAATGGAGAATTTTCGAGATAATTTTCAACCTCTTTTTTATTGGCTGCATTTATAACAAGCCATACCCGCTGAGATTCCATGCTTACGGCATAGTAATCTAAAACTCCTTTCTCTATCAATTGATTAATGTAAGCGCGGTGAGATGGCACCAGGCTCATAAATTCTTCATCCATAAAAAATAGCACGGTTACCTGAAATTTACTGGATTGGTCGTTTGTTATATTTTCCATGCTACGATATTATTTACCCACTCTTTTTTGTGTGGGGCGGTTATTTTAATATAATTATCGGTGTAACCTTCTACCATTCCGTTTTTATCGGGATTTTCAAACAGAACTTTTCTTGTTTCACCAATATGCTTGTTAGTAAAATATTGCATTTTTTGGTAACTTAGGCTTCGTAACTGCTTGTTTCTTTCATTACGTACGTTGATGGGCACAACAGGTTTAATTTCCAGTGCAGAGGTATTTGGTCTTTCAGAGTATGTAAACACATGTAAATAAGCAATATCAAGCTGGTGAAGAAAATCAAATGTCTCTTTAAAGTCCTCATCAGTTTCTCCGGGAAATCCAACAATAACATCTACCCCAATAGCGCAGTGAGGCATCAACGATTTAATTAACCCAACCCTTTCAGCATATAATTCATTTCTATATCGCCTTTTCATAGCAGCCAGTATTTTATTACTGCCGCTTTGCAACGGAATATGAAAATGTGGCATAAATTTTTTGCTGGTGCTTACAAATTCAATAATATCATTGGTTAATAAATTAGGCTCTATTGATGATATACGATAACGTTCTATTCCTGGGATGTCGTCTAATTCTTTTATGAGATTGAAAAATGTTTCTTCATTTTTTTTGCCGCCCGTAAAGCCTTTGCCAAAGTCGCCCAGGTTAATGCCTGTCAATACAATTTCTTTAGCGCCTTTAGCTACAATTGCAGTAACATCTTTTATAACATTTTCTATGCTATTGCTCCTGCTTTTTCCACGGGCCAGGGGTATCGTACAAAACGAACAGCTATAGTCGCAGCCATCCTGTACTTTTAAAAAAATTCTCGTCCTGTCGTTTATAGAATGCGAGGCCGTAAATTCATTCACATCTTCAATATCGCAGCTGCAAATTTTTGTGCTATCGCCTTTAATAAAATCTTTAAGGTGCTGGCTAATATTAAACTTTTCAGCAGCGCCTAAAACTAAATCAACACCAGGTATGCCGGCAATTTCTTTTGGCTTTAATTGTGCGTAGCAGCCTGTTATCACTACCATTGCTTCCGGGGCCTTTTTTTGTATTCGCCTTACAAGTAAACGGCATTCTTTATCTGCATTATCTGTAACCGAACAAGTATTTATTACGTATACATCTGCCACTTCATCAAATTCTTTTTTTATAAAGCCATCATTTTCAAGCAACCTGCCAATAGTTGAGGTTTCAGAAAAATTTAATTTACAGCCAAGTGTATGTAATGCAACAGATTTGCTCATAACACAAAGATACAACATGAGGTAGATTAGCTTACTCTGCAAAAAAGTATTGCCGGTGTTTGCTTAAAAGTAGGGACTAAAAATTATTATACGGAAGCGGTTACATACTTTTAAAAATGATTATATTACAGTTTGTCTTGCAGGCCCTATATTACTAAAACATTAATGATGGCCGCATAGAACAATAGGTAAGTAAAACATATTAAGTAAGTAGATTTGCACATGTTTAAAAAGTATGTTCCATATTTTGTATTACTGGGTGCAGGGTTTTTGCTTTGGTTTGTTAAAAAACACCAGGCAAGTAGTTATCCTACAATAAAAAACAATAATACCGCCATAATACTACCTGCAGTAAAAGATAAGATAGAGGAAGGATTTAACAGAAATGCCCATACCATTATTTACAGCAGGCACGCTCATTGCAGGATGGATTGCAGGCATATTGATGCAAGTGAAGTGAAAGAAATTTTGGTTACGGGGCACGTTAATCATAGTAAAATGCAGGAAGATGAAAGGGGCAAAACATACCCCTTGGAAGGTGAGACACATGACAAGCAGCATGTACGCATTGTATTTGCCCCCAAAGGGACTGATACCCTAGAAGTAGTGACCTGCATTGACCTCGATACAGAATGGCCGTGCAATTGTAAATAAACTTACTAAACCCTATATAAAAAACAGTGTAATTTTACAGCTTAACGATTGAGTAATTTACTAAAATGAAGATAAAATCATATCTGGCAAAACCTTTTGCCGGCTACATTTACAAGCAAATTAAAAAAGGTATTGAAACTGCTGTGGAAGATCAGCAAGCCACTTTAAACAGCCTTACTAAAATTGGCAGCAAAACAATTTTTGGAAAGGAGCATGGGTTTGATTCCATCAAAACGGCAGAAGATTTTGCCAAGCAAGTGCCAATTAGAGATTATGAACAGTTTAAGCCGTATATCGAAAAAATAAAAGAAGGGAAGCACAACGTTTTATGGAAAGGGCAGCCAATTTACCTTGCTAAAACAAGTGGCACTACAAGTGGCGTAAAATATATCCCCATTACTAAAGAATCTATCCCAAACCACATTAACACCGCTCGTAATGCCCTACTGTGTTATATGAGCGAAACGGGAAATACAAATTTTGCGGATGGCAAAATGATTTTTTTAAGTGGCTCTCCCGAATTAGAAAGGATTGGTGGCATACCAACTGGCAGGCTCAGCGGCATCGTTAACCATCATGTGCCTAAATATTTGCGGGCTAACCAGTTGCCCGGCTATGAAACCAACTGTATTGATGAGTGGGAAGAAAAATTAGAAAAAATAGTGCTGGAAACTATTCAGCAGAACATGACGTTGATAAGCGGCATACCACCCTGGATGCAGATGTACTTTGATAGGCTGGCTGAAAAAAGTGGCAAAAAAATAGGAGAGCTGTTCCCTAATTTTAGTGTGATGGTCCAAGGCGGAGTGAACTTTGAGCCTTACAAAGCAAAACTATACGAAAGTATAGGGCGTAAGGTTGATTGTATAGAATTTTACCCTGCAAGCGAAGGCTTTTTTGCCTTTCAGGATTCGCAGGAAGCTGAAGGCTTGTTATTAAATACAAATAGCGGAATATTTTTTGAGTTTGTGCCAGCCGGAGAAATATTTACCGATAACCCTACAAGGCTTACGTTAAAAGATGTAAAAGTAGGTGAGAACTATGCGCTGATAATTAGCAACAACGCAGGTTTGTGGGCATATAACATTGGCGATACTATTAAATTTGTTTCCACAGCTCCATACCGCATAGTCGTTACCGGTAGAACCAAACATTTTATATCTGCCTTTGGCGAACACGTAATTGGCGAAGAAGTAGAAGCTGCATTAATGAAAGCTGCTAACGAAGAAAACGTGCACATCACAGAATTTACAGTAGCACCAATGATTGCCCATGACGCAGGAAAAAGTTTTCACGAATGGTTTGTTGAATTTGAAAATACGCCTAAAGACCTCGCTGCATTTGCTAAAAAGGTAGATGATAACCTGCGGGTAAAAAATGTATATTACGATGACCTTATTGGCGGCAATATTTTACAGCAATTAAAGATAGCACCGGTAAAAAAGAACGGCTTTATAGATTACATGAAAAGTATTGGTAAGCTCGGCGGGCAAAATAAAGTACCAAGGCTAAGCAATGATAGAAAAATCGCAGAAGAGTTGAAGGTTTTTGTTAGCAGGGAGCATTTATCAGAGGTGTAGGAGTAGGATATGAGATAACAAAAATGTATAATTACAATGCAAGCTATTTTATGCAGTAAACGTGAAAAATAAAATTACAGATGCTTTTTCAGGCTATCATTCTGCAGTAAAAAAACTTACTATTGAAGAGAAGCAGCTATTACGGTTACAACTATTTGCTACCGATGCTATTGCTGAAATGAAAGCATTGAATTATAATTGAAAATAAAACAGCATTTATAAAAAAACTGACGAGGAAATTTTAAGCATCGCGACTTCAATACGAGCAAAAAATATGCTAAATCCAAAAAGATACTGTATTCATAGCTGTGTATGGGTGAAATATGGAGGGCATTTTAAGA
>JANXVN010000178.1 GCA_025351645.1 Ferruginibacter sp.
AAAAAACAATGCACGGTATAAGCAGCTATAAAAAGTACGCAACTGGTCAACCGAGCCGCCTTCTGCCTGTACATGGCTTAGTGTTTTGTTCCAGGTGGTTTTAGCTTTGGTTTTTACTGTTTCAAAATTATCATTGCTAATTTCTTTTAAGTTGATGTCAGCCTGGCCAAAGCTTATAAAAGAAGATGCTACCCGAACATTAACCTGCTCGCCCTTTTTAGTAGCAAAACCAACGATGGCGCCAACATGGTCTGCCTGGTATTCAATAGTATCTTTTGCTAAAAACTTACCGTGCCAGGTGTTAGCAATGGTAAATTCTTTATCAAACTTCAACACAAAATAATTTTTAAAGCCCGGCATGTTACCATGGCTATACTTTGTGCTGTACCCCATTATTTTTTTCTCCGCAGGAATAATTTTTATATAAGACCCTTTATCAAATGCATCAACCACAATAAAAGAACTATCTGTTTTAGGGAATGTAAACCGAAAGCTGGCTGCACGTTCCGTGGGGGTAATTTCTGTAGTAACATCATGGTCTGCCAAGTACACGCTATAATAATAGGGCGTAACTGTTTCTGCTTTATGTGTAAACCAGCTAGCCCGCTCATCTTGTGTAAAACGTAATTTTCCGGTAACCGGCATAATAGCAAACTGGCCATAATCATTCATCCACGGCGAGGGTTGGTGCGTTTGTTTAAAGCCGTTTATCTTATCAGCATTATAAGTGTACTGCCAGCCGTCACCCATTTTGCCGGTTTGCGGCGTCCAAAAATTCATGCCCCATGGTACCGCAATAGAAGGGTAGGTGTTTCCATTGCTGAGTTCTGGCTTACTGTCTGTGCCCATCAAAGGGTTTATCAGGTCAACAAGGTTATTGGTATCATAAGCAAATTGCGCATTGCTGCACAGTGCAATACAGCTGCTTATACAAAATAGGCTAAATTTTTTCATGCTGTAACTTTGTTTGTTGATATGAAATGATTAGTAAAAAAAATATTGGTGAGCTAACTCTTAAGCCCGGCAATTAAATTAATGGTAAGCGCTACAACAAAAGTATTAAGTGCAAATGCCAGCAGGCTATGTACCAGTGCTTTTCGGCGCATTGAGCGGCTGGAAATCTGTACGTCAGAAACCTGGAACGTCATTCCGATAATAAAAGAAAAATACGCAAAATCAATATAATCAGGATTTTCACAACTAGGAAAATCAAGCCCGCCTTTTATTTTGCCACTTTCATCATCCGTATCATAATATAAACGGGCATAATGAAATACAAATGTAGAGTGCACCATTATCCACGACAATAAAATGCCTGAAACTATAACGGGCAAATAAATATTTTTATCAATATTGGCGGTATCTTTTGATACTATCAGCATTGTAACTGTTATCATACTGGCAAAAGATGAAATAACGATCACTAAAAAAACAAAGAACCTGCCACCATCTTCTTTAGCAGCATTTTCTTTCATCTGATGTACGGAACTGGTTAAAAAAACTACCCAGCTAAGTATCACGTAGCTAAACGTAAATACATCCCACAACATAGTGCCTATCATTAAATTATTGTATGACAATTTGCGTACAAAAAAATAAGCTGCCACTGTAAGTACCAGGCTAATGCTTACCCTATGGAAGGGATCCATCGAATTAATAATATTCTTTGACTTTTCTATCTGCATGGCTGCTAAAGGTTAATGGTGTTACTGTAAAATATTATACCGTAGGTTGTAAAGTTAAGTGTAGCAAAGTTAAATTCCATCTGCTTTTGCGGGTGCGGCGTTCATTTTTAAAAAGTAATCATTTTCTTTGCACCAATTTAAATTCGGTTAACAATTCGGCTAATTGTATACGCTACGTAATTATCCATTATCAAGTAAAAAATTATCCATTAATACAGTGTAGCCCCAGCCAATACATAGCTATGTGGAGCTTCATAGGCCCGTCCAAATGGCAGCCGGGCGGACGTCGCAAATTTGTACATTTATTTTTTAGGCACCTTTTATCACAGTATCTAAAAATTGAAACGTATTTAAAATCTGTTAACAATTTCTTTTTGGAACTTATTTATCAGGATGCGTATTTACTGGTAAATTTCGCCTTGATTAAACTTTTATTGCCTCAATTTAAAGTAATTGATTGCTATAAACTTTTGAGGAATTGCATTGAGTTTTACAATTAGTTTTACGGGCCGGTAACGGATTTAATTAGTTGTAACGTAAGCCATCATCTAACCCATCTCTTCCTTTTTAATTTTCGCCCAATTTTGCGGTAGCAGTTCATGAAGGTTGGATGAAGTATACAGATGCATTCGTTCCAATACATCTTTAAGCCATTCGTAAGGGTTTATGTGATG
>JANXVN010000018.1 GCA_025351645.1 Ferruginibacter sp.
TTTATGGCTACTTCTATTTCTTTACGTAGTTCATAAAGATCTACATTAAGGGATTTTAGTATTTTAATGGCGGTATTTTCTCCGTCTCTTATTAGCCCTAAAACCAAATGTTCTGTACCAATAAAATCATTCCCCAGGCGCAGTGCTTCTTCCCTGCTATAAGAAATGATTTCTTTTACTTGTGCTGAAAAATTGTTATCCATTCTATTGAATTTAGCTTGTACAATAATAACGATTATTTTTTAAAATTGGTTGGCTCCAAAGCCGAAATGTTGATATGTTGAAAAATTAAGAAAACACTATTTTCGCAGGGCAAATATGTTTATATCTATAACCCTAACAAGTTAAATATACGTAAGCTTTTAAAAAAAGATTTCTTATAGTATCACAAAATATTCAATCAAAATTTTACTTTACTTTACAAACAACATAACGTTTAAAACCTGAAACTTATTTAATGAATGTCAAAATAGATACCAAAGAAAAATTTACGGTTATTACGCCGATTGAAGCAAACCTTTCTGCTATTATGACAGATGAACTTACTAAAATGTTGCTTCCTTATCAACAAAAAGACATACCGCATATTGTTTTAAACATGGACGCAGTACACCAAGTAGATGAAATTGCAGGCGAAAACATTGCTAACCTTCAACAAAACTTTTACGAACACGATGCTTCTTTTGTAATTTGCTGCCTGCAGCCTGGTGTAGAGGCTATGCTGGATAAGATTGAATTTTTGGAAGTAATGAATGTTACCCCTACAGAAAGCGAAGCCTGGGATATTGTTCAAATGGAACAGATTGAGCGGGAATTGTTTGATGATGAAGAGTAGCGTGACCCTAACAATATTATTTCATTTGCTATTAAAAGCAACAAAATTAGCCGTTAATCTGTCTACTATTTAATAAGATGATACCGCAATAAATTTAATCCTTTAAAATGCTGGCACTAACTATACTTGGCAATAATTCCGCTATCCCCGCATGGGATAGGAACCCTACAGCGCAGATACTCCAATCGTTGGAAGAAGCGTATTTGATTGATTGTGGCGAAGGCACACAGTTGCAGATGAGCAAATATAAAATTCGCCGCAGCAGGATCAATCATATTTTTATTTCTCACTTGCATGGCGACCATTATTTTGGGTTGATAGGCTTGCTTACCAGCATGAGCTTACTTAACCGCACACAAGATTTGTATTTGCATGCACCCGTTGCGTTGGAACAGATTATCAGCCTTCAATTACAGGTTGCTGCAATTGAACTATCGTATAAATTATTTTTTGAGCCTATTACTACCGAAGGCATTATTGTGGATGATAAAAAAATTACGGTAAAAGCCTTTAAAGTGCAGCACCGTATTGAATGCTGGGGTTTTTTATTTACTGAAAAGAAGAATCCGAGAAGGATAGATGGCAACCGTGCAAAGGCTTACGAAATACCTAAAAGTTTTTACGAGCAACTGCAAAAAGGAGAAGATTATGTAACCAAAAAAGGCACCATCATACCCAATAAAGAAGTAACTATAGATGGCGTAAAACCAAAAACTTATGCCTATTGCGCAGATACCATTTTTGATGAAAGCCTGATAGAAAAAATAAAATCGGTAGACATGCTTTACCACGAAACTACTTACCTAAAGGCACTGCACCAAAGGGCTGCAGAGCGTTTTCACAGTACTACAGAGCAAGCCGCCACTATTGCAAAAAAGGGCAACGTAAAAAGATTACTGATTGGGCATTTCTCTTCTAAATACGAAGAGCTGGATGAATTTTTAATTGAAGCAAAGGAAGTGTTTGCAAATACCGACCTGGCTTTGCAGGGCGTTAGTTACATAATTTAATTACTATTTCTTGTTTAGGTTTTTTTGTTTACGGCTGGCCTTTTCCCATATTTTAAATTTAATTAAATGGGTACATTTAATTAAATTTTTGATTACAATTAAATTTATTGACAGCGCTTATAATATAGCAATTATGTAAGCTCAATAGACGTTCGTACGCCGCGGTGGATACCTTGTTTTTCAGGGGGCTTTTATCCTTGCATTATTATGGTTTATGCAAAACAATTACTTATCTTTTTCTATGATAGTATTAAACCCATCTGCCATTATCCATTTATAAAAATCAACAAACCATTTGCTCCAGGCCCGTTCATTGTGCTCGCCTTCCGGGTCAACTACCGA
>JANXVN010000275.1 GCA_025351645.1 Ferruginibacter sp.
AAACTTGCTCTAAGTCCAAAACTTAAACTTAAAGGAGTAGGTGCAAATTATGGTTTGCAAATAGATGATGTATTACTCGGTAGATACATTCAATATTGGGGTTCAACTGCCACTGGAGAAAATTACGGCTCTATGGGAGGAACAATAGGAAGCGATAACACCGGCGGAATATGGGCAGCTGTTTATTATGGTCATGGTCAAAATGTAAACAGAATTATACAATGGGGAACCGAACAGCAAAAATGGGATTATGTTGGTATTGGGTATGCAGTTAGAGCATGGGATTGGTTAGAGTTAACCAACCAATATGGAGATGCTATATTAAAAGAAGCTTTTAATAAAAACCAAGCCCAATTTAAATATGATACCCAACCGGAGTTTTACGACAGTTGCAGAGCGGCTTGTTTTAAAGCTTTAAATAATTTAAACAGAACTGATGGAAATTTAAGTCCTGCAAATCTTGCTCAAAGCGATGCTTACCTAAATGGCGGAGATCTCAATAAATGGAAAAAATTTGTTTACGGTATTCTTGCTCGTTCTTACATAAACTTAAGCAGCAAAGGAATATTCACAACAAATAATTATGCAGATTCTGCAATAAAATATGCCAGCCTATCTTTAAGCAACAACAGCGAAAATATTTTAGCAACTTTTTCCGGCCTTAATTCAAGCAACGGCTTTAATAGTTATTTTGGTCCTACCCGTTCCAACATCGGAACTATAAGACAAGGAGGTTATATTGCAAATTTAATGTCGGGTTTAAATACCGGTGCATTTACAGGAGTTAATGATCCAAGAACCTGGTATATGCTTAGTGAAAATTCTCTCGGTACATTTAAAGGTGTAACTCCCTGGCTTGGCGTTACAGAATATTTAAATGGAACAACACCTACTGCTAATTATCCTAAAAACTTTTGGAGAAATCCAATACAGATTGCAACCACCGGCACAGACGACAGTGCCAAATATGTTTATGGAAATCGTGGCCCATGGCCTCTTATGACCGCTTCTGAAATGAAGTTTATTATTGCAGAAGCAGCATATAGTAAAGGAGATAAGGCAACTGCGCTGGCTGCATATACCAACGCTATCAGTTTGAATTTTGATATGCTTACCACGACTTTTTCTTTTAAAATACCCAGTGCACGTGTAATTACACCCGCCAGTAAAGCGGCATATCTTGCAAATCCGGCAATAGTTCCAACCACATCAGCAGGGCTTACGTTAACAAGAATAATGCTTCAAAAATACATAGCGCTATATGGTTGGGGTGTTCATCAAACCTGGACAGATATGCGTAAATACCATTACGTAGATATTGATCCTGCTACCGGAAACAAAGTGTATGCAGACTTTATTACACCGCCTACATCACCAATTAATTATCTCGTAACTACTAATAACGGGAACCTGGTTTATAGATGTAGACCGAGATTTAATTCTGAATATTTATACAATATACCTGAGCTAACAAGAATTGGTGCTGTAAAACCAGACTATATTACTTATCAATGCTGGTTCTCAATGCCTTAATTTTTTAAAAATATAAATATGAAATTTTCAACATCACAAATATATATTCTAAGTTTTTTTACATTGTTCTTCATTTCCTGTAAACGAGAAATTCCGCAGGTAGCAGGTTTAGAAACAGAATTAAATAAATCTGCAACGCTTCAAATTTTTAGTGCTACAGTGAAAGCAGTACGTAATTATGTTTATGTTGATGGTGTGCAGGTCTCCGGTGCAGCATTGGCGTTAGGTGGAATTTTTCCTGCTTCAACTTACGGAATAAAGTTAACCCCCGGCAATAGATCTATTTCAGTTAAAGACACGGCTACGGTAAACACGCAAATTCCAATCAGCTTCAGTCAAAATTTTGAAGCAGGTAAAAGTTACACAACCTTTACTTACGATACTACTACCAATATTAAGCAAATCACCGTTTTAAATAATATCGTTATCCCTACAGACACCTCAGCAAGATTGCGATTTGCAAATTTTGTTTATAATACTTCAGCATTGCCCAACGTAGATATTTATTCATTTAGAAAAATATCAGGCACTCCGGTATTTTTAGGTGGTTCTCCTGTTTTTACTTCCAGTACGCCGGTGTTTAGTAACATTGCCACTAATAGCGTAACTGATTTTATTCCGTATCCATCAGGATTGACTGATACTTTATATGTGTATGCAACAGGCACTACTTCGCCTTTAATTGTAAAACAGCTTGTAACAAGTTTAGTACCTTCTAGAAGTTATACTTCAGTTTACAACGGTAGTTTTAAAGGAGTAAAATCAATATCAACTTTTGCCACTTACTAGTTAAATGTATAATAGAAAACAGGCTATCATTTTTTTGATAGCCTGTTTTCTATTTTTATCTCACCAACTTCTCCACCAATTCCTTCACTTCGCTTAGTGCAATTCTTTCCTGCCGCATATCATCTCTGTAACGAATAGTTACGGTGTTATCCTCTTTAGTCTGGTGATCTATTGTTACGCAGAATGGCGTTCCTATTGCATCCATGCGACGATAACGTTTTCCTATTGCATCTTTTTCTTCATAAAAACAATGAAAGCTTTGCTTGCATGCGTTCATTAATTCTTTTGCAATTTCGGGCAACCCATCTTTTTTAAGCAAAGGTAAAATTGCCAGTTTTACCGGTGCAAGTTTAGCAGGTATTTTTAAAACTACACGGCCATCTTCGGTGCCATCTTCTTTTGTCCATTTTTCATTTTGGTAAGCCAAACTCATCACCGTTAAAAATAAACGGTCAAGGCCAACTGATGTTTCAACCACATAAGGGGTGTAGTTTCCAAAAGGTTTTCCTTCTTCGTTTAAATCATTATCAAAATACTGTATTTTCTTTTTGCTGAAGGTTGCATGTTGTGTAAGATCAAAATCTGTACGGCTGTGTATGCCTTCCAGTTCTTTCCAGCCAAACGGAAATTCAAATTCAATATCAAGCGCCATGTCTGCATAATGCGCCAGTTTTATGTGGTCGTGAAACCTCAGTTTTTCTGCAGGAATACCAATGCTTTCATGCCATTTTTTTCTTTCATCTTTCCAGTAGTCGTACCATTGTTTTTGCGAACCCGGGCGCACAAAAAACTGCATTTCCATTTGTTCAAATTCCCGCATTCTAAAAATAAACTGGCGGGCAACAATTTCATTTCTAAAAGCCTTACCGGTTTGTGCAATACCAAACGGTATTTTCATACGACCGCTTTTTTGCACATTTAAAAAGTTTACAAAAATTCCCTGTGCGGTTTCGGGACGCAAATAAAATGGTTTGATTACTGGAAAGATGAAAGAAAGAGGTGGCATGAAAGTATTGGAATCCCTGCAGAGAAATTACGTTTTCAT
>JANXVN010000030.1 GCA_025351645.1 Ferruginibacter sp.
CATTTACTGTACCATGCGTAACTAATATACCAATGCTTGTTTTAGGGCTAAACTTATAATTAAGCGAGCCTGCAAATGGCCCTAGCTGCATGGCTTTAGTACGGTAAGCTTCATTATATTCGGGCATGTTGCCTTTATCCAAATTAGGAAAGCCGTAGCCTAACGATAACTCTGCTGAAGGCTTAAACTCGGTTGCCTGCTGTTGCGGCTGTCGGTAAATCCTTTGCGGACGAGGACGGGAATACCGGGGCTGGTTTGGATAAATGTACACCTGGCTTTGCGCAGCGGTGCTAAACAATATAGCCATCACACAAAACGGCAACACATATTTACTTTTCATAAAACTACATTTTGGAATATGACTATATTTTTATCCGCGTTGTTTAAACCAGACTTTGTAAATTATTTGTTATCGGGCTTGCTTATCAATTAATCATTTTCAGCACGCTTTATATCAACGTTCTTTTATTATCTTGTACCATGAAAAAAATATTACTGTATTGCCTGCCAGCAGCAATTATTATTTGTGGGTTCAATATTAAAGCCTTGCTGCCTAAAAAACCTACGCTACTGAACCACATTGCATTGCACGTTAGTAACCTGCAAAAAAGTTCGTTATTTTACGAGCAGGTAGTACAGCTGGATACTGTACCAGAGCCGTTTCACGATGGCAACCATACCTGGCTAAAAGTTAGCGATGTTAGTAAGCTGCACCTTATTGGGCATGCTGCAAAAGACAGCATCCATGATAAAAATTCGCACTTATGCTTTAGCGTGCCGTCAGTAGATGAATTTATTGGCAGGCTTGTAGCTGCACATATACCATATGAAAATTGGGTGGGGGCAAAAACTAGCGTTACTAAAAGGGTAGACGGTGTGCAGCAAATTTATTTTCAGGATCCTGATGGCTACTGGGTGGAAATAAATGATGACTATAAATAATGGACATTCTTATTAAATTATACATTTACAAAAACTTACAATAATGAAAAAAGTATTAATTGCAATAGATTATGACCCCTCTGCAGAAATGATAGCAGAAACAGGTTACAGCATTGCTACAGCGCTTAGTGCAGAAGTGGTATTACTGCACGTTGTTGCGGAGCCTGCTTATTATTCTTCGATGGAATACTCGCCCATCATGGGTTTTAGCGGTTTTATAGACACTTTTGATGTGGGCATGAGTACAGAAATTAAAAATGATATCCACAAACAATCGCAGGATTTTTTAGATAAATCGAAGGCGCATTTAGGTAATGAAAGCATACATACTTTAATTACAGAAGGTTCTTTTGCTGAAAGTATTGTGGATGCTGCGGAAAGCCAACATGCAGATATTATCATCATGGGATCTCATAGCCGTCGTGGGCTAGATAAATTCTTAATGGAAAACGTGGCAGAAAAAGTATTGCATTTAAGTAAAGTGCCGGTATTAGTAATACCTATAAAAACTACCTAATTAATTAATAGTGCGTAAAATATTGCACAGCATGGCTGTGTACTATTAAAAATTGGCATTTAAAACAATGGCATAATATTTATAGCGTATTTATAAAATACTTTAACATGAATAATTTTTTCAAAGCTATTATTGCCGGCTATGGCGCCAAAAAATTAGGTGGTGGCTGCCTTAGTACCGTACTGGTATTTATTGTTATATGGTACGCACTTGGCCATTGTAGCCAGTAATAAAAAACGCCTCTATTATTTTTTATCTTTTCTAAAAAAATAGAGGCGTTTCTTTGCGCTATGGTAAATAATTACATTTCTCCCTGAAGGTAATTTTGAGGATTAATATCCTTTGTCTGCAGCTTGCTAATGCCAGCTTTAAGCAGTTTTGCTAACGACGCGGTAATGCCAATATCCGTCTTTACGTTCTTAATATCATCCTCTGTTATTTTATCGTTGATGTCAGACAGATGCATATTGATCTTCTTTTTTGTAACAACATCTTTAAACTTACCCTGGTTGTAATATTCCGCGTTGAATTGGTATTCTTCGTTTTGTACCATGTTGTTTTTTTTGCAAAGCTATAGTACAATTGGCAACAAAAGCAAACATTCATCAACCAGTTTTTAACAACCCTAATTGGTAATGTAAAATTAATATTGAAAACTCAAATTTTTTTTATATATTAACTATTTACTTAAATTATATTATTGGCTTAAAAAATGTATTATTGGCCAACAAAATTTTAATTCTTAAAAAGTAGTAAACTAAACTAGGTACGTTTTTTTTTAAAGAACCAAGCTTTACAGCTTATTGTATGTATCGAATTATCTTTTCTCAATAATTTGATAGCTAAATAATACTAGTTCGTCGCAACATTTGCTTAAACATCTATTAATACAAATTCTATTGTTAATTTGCCGTAATGAAAAAGGCTTGGTATGCAAAAAAATGGATTGCTGTATTGCTGCATTTAGCGGCGTGGGTACTATTATTTTCTTTACCCTATTTATTAAAGCCACCTGCTAATACAAATGAGCAACAGCACCTTGAGCCCGGCAACCCAACCGTTACTTTTATTGTTTCGCGCATTAATGATTTAATGCTCATTGGTTTTTTTTACCTCAATGCCTTAGTGCTGGTACCTCGTTTTTTGTATAAAAAAAAATATTTTTTTTATACATTGTCCATCCTAATTTCTTTTACTCTTTTTGTTGTTGCCAGTTGGTTGTTGGCCATAAACTTAAAAACTGTCAATGAAAGTTTTTCTTTCAGAAGGCACGTATTTTTCTGCTTTTTTATTGTTGTTTTTATACTAGCCTGCAGCATCGCTTATAAAACAATAAGGGATAAAATAATTGCAGACAATCTTGCGAAAGAAAAAGAAAATGAAAATTTAAAAACAGAATTATCATTGCTGCGTAGCCAGGTAAGCCCTCATTTTATGTTTAACGTGCTTAACAACATGGTAGCACTTGCACGCAAGCAGTCAGACTTGCTGGAACCTTCGCTGATAAAGCTTTCGTCGCTAATGCGCTACATGTTATATGAAACTGATGAAGAAAAAGTTTCTCTTGAAAAAGAGACGGAATACCTGCAGAGTTATATTGACTTGCAAAGGCAACGCTTTAGTAAAAAAGTTGTTATCAATGTAACCATGCACCCTGCAGATAAGCTGTACGACATTGAGCCAATGCTGCTGATACCCTTTGTAGAAAACGCCTTTAAGCATGGCACCGGCATGATAGATTGTGCACAGATAGATATTAATTTAAAAGCTGCTAATAATACTTTGTATTTTACGGTGAGCAATAAATATAATCCCGATTCAAGTGAGATAAAGGATAAGGCAAGTGGCATTGGGCTGATAAATGTACAAAGAAGATTGAATTTATTATACCCCCACCACCACGAGCTAACTATCACTAAAAACGATGGGCAATTTGTAGTATCGCTAAAAATAAACATTGCTGTATGATACGATGCATAGCCATAGATGATGAACCTTTAGCATTGGAATTACTGGTAGACAATATAAGCAAAGTACCTTACCTGCAGCTAGTTGCAGCCTGTGAAAATGCCATGGAAGCCATGATGGTAATGCAGCAACAACCCATCGGCCTTATTTTTTTAGATATACAGATGCCGGGGCTTACCGGGCTGCAATTTATACAAAGCATGACGGTTAAGCCAATGATCATCTTAATAACTGCATATGAAAAATATGCTTTGCAGGGGTTCGATTTAGATGTTACCGATTACCTGGTAAAACCTGTATCGCTCGACCGTTTTGTAAAGGCCTGCAACAAGGCGAAAGAATTTTTTGATTTAAGGCTACAGCCCAAAGCTACTGCCAACGATGCTGGCTATTTTTTTGTTAATGTAGATTATAGCCTTATAAAAGTAATTACCGCAGATATCATTTACATTGAGGGATTGAAAGACTATATCAAAATTCATTTAAAAAGTTCGCAGAAGCCTATCATTACCCGCATGCCGATGAAAACTATTGAAGAGCAGTTGCCTGCCAATGCCTTCATCCGCATACATAAATCTTACATTGTTTCAATAGCGTTTATAACGGCTACCCGTAAATCCAGCATTTTCATCAATACGCTGGAACTACCTGTGAGCGATAATTACAAGGATAATATCGCTGCGTTGACTGGTAAGTTGTAATTAACGTTTGCCGGTCAGTGGCAAGACGTTTAAAAAATTTAAAACTTCTACCTCCTGACAATTACCCCAACAATAAGAGCCAAAATTCTTCTTTCCGCCTTTCCGGCAAAAACCCTTCTCCGGTTTCGTCGCAACATTTTCCTTTCTTATCTCATTTCTATCAGCCAGCAAATACCACAGGGTTATTTTCGCACCACAAAACAACAACAAATGAAAAAATTTATTCTACTTCTTACTGTAATTATTGCTACAGCTAATTTATATGCACAAATGCCCGGCGGCATGCCAGGCGGCGGCATGGCACAATCTAGTATGGGCCATATTTATGGAAAGCTTCTGGATGCTGATGGCAAGCCTGTAAGCGATGCTTCTGTAATGCTGATGCAGAAAAAGATAGACTCTGCCACTAAAAAAGTAAAAGAAATATTGGTAAAAGGAATGATTACTAAAGGCAATGGCGATTTTAGTTTTGAAGAACTGCCGATAAGGGCTAACCTAATACTAAAAATAAGCAGTAGTGGCTTTAAAGCCTTTGAACAACCAGTATCTTTTATGCCTAAAATTACTTCAGGTGCACCAGCACCTGCGCCCGGCGCAATGCCTTCTTTCGATAAAGACTTAGGCAACATAAAATTAGTAACCGATGCAAAACAATTACAGGGCGTAGTAGTGAGCGCCCCTACGCCAAGCATACGGCTTACTGCAGATAAAAAAATATTTAATGTAGAAAAGAACATTATGAGTACCGGTGGTACCGGGCTGGATGTGATGCGCAACGTACCTTCTGTTAATGTGGATATTGATGGCAATGTTACCTTACGAAACAGCGCACCACAACTATTGGTAGATGGCCGCCCTACAACACTTACGCTAGACCAGATACCCGCCGACGCAATTGAAAGCGTGGAAGTAATTACCAACCCATCTGCCAAATACGATGCATCTGGCGGTGGGGCTGGCATACTGAACATTGTGTTAAAGAAAAATAAAAAGAGTGGCTACAATGGCAACGTAAGGGCCGGTGTTAATAAACTTGGTGCGCTTAATGGCGGTGCAGATTTTAGCTTCCGTCAAAATAAATTAAACTTTAGCGCAGCCGTAATGGGCAACCAAAATAAAAGCCGTACAACGGGTACTACAGACCGGTTAAATTTATTGGATGTACCGCAAACTTCTATTTTGCAAAGCAACCAAAACCGTACAACAGGTGGCTTTTTGTTTGCCAAGCTTGGGGTAGATTATTTTGTTACCAACCGTACTACCCTATCGCTTACCGGTATAAAAGTACATGGCCAGTTTGACCCTCACGAAAGTATTGGCATTACAACCGACAGCCTATTTAATAATGGAAAGACCAGCAGCTTTAGCACCAGAAATACAACTGGGCACCGGATATTTAACGGGCAAGGGCTGGTTTTTGGCTTTAAGCATTTGTTTGCTAAAGAAGGCGAAGAACTCACCTTTGATGCTAATTATTTTGGTGGTAAAAACAATAATAATTCTGTATATACAACCAATTATTTTGGCATAGATAATACAACGATAAGCAGTACCGGACTGCAAAAGGTAATTGGTAGCGGCTCAGATAAAAACTATACTTTCCAATCGGATTATGTAAAACCATTAAGCAAGCTTACCAAGCTGGAAACAGGTGTACGTGCGGCTATCCGTAAAAGAGTAAATACAAGCGATAACTACTTTTTCAACAATGGCGATTATCAAATAATACCATCTGCTACCAGCAATTATAAAAATACAGATAACGTATTTGCTGCTTATGCAACTTTAAGCAGCAGCATAAAAGATTTTAGTTATAAAGTAGGCGTACGTGCAGAACGCAGCAACTATACAGGCATATTGACCAACACCGGAGAAAAGTTTAAAAACAGTTATCCTATAAGTTTCTTCCCGTCAGTTTTTGTTAGCCAAAAATTAGGCAATAAGCAAGAAGTGCAGTTGAGTTATAGCCGCCGTATAAACAGGCCTAACTTTTTTCAACTAATACCTTTTACCGATTATACCGATAAGCTCAACATCACCAAAGGCAACCCTAACCTGGTGCCGGAGTTTACACAGTCGCTGGAGTTATCGTACTTAAAAACATATGCCGGCAACAACACTATCCTGGGCTCGGTTTACTACAAGCACACCACCAATTTAATAACCCGTTACCTTACAAAAGAGGCGGATCCTATATCTGGCCAGGATGAACTGATCAACACGTACATCAATGCTAACTCAAGCTATGCCGCCGGTACAGAAATTACAGCGCAGAATTACCTTACCAAATGGTGGGACATTAGTACCAATATCAATATTTATAATTCTAAAGTAAATACATCGGATACTATTACCAAGGTTTCGCAGCCTGCTTTGTGGAGCTGGTTTGGCAAGTTCAACAGTAACTTTAAGCTGCCTAAAAACTTTGCCATACAGTTTACTACTACCTATCAATCAAAAACCAACCTGCCTGTAAATACTAACACTGGCATGGGTGGGCCGCCACAAATGCAACAAAGCCAGAGTGCTTCCCAGGGGTATATCAAACAATCGTGGGGCATGGATGTAGCGTTTAAGAAAAGCTTCCTTAAAAACAATGCGGCTGCGGTAACATTGAGTGTGAGCGATATTTTTCGCACTCGTGTAAGTAACCAGTATAGCAGTAGCGAATACTTTACCCAAACCTACAACCGCCTGCGTGACCCGCAAATGATTAAGCTAAATGTAAGCTATCGTTTTGGAAAGATTGATGCTTCGTTATTTAAACGCAAAAGTAATAAAGGCGAACAAAATGCTACTGACGGCGTTCAATAAGCAACACTGTTAAAACATATATTTGGCAAAAGCCGCATTGATAAAACAATGCGGCCTTTTTGTAAGGCTGCAGCCTTTTTTGTTTAATATAGATACACTAATTACGATTAAATACAAATATCTTTTTGGATGGCAATACACACGCAACTACTTTTGGCCTTTCATAAAAAATTAGTGTTAGATGAATGTACATTTAGAAAAAATAAAAAAGAATATCGAACCATTACGCCAGAAAATCATCAATCACAAAGTATACTCCATCATAAAAAATGTAGATGATTTAAAGGTGTTTATGCAATACCATGTTTTTGCCGTGTGGGATTTTATGTCGCTCTTAAAAACATTACAGAATAATTTAACGTGCACATCTGTACCTTGGTTCCCTAAAGGTTCAGCGGCAACACGCCAATTGATAAACGAAATTGTGGCCGGCGAGGAAGCTGATGTGGATTTAAACGGCGATTTTAAAAGCCATTTTGAACTTTACCTTGATGCAATGCTGCAATGTGGGGCTGATACTAGCCAAATTGAAAAATTTATTGCCACCGTAAAAAAAACAGGCGATTTTAAACAAGCCTTTCACTTTTCCGCAACACCGCAAGCGGCTCAGGATTTTGTAGATTTTACCTTTACCATTATTAATAGCAACAAAGATTATTTACAATCTGCCATCTTTACTTTTGGGCGTGAAGACCTAATACCAGGCATGTTCATTTCAATTATTAATGACCTCTATGCAAATTTCCCAACGGAAGTATCGATTTTTAAATACTATTTAGACCGCCACATTGAAGTTGATGGCGATCATCATAGCCACCTTGCCTTACAGATGACCGCTAACCTGTGCGGCGACAACGAACTATACTGGAAAGAAGCTGAGCAGGCAACTATTAAAGCATTACAAAAACGTATTGAGCTTTGGGATGGTGTTTATGAAGAATTGATGAAGAAGAATATAGTTAGTGAACCTGCATTTGTAAGCATTTATTGAGTTAAAAAAATACTTGCTTTTCGAAATAATTAAAGCTTCTCAAATTAAAGATGAGCAACAGCTTCTCTGCACTTTAGAGGGGCTGTTTTTATTGTCTGCAAAAGAAAGTAAATAATCCAGCTCCTCCCATTAAATTACCTACATTTCAATGTTGCCAATAACCAATGTATGGGTAAGTACTCACTAGATGAATTGTATAAAGATACTGCTACGCTTATACCAGAAGGCATTAGCAAAAGAGATTAAGCATTTTAATATTTTTAAGACAGATGAATTGGCAGCCAAGCTTAAAATAAAACCTATGATGCCTTACAACCGGCGTACTTACTACAAAATCAGCATTAATAATGGTAGTAATAAAGCGGAATATGCCGACAAAATAATCAACATTAAAAAAATGCTTTACTATTTGCAACTCCTAAGATACCCTACCATTGGATGCCGCAGGATGATGAACAGGCAGGTTATTTTTGCATTTTTACAGATGACTTTTTGATAAAAAACAAAAGTGGCGTAGTGCTGGATGAACTACCTATTTTTAAAGTAGGCGGCTACCCGGTATTTCATTTAGATGAGGAAGGATTTAAAGAAATTAATGCTATTTTTAAAAAGATATATAAAGAATTATACAGCGATTATACTTATAAATACGATTTGCTGCGTAACTATGTGTTAGCGCTAATACATTACGGGCAAAAGCTGCAACCCGCCACGGCACTACATACTACACAAAATGCAGCTAGTAGAGAATCCTCATTATTTATCGTATTGTTAGAGCGGCAGTTCCCTAAAGATTCTCTGCACCAAAAACTTAGCCTGCGTACCGCTAAAGATTATGCGGATCGGTTATCTATACATGTAAACCATCTTAATAAAGTTTTAAAAGAAAACACAGGCAAAACAACCACCGATTTAATTAGCAGCCGCGTAATACAGGAAGCCAAGATCCTTTTAAAACAAATAGATTGGAACATCTCTGAAATTGCTTACTCCCTTGGGTTTGAAGAAGTAGCGCATTTTAGTAACTTTTTCAGGAAACAGGCTTCTTTTCCACCCTTAGGCTTTCGGTATTAGCCATTGATTGAATTGTGCAAAAATGTGATTGATGTATGCAAACAGGCAATAGTGATCCTATACTCTTTTTGGAATCTCAATAACAAGCAACCAATTGCAAAAAAATAAAATTTTATTGAATAAAATTACTCTGGTAACAGGTGACAGCTGTGGCTATATTTCAAACCTTCTGTTATTATATACGGTAGTAATTTAATACACAAGGCTTCAATTAAATTAAAATGGAAGCCTTGTGTATTAATATGCGAAAGGTAAATGATGTATAGCTTTATAAACCTAATGACAATAGAGATATAAATTCAGGTGAGCGATCACCATACATCTTTTCTGTTTCCGATTTTAATTTTGATATACGTTCAAACATTTCTGCATGGATATGGTCTTTTTTATTGCGTGCCATTATCAGCAGTTGAATAAGGTTTGCAATTTTATAGTTTGCATCTTGCAGTTGCTTTAATTTATACCCTAAATTTTTTGTAACTGTATCCGGGTTGCCAGAAGCATATCCATCAATACTTGCTATCACGTTTATAATCTCTTCAAATACTTGCACCTTATTTTGATAGCCTTGCTGGCTTAGCTTTACAGTTTCCTGCTCATCCCAATGCCCAGGGTCTTTAGGTAGCTTTAACAAATCAATCCGCCGCATTTTTTTTACCAAGGTAGCAACTGATTTTGTTACATTATTATTTTTACCACTGTGTGCGGTAAGTTCTTTTTGAATAATAATGCCTAATTTATCAATTGAATTGTTGCCTTTAATAAACAATAGTTGTCTGCCAGCAAATGCAGTTTCGCAGGCTGCCAATTGGTTTTCTTCTTCTTTTTTAGCAGCTACAATTGATTGGACCATTATATTTAATTTCTCAACGCTTAGTTCCGGAAGCGAAGGCTGAAAATTAGTCCAATTTTGAATAAATTTTAATGCGGTCTCAAATTTAGTTACCCTTGTGCTGAAAAAACTTTTTGATTGCACGAACATGAATAATATTTTATAAGTAAAGAAATATTTTTCCGGTACAAGACGGAAAAACTTGAAAAAGGGTTGCATTAATTTAAAAAATATTTTTGGCAGTTGTCGTGCTGTACCCTATAAACTCAAAATAATGGCATTATTAACCCTCCGGCAAACGAGCTCTTATGACAGGCTACATTTTAGAATGGGCTCATAGGCTTCGTAATTCCATTATGGGCAACTTCTAAAGCTTCATGTATACCATAAAAGCTATACTATATCCTGTATATAAAATGCAATTGGTAGCTTTAATTATTTGGTACCCTTTTACTGTTGGGCCCTGTGCTGCAAAATTGGATAGGTTTTTTTTGAGGCGCCCTGCGATAGCTCCACCGCTGTTAGTGATGGCATGTAGGTTATAAAAGCTTTGGCTCATAGTTTTGGCATCATATAAATTGCGAACAAAAATAGTACTTACTTAATTTAGCCTATATAGTAACATATCTAAAAAAAGGTAGTAAAAATTCTACATAAAAAAATACTAATGATAAATTTTACAATGATCAATAACGTGGCAGGATATAACTATAACAGCTAGTAAACATAAAAGTTGTAAAGCTGTTTTACTCCTTAAAATTAGCAGTTACCACTCTACCAAAGAAACACTGACCCCAATAGTTGTTTGCCGGTGATTATAATCTATCATGGTTTCTCCATAGCCTTCTGATAATTGTATTTGCCCCCTTAAATTATTAATAACAGGAAACACCCAATTTAGCTGCGCACTTCCCCTGCCGCCATTTTTCAATTTTAAAGAATGGGTTAGTACAGATGAAAACTGGCATTTGCCTGCGTTAAAAATTATGGTAGCCTCGCTACGGCCTACGTAATCAGCAATGGCTGGGTTTTCATCTACATCATCTTTTAAGCGATGCCATACTCGTAACATTAATTGCCAATTATTTTTTTCAAAGCCTGCCTGTACTATTACTCGGTTCCAGCTTCGCGAAAGCGGCAATGTTTTTCCATTGCTTTGGTGGTTAAAAATAATACCGAGCATACGCCCTTTTAGCCCCAATAATTTATAATTGGTTGCAAAATTTAAAAATACTTCCGGCTCATAATTCAACTCCCTAAAAGGCCTGGAAAGCTTATCGTTGTACAGTTGCCAATTTGCTTTTTGGGTATAGGCCACCCAAATATCACCATTGCCCCAAAACAGGCTATGGGCAATTTTGGTTTTAAAACTTAATTGAAATTTGGCTTCGTAATTATTATAGTTTACCCTAAATGGTAATGTGTAAAAAGGGTTCTCGCTGGTTGGCTTTGTATTAGGGCTGCTGCTCCACCTGCCGGCAGTAACATATACTGGCCGATAGGGCGTTATTAAAAATAAGCCTTTATGATTTTGGTTGCCTAGCTCCCACCGCTCTGCCATGGTTTTGCTTTTATAGGCAAGCCCAATATTATCTGTTTTTTGCGCCATCAAATGCAATACCGGCATACAAGCAATAAGCAATGCAACCCCTCTTAAACGCTTTAAAGTAGATAGTTGATTTTGTAGCATAATTATAAAATTGTATTAAATATAAATTTTTAATGCTGCTTTTTAGGGTAATAAATTACTGCATACTTAGGTGGAAAGTAATATGCCATCTTAATAAAAATAAAAAATAGCCGCTTTTTTAACAATGCCTGTTACAATAAATATACCTATAGCAATGCCGTTAAGTTAAGGATTTATATGTTTGCCTTTATTTCACCCTAAACCTCTCCAAAAAAGAAGGAAAGGCCTTGACTTAACGGCATTAATACGTTTAGGGAAATTATTAAATGGTGTACCTGTGAGGTGCGTGCTGTAACTTATTTAAACGATGGTATTTATCACATAACCAAACAATTATTTTTGATTGTATCTTTTATAGCATCCAGGCATCGGGGCTTTATAAATATTATTTGCAGTAACTACTAACCTAAGCACACATTGTAGTAACTTAAATTGTTTGCTTGCGTACGTATTTTGTAAGTATCACAATAACCTGCCCTTCTATCTTGCCTTCTATTTGTTCTGTATTTTCTGGTACCAGGCGTATGTTTTTTACAACCGTACCTAATTTAGCATTTAATGTATATCCTTTTACATCCAAAGATTTTGTAATTATTACAATATCGCCTGTTTGCAAAATGGTACCATTACTATCTTTATGCAAGTGCACAGTGGTATCGTTTTCATGGTCGCCGGTAGCTTTTGCCCATGCAAGGTTTTCATCATCCAGGTACATTATGTCCAGGTTCTCAGTTGCCCAGCTTTCATTGCGAAAGCGGTTAAGCATGCGCCAGGAAATAACCTGTATGCCCGGCACTTCGCTCCAAATTGTTTCTGACAAGCAGCTCCAGTGCTTGCTGTCAGGCTCTTCCAGCCTATCTATCTGCGCCTTGCATCTACCGCATATCATTATGCTATCATCTTCATTATTGCCTTGTTGAGGAAGTACTTCATATAGTGTTACGTTATTTTCCGCCTTGCATAATTCACACTTGCCTTCACTTCTTTTATTGAGCAATTCCTGCAATTTCATAGTCGCCAATTTTTATTTAAAGGAGTGAAGATAATATTTTATGATGGGGTTGATTGCGATTTGATTTGCAGCGGTTTTGATGACATAAAACGTTTACATCATCCCTAAAAAAAGGGTAAATGCTACAAAATAAATGACGCCTTAATAAAAGTTACGGCACTATCCTTCTACATAAAAACGGATACCGGTTAAAGTATCCATTTTAAAAAGTTACAGTAAAGTAGTATAAATTTTACCTACGGGTTTGCAACAATCATTTTGGTTTTAAAATCTACGGTGCCCATAGACATAGAAAATTCGTAATTGCCTGTGGCCAACTTTTTAGTTAAGCGGATGGTTTGCAAAGATTGGTTGGCAGTATGGTTTATAGAACCCGTTACAACTACCTGGCCTAAGCTATTGATGATGGCGTATTGGTATTTGCCTTTTTCAATATCCTGCAAGCTTAGCTTTATGGTATTGCCTGTAACAGGATTAGGCCATATTGAAATAGCTTTCGATTTTTTAAGCAACACATTTACAATTTCGGAGTAAGTAACCAGCCCGCTTGCCTCCGTTGATTTTATCCTGTAATAATTGTTGAAGCTAACTACATTGAGATGGTTATATAAATAAGCAGTTGTGCTACCAGTATTTTTACTTTGCAGCGTATTGATGGTTGTAAAGTTATTCGCTTCTTCTGACCACTGTACTTCATAAACAGTTTTGCTGGATTCGTTGCCAATACTCCAGTTGATGGCTATTGAAGACCCATCGGCAGCATGCGCCGATACATTAAAAAACTTGACCGGCAAAACAGCCAGGCCTTTAAAGGTTATCCCAAACCTGTCTGTCGCTTTGGAAGCTGTATCCGCCGTTATAGTAAAGTGATATTTTACGGTGTCGGCTGTATTTAACAACGTCCTGTTATTAAGATAGGTATCATATAACTGTGGCTGCAGGCCTGTGCCATTAAAATTTGTTAGAGATATATTAAGGCTATAATTTTTATTTACCTGGCCGGTAAACTTTAAATGCAGGGTATCTGCAGGCAATGGCGGCTGGCGCCTTTCAATGGATAATAATGCGTTATTAGATAAGATGGAAATATTTTCATTGCTATTTGAAAATTTATATGAATCGCCATTATCTAAGCCATTGTTGTAGCGGCTATTGTAGTGCTCCAATACGCCATCCGCAATAGATTCAGAATTATTTGCCTCTATAATCTTAAGGTCTATAGCAATATTTGCATTTGGTGCACTTGCCACTTTTAAAGTGGGGTTACCAACTACCCTTCCAAAAGGCACTACGCTTGTGGTGCTATTTTTATGGCTTTCATTTATAATAAGGCTGCCTGAAGTAGTACTGTTATCACTTTGCAGAAAAAATCCCTGTCCTCCCTGGATTATGCTTGTAACATTTGCAGTTCCAGGTGTTTTAGTATAAGTGGATGATACATCATCCCAATCTACCTGCACATATCCACCTACACCTACATTACCTCCTATTTGAGGGTCCCACATTAAAAACCTGTTCAACACATTAGGGCTTACAGCTTGTACTAAGGCGAAATCTATAGGGCTCGTATAAGGGTTAACTGCTAATGTATATCCTGTAGCTGTTACATTTACCGGTGCCTGTGTACCCTGGTTAATATTACCCGTAACCCTTAATATTGTTGCAGAGGGCGGTAATGAACTTGCTGCATTAACAATATCATAAGATCGGTTGCCACGTACAAAAAGGAAAACTGCAGGATATTGTGTAACAGGTACTACGGATGTATTTGCAACGCCGACCCAAGTAGTGTCATTATAAAATTTAAAGCTTTTACTATTAGTAGGGCTTTGGTCAAAACCATTAGCTGTACTGCCTCCAGTAATATGCGTACCAAAACCTGGGCTAGGGTCACTGGAGGAAGTTGTTGCACCTTCCTGCCATGCGGCATTAATGGTAGGTGCACCAGATGAGGTAATAGGCGCTCCCATAAGCCTCCACGCCCTGCGGGCGGGCATGTACCTTTCTATAGTTACGGCACCAGAAACTGTACCGTCAGAATTACCTACAAAAGCTGTTCCGTTGGCATCGCTTTTTAATGTAAGGTTTCCTCCGGTGTTTAATGTACCTCCCGCATTTACAGTTAATATGCCAGGGGAGCTACCGGCAGTTAAGCTTAGAGGGCTATTTAATATAGCGGTGCCGTTGCTGGCAATGGTTAAATTTTTAAGTATTTGTCCGGTAGCATCAAAATTTAAATCGGTTGCACCGCCAACAGTTAGGTTGGAAGTGGCAGTACCAACAAGCATTCCTGTGCCAGACCTTATTAAACGCCCAACATTTAATGTAGTATTTCCACTAATTGTAGTGATAGTATTAGCAATATCTAAAGTACCTGCCATAGTTAAATCTCCAGCACTTATTGCAGTAGCTTGATTAGCCATGCTAAAGGTATGTTCTGGCCGTAAAAATGTTGCAGGAGAAATACCTCCACCATCTGCATATACACCCCATGTAGCCGGTATATCAATAGTACCTGTTGCTTTAGAATAAAGGGTTGTGGTAATAGTATCTAACGACGCAGTGCTTGTTAAAAGGGGGCAAGCGGCATTATTTGCATTGGCAATATTCACTGTAAAAGATCCGCCATCGGTAATTAATAGTGGATTAAAATTATAGGAAGATGCAGTTGCCCCAGATATATCTGTACCATTTTTTTGCCATTGATAACCCGAAGTAGAAGCATTGACAGATAAGGCAATGGTGTTACCAGTGGGTATAGCAGCGCTTGTAGGAGTTACGTTATCTAATGCGGTTATAAATGCAACCCCACTAATTATGGTGTCCTGACTATTCCCGATAATTACATCATACCTGCCTGAATCTGAAGCAAGTGCAGGATTAATAGAATAAGTAGATAAAGTGGCGCTGGGGATGTTTACTGAATTTTTTCTCCATTGATAAGATAGTGATGAGCCAGTTGCCACTACCGAAAGATTAACAGTTTTCGTTGGGTCAGTACAAATAAATTGCGATTTTGGTTGTGTGGTTACCACTGGAGCTGTAAAAGTAAAGGAGGCCGTATTATACGCAATAAAAGCAGGGTCACTGCTACCATCAGGCACAATGATTAATTTTTTTACCAATGTTGCATTAGTGATATTAATGCCAAAATCAGAAAATTGTAAAGCGTTTAACCTAATTTCCCCAATTTGATTAATTGTATTTCCACTTGTAATGACTGATAAATCAGTAGTGGTGGCACTTAAATTATACAAATCGCTATTATTATTACCTAAAGCGCTACCCCAAACAACTGTATATACATTTCCTACTAAGGCACCAGAAGCATTTTCAAAGTGTGCCTGATAGGATGTTGTGCCAGGACTCGCAATTTGAGAGAAAACGATGCACGGTATTGTATCTAATATAGTAAAGGGATTAATTACACTTACATTTAACTTTAATACCGCCGAGATAGGCAGGTCGGTTATGCCAGTGCCTATATCTAATCCGTTTATGCCATCTGTAAGTACATCTGCTATCCTTAAATTTGGTACCGGGTTGCTATAACCATTAGCTACACCATCGTTTAAAGCACCAGTTGCAATATAAGTAGAATTGCCACCAGCAATAGTTCCACCAATTGGATAAGTAATAGGAAGCGCTTTAAAAACGGTATGGGTAAAAACAGTTACACTATTTGAAGTTAATGCAGCATCATTTACTCCAGTAGAATAAATCATAGAGTTACGTGTAAAAGCTAATACATTATGGCTTTTATCAGGCTTAATCGTTGAAGCGGCAAATAAAGTGGATTTCCAAAAACCTCCGTAGTCAGTATATATTTCAGTTACTTGGGCATTGCTTATAGCATAGAGGCTTATGCATAGGCATAATAATAGTGGTTTCTTGTGCATTGTAATTACAATTAGTTTTTAGTTAGGATAAATTGGAGGGTAGGATAAAAACTATAAACAATAAAAATAATAGTTCAACATATTATACAAGATAAAAATTATTGAATTACGCTTTATTATTTTCCGTTATTAAATAAATATTACATTAATAACTTTCTAATATGCTATATTAAGCATTTTTATTTAAAGCACACAATATTAAATAGTTAGGGGTGAATTACTTATGTATTTATTAAACAAAAAATATAAAAAATAAACCTAAAATGAGAGTTATTTTTTTAATGGATTTATATTGTCTATTTAGAATATTTATACTTGAAAAAGTACTTTAGGTAAATATTATTCAATGTAGTTAGGTTCAAGATTTAAATGTTTGCCTTTACCTCACCCCTAACCTTTTACAAAGCAAAAGAAAAGCTTTGGCTTAATACCATTTAAATATTAGTACTAATAACATTTAATAATTTAAAAGATTTAAAGCAAACTTTAATTGCTGCTCCATGCTTATATGGGTATTATCGAGCACAATAGCATCAGCGGCTTTTCTTAACGGGCTAACTTCTCTATTAGAATCTATATAGTCTCGCATTTCGAGGTTATTTTTTACTTCTTCAATTGTTATGTTAGGATTTTTTTCAAACATTTCTTTAAACCTTCTTTCAACACGTACAGCAATATCGGCCGTCATAAAAATTTTAAGAGCGGCATCCGGAAAAACTGTAGTGCCTATATCCCGGCCATCCATAACAATACCTTTCTTTTTACCCATTTTTTGTTGTTCAGTTACGGCAAAGCCACGCACTTCTTTAATAGTGGCTATATCACTAACTTTTTCGGCAATCACTAAATCCCTTATCAGGTACTCCACATTTTCGCCATTTAAAAAAATTTCTGACTCCCCAGTTTTTTCGTTGTGGTGAAATTCTAACACAATATTTTTTAATGCCTTTGCAACTGCGGCTTTATTTGTCCAATCTATGTGGTAGCGCAAAAAATAAAGCGTAATAGAACGGTACATGGCTCCACTATCAATATACACATAACCTAGCTCTTTTGCTAATTGCTTTGCCAAAGTACTTTTTCCACAAGATGACCAGCCATCTATTGTGATAACAATTTTTTCCATTGCTACAAAAGTCAGTCAAAAAAGGCAACCTTCAAAACAAAAAGATTAGTGGAAAATATTTATAGAAAAAATAAAGCAATTGTAGCTACAGCAAAAAAAAACCACCAAAAAAAGGTGGTTTTAAAATTTATAATTTATTGTTTACGCTTCTGATTTTTCTTCAACATTTGGCACAACTGGCTTCAACGTAAAGAGTATCCTTTCTTTTGCTTCATCAAGGTCAGCAATCAATGTATCGCCTTCTTTTACTGCCATGTTCAATATTTCTTCTGCTAAGGGATCTTCCAGGTATTTTTGGATGGCCCTATGCAAAGGCCTTGCCCCAAACTGAGCATCATATCCTTTATCTGCAATAAAATCTTTGGCTTCTTTTGTAAGTTCCATTGCAAAGCCAAGGTTAACCAAACGTTTCATTACGCCCTTCATCAAGATATCGATTATCTCAAAAATATTTTCCCTTGATAAAGAATTAAATATAACCACGTCATCAATCCTATTTAAAAACTCAGGACTAAAAGTTCGCTTCAACGCTTTTTCAATAACAGATTTATTATTTTCATCTGCATTTAAAACCCTTGCAGCAGTGGCAAAACCAACACCTTCCCCAAAATCTTTTAACTGGCGTGCGCCGATGTTAGAAGTCATGATGATTAGCGTATTCTTGAAATCAATCTTACGGCCTAAACCATCCGTTAATTGGCCATCATCCAGCACCTGCAATAAAATATTATAAATATCTGGATGTGCTTTTTCAATTTCATCCAATAAAATAACACTGTATGGTTTACGCCTTACTTTTTCAGTTAACTGTCCTCCTTCTTCATAACCAACATATCCGGGAGGTGCGCCAATTAAACGGCTTACACTAAATTTTTCCATGTATTCGCTCATGTCGATCCTTATTAATGAATCATCATTATCGAACATATACCTTGCCAGCGACCTGGCCAATTCTGTTTTACCTACACCAGTTGGGCCTAAAAATATAAATGTACCAATAGGCTTTTTAGGATCCTTTAGGCCTACACGGTTGCGCTGGATTGCTTTTACTACTTTAGAAATGCCTTCTTCCTGCCCAACAACGGCACCCTTTAAATCATCACCCATGCGGCGTAATTTTTCAGTTTCTGCCTGTACCATCCTTTTTACGGGTATGCCTGTCATCATGCTGATAACTTCAGCAATATCTTCTTCTTCTATCGGAAAACGTTTATGCTTGCTTTCTTCTTCCCAATTATTCTTGGCTTTTTCCAGTTCTTCCTGCAAGCGTTTTTCTGAATCCCGCAAAGAAGCTGCTTCTTCAAAACGCTGGCTTTTTACAACCTTGTTTTTCTCCAGTTTAATATCCTCAATCTTCTTTTCCAGTTCAATTACTTCTTCCGGAACGTTGATATTTTTAATATGTTTCCTTGCACCAACTTCATCCATAACATCAATCGCCTTATCGGGCAATAAACGGTCTGTCATGTAGCGTTCGCTCAACTTAACACAAGCATCAATTGCCTGTGCGCTGTAGGTAACATTATGGTAATCTTCGTATTTGCTTTTGATGTTGGTAAGTATTTCGATAGTTTCATCAACAGATGGCTGCTCAACAATTACCTTTTGAAAACGACGATCTAAAGCACCATCTTTTTCAATGTGCATGCGGTATTCGTCTAACGTAGATGCTCCGATACATTGCAGTTCGCCTCTTGCCAAAGCTGGCTTAAAAATGTTGCTTGCATCTAATGAACCACTGGCTCCACCTGCACCAACAATAGTATGTATCTCATCGATAAATAAAATAACGTCCCGGTTTTTTTCCAGCTCGTTCATAATGGCTTTCATCCTTTCTTCAAATTGGCCACGGTATTTTGTACCAGCTACCAATGCTGCAAGGTCAAGGCTTACAACTCTTTTATCAAACAAAACCCTGCTTACTTTTCTTTGAACTATGCGTAAGGCAAGCCCTTCAACGATAGCAGTTTTACCCACTCCAGGTTCACCAATTAAAATAGGGTTGTTCTTTTTACGGCGGCTTAATATTTGGGATACCCTTTCAATTTCCGTTTCGCGCCCAACTATTGGGTCAAGAGAACCGCTTTCTGCAAGCCGGGTAATGTCGCGGCCAAAGTTATCTAATACCGGCGTTTTGGTTTTGGGCTGGTTAGCAGTGCCGCCACGTTGTGCTTTTTGTTGCTGGCTATACTGCTTCCTTTCTTCATCAAAATCCTCTTCGTTTTCATCGCTAAATTCAGCGGATGGCGGGGTGCTGGTAACAAACCCTAACTCATTTTTAAAAATGTCATAGTCCACATCAAACTGATTTAAAATTTGTGTTGCAATATTTTCTTTATTCTTCAAAATAGAAAGCATCAGGTGTTCGCTTTCCACCATTACGCTTTTGTGGGCCTTGGCTTCTAAAACGGTAATACGGATCACTTTTTCTGCCTGCTTGGTAAGTGGAAGGGAATTGATGTTTGCAATGTTTTTTCCTGTTTTGTCTTTTATGGCTACTTCTATTTCTTTACGTAGTTCATAAAGATCTACATTAAGGGATTTTAGTATTTTAATGGCGGTATTTTCTCC
>JANXVN010000035.1 GCA_025351645.1 Ferruginibacter sp.
TGCAGTGGAAGTACTGCACCGGTTTTACCAACAACTTCTACCAATGGAATCAGCGGAGCTTGGTCGCCTGCAATTGTTAGTAATACGCAAACCGGCACCTATACTTTTACTCCAGATGCAAACCAGTGTGCCATTTCAACAGTATTAATTCAAAAAATAAAAGAAAAAATAATTCCAGATTTTGCTATCCTTCCTGCTATCTGCAGCCAAAGTACATCGCCTGCTTTATCAGCTTTTTTCATTAATGGGGTAAAAGGAAAATGGACCCCGTCAATTGTAAGCAATTCAAAAACCGATACCTATATTTTCACACCGAATGATAACCAATGTGCAATCGGCACCATTTTACTAACACAAATAATACACCCTCTGCCTGTGGCTTTTGCAGGGATTGATGTTACAATAGCACCATCCATTCCTTATAAATTACATGCAACCGGCGGACTTTTTTATACCTGGACACAGGGTAGAGAATTTCTTGATAATTTTAATATTCCTAATCCAACAGCTACGATTCTATACAAACAGGAATTTACAGTTTTGGTAACGGATGCAAATAAATGTACCGCTTCTGATAATGTTTTAATTCAGGTATATCAAAAGAAAAACTCAGATATTCCAAATAGTTTTACACCTAATGGCGATAATTTAAATGACGTGTTTTATGCCGATCCTTCCGACATGAAAACCAGAGAATCCTTTAATATCTGGAATAGGTGGGGTCAATTGATATTTAGTACCTCTGAACTTTCGAAAGGGTGGGACGGAACATTTAAAGGGATACAACAACCTCATGGAACTTATTTCTGGACTTTAAAAGGTAAAAGCGAAAATGGCAAGGATATAATTTTAAAAGGAACTATTAACATTATCCGTTAAGTCCGCCTCTATCTTATTTCTACTTTGGCACATTAAATAAGGTATAAAATTTTTTAATAGACTTAATTAACCTTGCAAAAGCAGCCCAGTCCTACACTTTCCACACTAAGGCTCAACTGCTTTGCAGTTGGCTCCTGGATAGAAAACAAGCTGCTAAAAATGTCTGTGCCGCTAAAACGAAGGTAAGGGTACGACAGCCTTTTCTCCTTTATTGAAAATACAAAACTGCCATTGAGTCTTACAGGATAACGCTACTGCAAATTTTGGGTTCAAGGTTCAGCGTATTACTTGCATACTTCTATCAAAATAAAATATTCACCAAACTAAATAGTATTAACTTGTAAGCAAAGTATTGAAACCTATATGGCCGGTAATCAATACCCTATTTAGGCTAAGCTCTGGTGCCTTTAATATTGTAATTTACCTTATGGAGGCCTTAGATTTTGAATGTTTGCATCGTCCACGGCTTTGTTTAATCTGGTAACTACTATCAATGCCGTTAAGTTAAGCCCTATCCTCTCCTTTGGAGAGGGTTAGGGTGAGGTAAAGACAAACATATAGATCCTTAACTTAACGGCATTGTAACTACTATTATAATTTTTTTAAAAGCAATAAGCAAGTGCTTTCTGTTTTGTGATATAAAAGCATCAACAATATCGAAATATTATGTCAGCAGCCCTTAAAATTTTAATACTGGAAGATAGCGATATAGATGCCCTTGTTATACAGCATTTATTAAACCGCAGCAACTTGCAATGCGAATTTCGCCTTGCCATGGATGAAGCAGAATTTATTGATGCATTAAATAATTTTAAGCCGCATGTAATACTCTCTGATAATTCTTTGCCACAGTTTAATGCAATGGAGGCATTACAAATTGTGCAGCGTCATTTATTGCATATCCCTTTTATATTAGTAACAGGTTTTGTATCTGAAGAGTATGCAGCTAACATAATTAAGCTGGGTGCCGATGATTATCTTTTAAAAGATAGGCTTAGCAGGCTGCCAGTGGCCATTAATGCGGCCTTAAAACAAAAAGAAATTGAAAAGGAAAAATGGAAGGTAGAAAAAGATAATCAATTAAAGGCAGGCTTGCTAAATACTATTGGGCAGGCAGTAATGGCTACCGATATAACTGGCATTATACAATATTGGAACAAGGCAGCTGAAAAAATTTATGGCTGGTCTGCAGAAGAAGCAATGGGTAAAAATGCTGCTGAACTAATACCTGCGCAACAAACTGCCGCCGCCGCCATGGAAATAGCGGCATTACTAAACAACGGCAAATTTTGGCAAGGCGAATTAGAAGTATGGGGAAAAGATAAAATATTGTTTCCTGTATATGCAACCTATTCATCCATTTACGATGGAGAGCAAAACTTATCGGGTATTATAGGCATATCATCAGATAATACTGAAAGGAAAAAAAATGAAAGGGAACTTAAAAGCCTCAACGAACAGTTGCATGGGTTATATGCCCAGCTACAAAATGTAAGGGAAGAAGAGCGCCTGCAAATATCCCGTGATATCCACGACGAGCTAGGGCAGCAGCTTACCGGGCTTAAGATGGAAATATCCTGGCTTATGAAAAAACTGGTGGTACAGGATAAAGGGCTGCAAGAAAAAGCGGCTGGTGTTATTGGCCTGGTAGATGAAGCTATAAAATCTGTCCGCAGGATATCTGCAAACCTGCGCCCCGGCATGCTAGACGACCTTGGCCTTATTGCCACGCTGGAATGGCATAACGAGGAAGTGGAAAAACGGGCCGGCATCAAAATAAACTTTACACCCATTGCCGAGCCAGCACTGCCACTGGCAACATCCACAGCGTTGTTTAGGATTTACCAGGAGGCTTTAACAAATGTTGTTCGGCACGCCAATGCAACGCAGGTTATTACCAGCTTGCAAGTAGATGGCACCAGCCTAATATTAATAGTTAAAGATGATGGGCTGGGCATGGACCTTTCCAAAAAGAAAAATAATAAAACGCTAGGCCTTGTAGGCATTAAAGAGCGTACATTTATATTAGATGGGCAGTGCGAAATAAATAGCACTATTGGCAAAGGCACTTCAATTAAAATAACTATCCCCCTATAATTAATACCATTTATTATGTTGCGTATTTTAATTGCAGACGACCATGACCTTATACTTAAGGGGTTAAAGCAGATATTAAAGGAAGCATATCCTCATGCGTTGATAGAAGAAGTAAAAAATGCTGAAGGGGTTTTTAAAAAAGCAATACAACAGGAATGGGACATTGTGATAAGTGATATTTCTATGCCTGGCAGGGGCGGGCTGGATATGCTGCACGACCTGAAAGAAAGTTTTCCAAAATTACCCGTGTTAATACTTTCGGTACATCCAGAAGAGCAATATGCCATGCGGGTGTTAAGGGCCGGGGCTGCCGGTTATTTAAGTAAAGATTCTGCCAATGAAGAATTGGTAAAGGCCGTACAGCGTATATTACTAGGCAGAAAATATATATCACCCTACATGGCAGAAAAATTAGCTGAACAAATTGATGTGCCGCTAAGCAAGCCATTACACACTATTTTAAGCGATAAAGAATTTCACATTTTTAAATTAATTGCAGAAGGCAAATCAATTGTTGAAATAGCAGCTATGTTATCTGTAAGCCAAACTACCATAAGTACACACAAGGCAAAACTGCTATCAAAAATGCATATGAGGGCCAATGCCGAACTTACCAGGTATGCGCTAGAAAATAAATTAATCTAAATTTTGCTATTTGCGCAATAAATCTTTATTTTATGCATTACCGTATTTACATAATAGTTTTATAATAACGGATTCATATTTCTTTCTTGAAATTAATATATAATATATTTTAGTTACAAGCCTAGAGACAATAGTAATTCCTTCTTACTTTAATCACTATTTTTATCACTGCCAATTTAAAAAATGCTTATGTACAAAAATAAAAACCAACATCATGAAAAGGATACTTATTGCAGATGACCATGCTATTGTGCGTATTGGTTTCCGGCAACTATTGATGGATAGTTTTTCACAATTATATATAGAAGAAGTTGAGGATGGCGAGCAATTATTAAAAAGTGCGTTTGCTGCACAATGGGATATGGTAATATCTGATATAAACATGCCGGTGATAAATGGTATAATCGCCTTACAAAAAATTAGAGAAAGATTGCCCGATTTACCGGTATTGATTGTAAGCATGCATGATAGCTCTAAATATGCAAGCCACGTACACAAAGCGGGCGGGGCAGGGTATTTAAGTAAAGATGTTGCGGCAACCGAATTGGTGAAGGCAGTACAACTCATTTTAGCAGGAAATAAATATTTTGCTTCTATTAATGTTGAAGGCTAGGTATAATTTAAAATTATTCCAATTAAAATAGTATGTAATATCAATACAAGCCCATTCTTAATTAAATGGTGATATAAATACTAGCACTATTCGGTTGCAGAAAAATGAATATTTTATTAAGAATGCTCTGCAGATCATTTCCAGGTACAACCGCAAATCAATTAAGTAGCCTGTTTAAAGACGCGCTTTTTTTATAATAAGCAGTGCTAAAAATTTTATCGGTAAAAGTTCAGCCATCTATTTTAATAATCCTAATCAATGCCGTTAAGTTAACACCTTTCCTCTCCTTTAAAGCAATCGTAAATCCCATCTTTAAAGAAATTTAACTCCTAATTGTATAAACAACTAAAAAATACATTAAACCAAGGTAGCTATTCAGACCAAAAGTAGCGATAAGATGTAATGCATTCAAAACGTTGTTTCCATTTTTGATTGTGGTATCAATAACTGATTGAAGGATGGCGAATACGTTTGCGCTTTCAAGAGTTTTAAACTGGCCTGATATTTTTCGTTTTACCTTAA
>JANXVN010000066.1 GCA_025351645.1 Ferruginibacter sp.
TCTTTTTTACCATCTCAAAAAACGGGCTTAAATTCTGATGCACAAGTAAAGAATATGGAACAGTTAACTGTGCCTGTAAAAACAATTGAACAAAGTTGCGTTGAAAAAAACATAGCACATATCCATATCTTAAAACTCGATATTCAGGGGAGTGAATTGAAAGCCCTGAAAGGTGCAGCCAAGCTACTAAAAGAAAAAAGGATCGATGTTATTTATACGGAAGCTTATTTTATACAACAATATGTAGACCAGCCTTCATTTGCTGAAATTTCTTTGTATCTCTCTGGCTTCGGTTACCAGTTGCAAGATATTTATAACCCTATATACGGTAAGGGGAAAATTGCATGGTGTGATGCTATTTTTGTAAGAGGCGATTTATAAGTTTTAAAAATTACTCCTGATAAATAAACTACATTCAGTAAATGCTGCCTGATTTAATGAAGCTTGCTATTGTTACCACTCACCCTATTCAATATAATGCCCCATGGTTTAAGCTATTGGCAGAAAGAAAAAAAATAGCCATTAAAGTTTTTTATACCTGGGGGCAACTTGAAAATGAAGCAAAATTTGATCCCGGTTTTGGTAAACAGGTAACATGGGATATTCCTTTGCTGGATGGGTACGACTATACATTTGTAAAAAATATTTCTACAGAACCAGGTTCCCATCATTTTAAAGGAATCGATAATCCTTCACTAATCAAAGAAATTGAACAATGGAATCCTGCTGCCATACTTTTGTTTGGATGGAGTTTTAAGAGCCATTTAAAACTGTTACGGCATTTTAAAGGAAAGCGTACTATTTTTTTTAGAGGAGACTCTAATTTAATGGATGAACCGATTAAATTAACAGCAAAAAAGCTACTAAGAAAAATATTTTTGAAGTGGGTATATAGCCATGTTGACAAAGCATTGTATGTAGGTAGCGCTAATAAGGATTACTATGAAAAGTTTGGCTTAAAAAGTACACAGCTACTATTTGCTCCTCATGCTATAGACAACGATAGGTTTACACAAGCTGGGCCAGTTGATGGAAGAGAAAAGTTAGGGATACCGGCAGAAGGCATTGTTTTTCTTTTTGCCGGAAAATTTGAATCAAAAAAAGATCCCGTCTTATTGTTAGATGCTTTCATATCATTAAATAATTGCCAGGCGTACCTGATAATGGTTGGCAACGGCGAGCTTGAAAAGGAATTAAAAGCGAAAGTTGCTTGGCAAATAGCATCTGTAAGGGAGCGTATCTACTTTATGCCTTTTCAAAATCAAATGAATATGCCCAAAGTTTATAAAATGGCGGATGTTGTTGTATTGCCTTCGAAAGGGCCTGGAGAAACCTGGGGACTAGCCATAAACGAAGCAATGGCGTGCGCAAAGGCAGTACTGGTAAGTGATAAGTGTGGTTGTGCTATTGACCTTGTTGAAAATGGGGTAAACGGTTTTGTTTTTTATCACAATAATATTCAAGACTTGTTGAGCAAGATGAGTGCTCTCTCAAAAGATAGCTATCAAGTAAAAAAAATCGGTCAAAAGTCTTTACAAATAATTGATGAGTGGACGTACGAAAAAATCTGCATTGCCATTGAGGATGCAATTATAAAGCTCAAAATTTAGTACATTATTTTATGCCGTTAAAATAATCCCTTTGCTGTGGTGTGTGGCTAAAGGTTAATAAATACAAACCCAATGCTGTTAAGTTAAGACCTTTCCTCTCCTTTGGAGAGGGTTAGGTAAAGACAAACATATAGATCCTTAACTTAACGGCATTAAATACAAACCTATGAAACTACAATTAAAAGTGGTAGGATATGTTTATAGCGTATCTTAAATTGTAAATCAAATACCTGTAAAATAAATTTTGTTATAGCTTGAAGACGCTTTTTCCAAATAACTTTAATTGGCCTGCATTTGCTCTTGTTGCCATCGTTATACGAGTACTGTTTAGTGGTATGGACTGGACATCTTATTTCGCAATATTATTGTCGTTACAACAATTTCTATTGTTATTTAATTCTATTAGTTACGTTGTGCCAATACGTTATTTATTAGGAGCTTTTATGTGTGTTCAATTTTTTATTGGCCCGGCCCTTGCTTACAACGGGCTTGACCAGTACCAATATTTCCATTACCGGATGAAGATACCTGAAGCTGAGTATTTTGCGTATGCCATACCAGCGGTTATGGCATTCATTATTGGCTTGCATGTAAAGGCAGGTAACTTTAGAGGAGAAATAGTGGATGAAGGAGGCATAAAGTTGTTTGTAGAAAAAAATCCAAAACTGCCTTATACCTTCATAATTTTAGGTTTTCTGGCAAGTATCCTTTCAGATTTTTTTGGTTCCGAAGTTGCCTTTGTATTTTACTTGCTTGGCAACTTTAAATTTATTGGCTTGTTTTTGTTGGTGTTAGGTACAAAGAATATTAAAGTAACACCGTTGGTTTTGGTAATAGGTTCAATCATATCTTCCTCTTTAGGGGATGGCATGTTCCATGACCTGTTAACATGGATAATTTTTACCGGTTCCATTTTTGCAATAAAATATAAGTTTGGTTTCAATACTAAATTACTTGCATGTGTGTTTTTTGTTTTTTTGGCTCTCACCATACAAGTACTTAAAGGAAGTTACAGAAGCGCTACTAACGGTGACAGTAATGCAGCAGGTATAGAAACATTTTCAAAGGTATATGAACAGCAAAATGAAAATAGCAGCATATTTAGTTTTGAGCGTTTGGCACCTACTAATGTACGGATTAACCAGGGTTTTATTATTACAAATATCATGTATAATGTGCCTGCCAAAACGCCGTTTTCAAAAGGTGGCGAAATGTATCAAATATTTGAATCAGCCATTTTACCGAGGGTATTAGCCCCCAACAAATTAAATGCTGGCGACAAACAATTGTTCACAAAATATTCAGGCATTCAATTAAGGGAAGGTACTTCTATGGGCCTAAGTTCTCTTGGCGATGCTTACATTAATTTCGGTGTTATAGGTGGCTGTATATTTATGTTTTTTCTTGGGCTAATGTATAGTGGTGTGTTAATTATATTCTCAAAACAAAGCAAAAATTACCCCATTTTAATATTATTTACCGCCCTAGTTTTTTATTACCCAATACGGCCAGATTGCGAGCTGCAAACCATTCTAGGGCATCTGTTTAAATCATGCTTTTTAATTTTTTGTTTAATTTACTTTTTCAAGAAAATATTTTTAGTAAAGCAGGTGCCAGCTGCAGTTGTAAATAAACCAACTTATATTAATAATTAAAGAGGGCTATTAAAGAGAATTAATTTAAAAAATACAAGGTTCATTAATACCATTATTCCATTTTTTGAAAAGCTTGTTGTATGAAACAATTAATAAACAAAGCTTTTACAATTTACCTGCTCAAATTCCTGGGCTGCTTCTGCCTATTATATTATGGCACAAAAGCCTGGATAGGCTTAACAATACCTGGAGGCTATTATAGCTATATTGCGGCGCATTACCTGGATTATATTTCTGTGCTAAGGCAATCTTTATTGTATGGGGCTAAATATGTTTTATTATTGTTTGGCTTCCATAGCAGTGTTGACAATACATTTTATTTAAGGATGGTAAATGGGCAGAGCATCCACATGGTTTACTCTTGTTTAGGGTACGGCATTTCGAGTTTTTGGGTGGCTTTTATATTTGCGAATACCGGCAGCCTGCAAAAGAAAATTATTTGGATACTGTCGGGCGTTATCTGTATTTGGGCCATCAACGTTATTAGGATATCCATGTTGTTATTAGCTGTAAATAAAAACTGGCAATTTCCCCTGGGCTTGGGGCATCATACTTGGTTTAACATTGCTGCTTATGGCTTCATTTTTTTAGGGATTTATTTTTATGATAAGTCCAACAAACACAATTACGCTGCCTGATGCCGAACAGTAATAAAAAAAAACTCCTTATACTTATTGAATGGTTTTCGCCAGGCTACAAAGCAGGCGGGCCAATACAATCTTGCGTAAACATGTGCATTGCTTTAAAAGAAAGCTATGCTATTTATGTGTTAACAACCGATACCGACCATGGCGAAACAATGCCTTATACAGATGTAACTGCTAACGAGTGGGGCATGCATAAAGATGTTGGCGTACAAGTATTTTATATGGAAAAGAAAAAGGCTTCTTACCAGCAGCTTGCTTACCAAATTGAACAGGTTGATGCAGCCTTTGTGTGTATTAATTTGTTGTTTTCGCCCATGTTTGCGTTATACCCGTTATGGCTTAAGCATACAAAAAAAATTAACGGGCAGTTAATTATTAGTCCGCGTGGTAGCTTGTATGATAGTGCTATCTCCTTAAAATGGTATAAAAAAAAGCCGTTGTTGTTTATATTAAAATCATTGGGGTGTTATAGGCAAGTAACATTTCATGCCACCAATAAAAGAGAAAAAGAGGCGGTACAAAAATATTTCCCCAACAATAAAATAGGTATAGCCGACAACCTGCCAGATATTTTGCTGCCGCCATTTTTTTGCAACGTAAAAACAGCTGGCAGCCTGCGCTGTATTTTTGTTGCCCGGATTGTGCCTATAAAAAACCTGCTTTTTTTAATAGAACTTTTTGCAGCCGTACAACAAACAATAATACTAACTATTGTTGGCCCCATAGAAAATGAGGCCTACTGGCTGGCTTGCGAAAAGGCGATTGAAAAATTGCCTGCAAATATTACCATCAACTACATCGGTGCAAAAAAAAATGCCGAGTTGCTGGGGTTGTTGCAGCAACATCATTTGTTTGTATTGCCTACCACCGGCGAAAATTTTGGGCATGCTATTTTTGAATCTTTTAGGGCAGGCAGGCCCGTGCTGATAAGCGACCAGACCCCCTGGGTAAACTTAGCACAGCAGGGCATTGGGTGGGATTTGCCTTTAACCGATAAGCCGGCTTTTATCAATGCCCTGGAAACTGCCGCAGCATGGAACCAGCAACAGTACGATTCATTTGCTTTAGCTGCCTTTACCTATGCCAGCAATTTTATAAATAACCCTTCTCTTATACAGCCTTACCATCAATTGTTTTTATGAAGCGAGTAAACAATGCCCTATATAAAACAACCATTGTAATTGGAGCATCCAAGGCTAAGCAAGTGGCCTGGTATTTAGTGAATATAATTTTTTTACAAAACCCGTTGGTAGCAAGCTCCGGCATGAAGGTTTTTTTACTCAGGTTATTTGGAGCAAAAATTGGTATTGGCGTAGTTATAAAGCCAAGTGTAAACATCAAATTTCCCTGGAAATTAATTATAGGCGACCACAGCTGGATTGGTGAAAAAGTTTGGATAGACAACCTTGATCAAGTTACTATCGGCAGTTCCGTCTGCGTTTCGCAGGGAGCATTTTTATTAACCGGCAACCATAATTTTAAGAAAGTTAGTTTTGATTTAATTACCGCACCAATTGTTATAGAAGATGGTGCCTGGATAGGGGCCTCCGCTACCGTTTGCCCGGGAGTAACTTGCGGTACGCATTCGGTTTTATCTGTAGCATCTGTGGCATCAAAAAACTTGGCCTCTTATTTTATTTACAGAGGCAACCCTGCTTTGCAAATAGGAGAGCGAGTGATTGACTGATTATTTTTTGAAGGCCGCTAAAAGAAGGCTTGTTTGTTTTTTACCTCACTCCTAAATCCTTGGGGCTACCGTTTGGACACAAGAAGGATAGAAACGCTGATTAAACGGATTGCAACTGATAAAACGGATTTGTTGTTGCTTGTTTCTATTCTTTTTATTAAAAATCCTACTCAGTTATTGTAAAAAAATCGGCTCAACGTTTTAAGGTATGGCGATGTTGGAGAGATTCAATAAACGTCAGGCTAATCAACAACAAAAAGCTAAACTTAATAAAAAACTATATAGTACTTTGTTCGTCTGCTACAATATTGCAAAACACATGTTTGGGCGTAGTACTTTCTGTCTTAAAGCGTATCGATTTCTTCCTTTGTAAAGCCTGTATATTTAATTATTTTTTCTATTGGCTCCTTATCCGATTTCATTAGTTTGGCAACCTCCGCTTTTCCCTTCTCCATAAGGTGTGTCAATAACGCCTTTCAAATCACGGTAATCTCTTTAGGCTATTTTTAAAACTGTCCAATTCGGTTTAGTCAAATTTCGCAAGTTCAGCTTTTTCAAATGCTTGAGTAAAAACTTCGTCTTTAAAGATTGTCGGAATAGTTTAGAAGTCTTCCATATGTTTGATGAAATACAGCCATTTGTCTAAACGTGTTTTTAAGTCAGCCTCTGCCTGCTTAAAATTTGGCATTTTAAGATAGATATAAGTAAGCTTGTCATAAAAAGTGTTGCCATTTTGGTTCTTCAACCTGGTTGTATGCACCACTTCACTTTTTTCTGGTTCTGTTTCATAATCACCAAACGTAAAATCTAAAATGCCGATACAATAAACAGCTTTTAGATTGTAATTCCACTCGCCTTTTTCAGCTTGTTCCCGAATCGGAAATGTTGAATAATAAATCGTCCTTTTCTTGAAATAATTTTATTTTGCTTTTTGACGTTCAACAATGAATTTTTCGCCATTTTCATTCTCATAATAGATATCATGAATAGTTTTTCGGTCGGCTTCAGTCTGTCCTAATTGCTCTGTATTTTTAAAAGTAAGGTCAACTATTTTATTCTGTTGCGGTAAAAGAGCGTTTAAGAAGTCAAGCAAAAGGGGTTTGCTAGCTTCTTCGCCAAAGATTTTCTTAAATCCAAAGCCGGTAAACGGGTTAATATATATTTTTGCCTTCATATTGTCAATCTAAATTATCAAGTTAATTTAAATAATTCTTGTCAGTTTAATTAAGATATTGATTCTTTTTGCAATTGTCACGACGCATTATGCCTAACATTACTAAATAGGTACCAATGCCGTTAAGTTAAGTCCTTTCCTCTCCTTTGGAGAGGGTTAGGGTGAGGTAAAGACAAACATTTTAATCCTTAACTTAACTGCATTGAAATAGATACTATCAAAAAATATAGGCGTCAGCAGTTATCACCCTAATCAG
>JANXVN010000080.1 GCA_025351645.1 Ferruginibacter sp.
CAAAACGAAGGTTAGCCTGCACTAATTTATCAAGTGCCCTTTGGTCGCCCATTTTAATTTTCTGTGCTAATATTGTCTCTTCTTCAGGAGTAATCATCGAAATTTTTGAAATCTCCTGCAAATACTTTTCTACCGCTTGTGAATCACGGTTGGTTATCTGCGTTGCGATCTTTAGTTGCCTCATTTGCTTAATTTAATATATATAACGGTTAGTGGACAATTTTGTTGTTAATACGACTGTAGGATGGTTTTTATTGACACAAAAATACCTAGTAAAATATTGCAAATATACGATGCTAATCTTGCATTTCATAGTGAAATATAAATAAAGAAGGTTTTAAGGCAACAAAATTGGCTATTTAACAATTGTTATTATCCCCCATAATCCTTTCATTTTTTTAAAGCATTTAATTCATAAATATCTTACAAATAAGTTATGTAAAAATTGGCAGTTTACTATTTTTCTGTCACTTAATCTATACTACATTTGCAATATGATAATAGATTTACGGTCTGATACTTTTACCAAGCCTTCCCCCGAAATGCTTGAAGCGATGTTTACTGCCAAGGTAGGCGATGATGTTTTTGGCGAAGACCCAACCATGAATGAACTAGAAAAAATGGCCGCAGAAATGTTTGGTATGGAAGCAGCGGTATTTTGTCCTAGTGGCACCATGACCAATCAAATAGCAATTAAAGTACATACTCAACCAGGCGATGAAGTTATTTGCGAAAAATTAAGCCATGTTTATATTTACGAAGGCGGGGGCATAGCGTTTAACAGCGGCTGCCAGGTTAAAACTATTGAAGGCAATTATGGGCAAATTACGGCAGCTCAGGTGCAAGAAGCAATTAATCCGGCAGATATACACAAAGCAGCAACAAGTTTAGTAAGCCTGGAAAATACAACAAATAGAGGAGGTGGAAATTGTTATGAAATAGCTGATATGCAATTAATTAAAGAGGTTTGCCTTCAAAATAATTTAAGGCTACATCTTGATGGTGCAAGGCTATTTAATGCTTTGGTTGCCAAGCAACAAACCCCTTTACAATATGGTGAAATATTTGATAGTATATCTATTTGCTTAAGCAAGGGCTTAGGTACACCAGTTGGGAGCCTTTTATTGGGAAATAAGACATATATAAAAAAAGCAAGGCGTGTACGGAAAGTGTTTGGGGGTGGCATGCGGCAAGCAGGATATTTAGCAGCTGCCGGCATTTTTGCACTTGAAAATAATGTTGAGAGGCTAGCACAAGACCATATACATGCCAAACAGATTGAAGCAATACTTGTAAAAAAAGATTTTATTGGTAAAATGATGCCAGTGGAAACAAATATTTTAATTTTTGAAGTTTTAGCTCCTTATACACCCAAAACTTTAGCAGATGAATTAGCAAAGTTTTCTATTTTATGTATGGTAATTTCTACAAACCAACTAAGGATGGTTACTCATTTAGATGTAACCAAAGCCATGACTGAACAAATTATTGAGGTGATAAATAATATAGCATAAATAATTCTTATTAAAAAAAATTTCATTAGGTTCCATAACTATCTAGTTTACATTTATTTATAATAATTTTATGTGATTATAGTTCACTTTAAAATAAATCGTTCCTCACCTTTACAGAATGTCAAAGCTAGGTAAATGCGATTAGGTAAGTCCTTACATTATAAGGCATCTAAATACCATTTAATTAATACTGATTTAATAATTGATTCCAAAAAATAGAATTATCGATTTTAAGAAGTATCCATTTTTTATACTACCAATTTATAAATATCTTCGTTACACAACTTTTTATATATTTAAAAAATTATAAATGTTTCCTACTATAAATCTAACAACTACCCCTGCCTGGTTGGCATTATTGCAACATTATTCAGAAATGAAAAATATAGCCATTAAAGATCTTTTTGAGGCTGATGCTTACAGGTTTACAAAATTTTCCTTATCAACTGAAAATATTGTTTTTGATTATTCAAAAAACAATATTTCTGATACTACTATAAAACTCTTATTAAACCTGGCAAAGGATTGCAAATTAAAAGATGCGATCGAATCCATGTTTGCCGGAGAAAAAATCAATAAAACAGAAGACAGGGCTGTTTTGCATACTGCTTTACGCAATTTTTCTGGCAAGCCGGTACTGTTTGATGGAAAGGATGTAATGCCGGATGTATTAAAGGTGCAGCAGCAAATGAAGGTTTTTTGCGCAAAAGTACACAGTGGCGAATGGAAAGGCTATACAGGCAAAAAAATAAAATACATTGTAAACATCGGTATCGGTGGCAGCGACCTTGGCCCTGTGATGGTTACAGAAGCTTTAAAACCATATTGGATAGATGGCATACAGGCTTATTTTGTTAGCAATATTGATGGTACACATATAGTAGAAACATTAAAAAAGGTAAAGCCAGAAGAAACGTTGTTTTTAATTGCTTCTAAAACATTTACCACACAGGAAACCATGACTAATGCGCATACCGCAAGAAACTGGTTTTTAGGACAGGCGAAAGAGGATGCGCATGTAGCAAAGCATTTTGTTGCGTTAAGTACTAACGAAGCTGATGTGGTAAAATTTGGTATAGCACCGGAAAATATGTTTGTTTTTTGGGATTGGGTGGGTGGAAGATATAGCTTGTGGAGTGCCATTGGCTTATCCATCGCACTCACCATCGGGTACAATAATTTTGAGGCTTTATTAAAAGGCGCCCACCATACAGACATTTATTTTGCCTCTGCTCAATTTGACAAAAATATATCAGTAATAATGGCGCTTGTAGGCATTTGGTACACCAATTTCTATGGCACCAGTACAGAAGCTATTTTACCGTATGATCAATATATGCACCGTTTTGCAGCTTATTTTCAACAAGGAAATATGGAAAGCAACGGAAAATATGTAGATAGGAATGGCGAGCGAGTAACCTACTCTACCGGGCCGGTAATTTGGGGCGAGCCTGGCACCAACGGGCAGCATGCATTTTATCAGCTAATACATCAGGGCACCCAAAAAATACCCTGCGATTTTATTGCGCCAGCCATATCTCACAACCAGGTTGGTGAACACCATGAAATTTTGTTAAGCAACTTTTTTGCACAAACAGAAGCGTTAATGAACGGAAGCGAAAATAAAGATGCTTACAGGGCTTTTACTGGTAACAGGCCTACCAATTCTTTTTTAATAAAAGAAATTACCCCATTTAGCCTGGGCCAGTTAATTGCATTGTATGAGCATAAAATATTTGTACAAGGCGTTATTTGGAACATTTTCAGCTTTGACCAGTTTGGCGTTGAGCTAGGTAAAGTTTTAGCCAAAAAGATATTGCCTGAATTAAGGGAAGATGATGTTATTGCTACACATGATTCCTCTACAAATGGGCTTATTAATACTTATAAAAAAATGAGGAAATAATTTGAAGCCGATAAATTATATGAATAAAACCTTTTTATATTTATTCGCCATAACAATAATTTTTTTTTCATCTTTTTTTATTGTAAGAAAAGTGAATAGGAATCGGATACCACAAATTAATTTATCGGCTTTAACGATAAAAGCCCTGGATGGAAGCTCTATTAATTTAGAAAGCCTCAAAGGAAAGCCATTGGTAATAAATTTTTGGGGTACCTGGTGCGGCCCTTGCAGGCAGGAAATGCCAGGCTTTGAAAAAGCAAAGCTCAAATATTCAGATAAAGTAAATTTTTTAATGGTTTCTGACGAACCAGTCGATAAGCTTTTAAAATTTAAAGCCGCCAATAACTATACGTTGTTTTATGCCCAATCTCAAAAACCTTTTCAGGAACTTGGCATAACATCGGTGCCGTTTACTTATATTTATGATGCTACAGGCATGCTTGTTTTTAAAAGGAAAGATGTTTTATGTGAGGAGGAACTTGAAAAAGTAATTGAATCTATCAGATAATTTGACACAAACGCCTTTAAAATTAATAGTTGACAGGCTTCTAACAAATATTTATCCTCTAAAGTACCTATCCTCAAAAAGTTTAGCCCATTAAACTATTACGGTTGATGACTGGCGACAGTTTATTGATTATTAATTATCAGCAACTGAAATTTCAAAACTAATAATAATTAAACCGCTGCCCCAAAACGAGGCAACGGTTCAATCAATGTGTAATAAATGCCGTTAAATTAAGCCCTTATGTCTCCTTTTAGAAGGTTAAGGTGAGGTAAAGACAAACAGCTAAATGCTGACTTAATAATGGCATCAATTTATAACAAATAGTTATTGTACAATCACTTTTACAATTGTAAGCTTATTATCAGGTGCTGTTAATTCAAGCTGATAAACTCCCGCACTTAATTTATTTTCTGGTGCAATTGTTTCCATCGAGCTTCCTGCTACATGGCTAATTATCTTGGCCATTATGGTTTGCCCTAACGTATTGATTAGCCGGATATTATAGTTGCCTGCAACCATATTATTAAGCGCCAATCCAATAGTATTGCCCATTACCGGATTTGGATAAATACTTATGCCTGAACTTGCTTTGCCTATAGTTACCATAACAACTTTACTATATTCAAATGCGCCGGTTTGGCTATAGCTTAGTATGCGATAAAAATTACCGCCTTGTGCCGCATGTACATCTATAAAATTATAAGTAGTGCTGCTGCTGTTAGCGCCTTTAGCTAACGTGGTATTTACTTTTATAAAGTTTGCTCCATCTATGCTTTTTTCAACATCATATTTGCTGATGTTAATTTCGTTTTCAACGGTCCAATCTACCTGGATATTTTTGCCTTGTCCGTAAGCCTTTATGCTTTTATAGGTAACGGGCAGTACACCAAATGCTTTTGCATTAAATACAATCCTAAAACGGTTGCTTGCAGCACTATTAGCATCACCATTTACTGTAAAGTTGAAAGTATTGTTAGCCGTAAGGCTAACAGGGGTTTTTACGCCGGTATAACTATCTTCTAAAAATGCATTTAGCGAAGCATCCATATTAGTTGGCTGAAATTGAAATTGATAGTTGCGTTGAGTAGTTTTTGTGAGCTTAAAAAATAAAGTATCATTGGCAACAATATCAGGCCTTCTTTCTACAGATAAAGTTTTACTATCCCTTGTAAGCGAGAGCATTTCATATACATTCCCAAACTTAACTACATCTTCTAAATTAACTGCCTTGCTAAACCTCTTATCAAATTGTGCTACCATGCCATCCGCCAGGATGGTAGAATCATTTGATTCAACGATATCTAAATTGACCCTAAAAGTCATAGGCAAAGCACTAACCCTAAAGGCTGTGGTGTTATTGACTGCTGATTTACTGGTTTCATTAAATACAATTGATGCATTTCCATTACTAGCAGTTTCCACAAATATGGCCTGGCTTGATTGCAGTATATTAGACAAGCCGCCGGGACTGGTTACTGATGGAAGATAGGTTCCTGTATTTAACGGATCAGAAAAGGATATGTACCCGCCAATTGAACTATTAAGATATGGATCCCAGACATAAAATGAATTGCTAACATTATTTCTTGTCGCTAATTTAAAATCTACCGGAGAGGCATAAGGGTTGCCTATTAATGTATAACCGGCCATAGTGGTAATTGCGGGGAAAGTTTGTGCTTTTATCTGTATCCTACCAGTATCCCTTAAGGTGGTAATATTTGCATACCCCGGATTGAACAAATTCGGCGTTGACCTATCTCCTCTTACAAACAAAAAGAAACCCAAATTATCTGGTGTGCCCGGTAAACCTGCGGTTCCTGAAAGCAACTGATTTTTTGTATCTAAAACACCAGTTAAACTACTTCCGGATTTTAAAGAGTAATTATTTAGTGGACTAACATCCGCACCATTGGTTAAGGGGTTAGCCCCGGGCCCAGTCACAAAAGTTCCTTCTCCTAATGTAACATTGCCACTTTTTTGCCAGGATGTGTATACGCTTCTTCCAGCATCAGCAGTAATTGGGGCTGTTACAAGGCGCATGCGCATCACGGTTTCGCGTTTTAATGAAATCGGCAACCGCTGGTTGTCGCGCGATCGTTTTAATTTGCTGTC
>JANXVN010000103.1 GCA_025351645.1 Ferruginibacter sp.
TGGATAAGTTCACCCCTTAAGTATCAAAGCCATACGCTACACTGGCTCAGTTGTACAGAAACCCAAAGCCAATACTGCAAAGCTCCGGATGGCAGCCGACAATTAAAGCAAAAAAATATAACCAGATTTGTATGGCTTACAAGCATACCGCCCGATAAAGAAAATGTACATAAGATAGCTGAAGGCGGACGCCTGCGCTGGAGTATTGAAAACGAAGGGTTCAACACACAAAAAAATAATGGCTATGCATTGGGGCACCTCTTTAGCCGAAGCTCATTCACCAGCTATAAAAACTACTACCAATGCCTGCAGGTAGCACACACCATTAATCAAATAACCGAACATAGCCATGCCGTAAGCGACTTACTGGAGCAAGATAAAACCCTTACAATTAAGCACCTTTGGAAACTGCTTAATGCTTGCCTGCTGTTTGTAGCCATACAAACAGAGGATACCGCCAGCAACAAAAAAATCGGTCAGGTAAGATTAAGGAAACGTAAACGATAGCGTTGAAAAAAAAGATCCTGATTTTAAAATAACAATTCTAAACAAGCCAAAACCAAAAACAGTATCTATAAAAACTTTAGTAAATAATAACCCCGAAGAAAACGAATAAACTAACAAGAAAGACACAAAAATAGCACCCTAAAAGGCTACATTCCATACCTATGCGCTTAACAAAATGGTGTATTTTTAAATATTACTCCCTGAATCGCCTGCATATTATACAGAAATATTACCAACTTTTATTGTAAGCCATCCTGATAAAAAAATCTTTTTAAAAAGACAATTATTGCTATTGGCTAAATACATTTATTTAAAAACTAGCACATAATTTTTAATGGGCAATTTTTTATGGGCGTACTTTTTAAAGCCACACAAAAGGGTCGCCAGATGCGATATGGGCAACTGGTATACCTGGCAATTTTGGTTGCAGCCAATCCACTATCCATTCCATGCCAGGGTCTTCGCTGGCTGCGTGGCCCAATACAATCAACGCAGTTTTGCCCCCCAGTAATTTTGCATCCCGCATATATTCTACAGTTTCCCATTCCACAACTTCCCCGGCAATCAACACATCGGGCTTTTCCTTTTCAACAATACTTACCTGGCGTTGCCCGCCCCATGCGCCCGGCAATAATGCAATGGTGGCACACTGCTGGCTAAGGCTACCAATTACCCTAACGTGCTGTATGCCCAATGATAATTTTAAGTGCTGGGTTAGTTTTTCAAGGGAAATAGTAGGTATTGTCAGCATGGTTTCATTTGCTTTAAAATAAGGCAGCCAGCCAGTTTTTTTAGCTACTCCATAACTAATGGCATCAGGCTTTAAGGCATGGCAGTAATCATGAAAACGCCATACGGCAATCTTATATTTATCCAGCAACTGCAACTTTTGTTTTACTACCTCATTATCTTTTACCCAGCCCTTATCATCGAGGTGGTTATAAAGAGTAGGTTCGTGCGCTATTATAAAATTAGCGTTAAGCTTTGCGGCTGCTTCTATTACGGCTATTGTGGCAAACATGGTAGTAACAATGGCGGTTACCTGCTGGTTGCCATCGCCCGCTTTAATAGTATCCACTGTGTTAGGGATGTGTGCCAGGTTGCCTTCTTTTAAAATTAAACCAATCACTTGCTGAACGGTTAATTGCTTAGCAGGCATAACTATATTCGCCATCGATAATACAGGCAGCCCTGTTAAAGCAAGGGCACCGGCACCCTGTAATGCAGCAGCAATAAATTTTCTTCTATTTACAACAGAATAGTTAAATGGGGCATGTAAGTTATCCATCATCATTTTTATTGTTAAGGTATTTAAATATTGGCTAATAAAACAGGGTGGGGGTAATAATTTATTCTGCTTGCGTAGTTTTTAAAATGCACAAGCATACATATTTCAACAGTCGTGATCTTTTTTTTAAAGTAGATAAGATTGCCTGCAAAATGTTTAATTAGTTATCAGTTATTGCTTAACAGGATAAATAAAATTATAGGATTAGGTATTGCCTGAGTAAAAAAGTATTTAAATATAGATTTGGTTAAGTTACCGCCTTTCGTGTTTTTTTATTCTTGTTGACGTAGGGTAAACACAAACATTAAAATTCATTGGGCAAGGCTTTGATTTGTATTTTTATATTCGCAAAAAACTAGCCTCTATGGATAATAATGAAAGAGAAGCAGCAAGCTTATTAGGACTGCAACGTTTTGTAAATGCCCAGGCACCCCTTTATAATAGAGTGCTGAAGGAGTTACAAAATGGCGATAAAAGAACGCATTGGATGTGGTTTATCTTTCCACAAATAGATGGGTTAGGTACCAGCCCCACCGCCATGCTGTATGCGATAAAAGATATGGAAGAGGCGATAGCTTATTTAGCGCACCCCGTGTTAGGGGCAAGGCTACTGGAATGTTCATTGATAGTTGCAGGCCTAAATGATAAGTCGGCACATGATATTTTTGGTTTTCCAGATGAAGCAAAGCTGCAATCCTGCATTACATTATTTTCAATAGCATCGCCAACGGTAACTGTGTTTGCTGAAGTGCTGGCGAAATATTATAATAGCGAAAAAGACCAGCGGACTGTTAAAATACTAAACGGAGGTATAGGCTAAAGCAGGATTATGCTTAGCAGATGCACACAAGCCCCTCATTAATAAATAACCTTTATTGTACCCAATGCTGGTTCAATAAAGGTTATATACCAAACATCTTTTACCTATTTCCCCCATATAATTTAGGCGCAGTATTAAGCATGGGAAACTGGCGCTGGTGCCAGTAAGGGTAGGCAGGCAGTATCTCGCTTACCGCATCTAATTTTTTTACCTGTTCTACAGATAAATTCCAGCCTACTGCATCCAGGTTTTGTTTTAGTTGCTCTTCGTTTCTTGCACCTATAATAATATTGGCAACAGTAGGGCGTTGCAACAGCCAGTTAAGCGATACTTGTGCAACAGACTTACCTGTTTCTTCCGCAACTTCCTGTAGCACATCAATAATATCATACAGGCGATCATCATCGTTTGCTGCTGCCATAACCGGGCTGCCACCTTGTGCTACACGCGCATTTGCAGGGGCAGGCTTATTGCGCTGGTATTTACCTGTTAGCTTGCCACTGCTTAACGGGCTCCATACTATGGTGCCAATGTTTTGGTCAATGCCCAGTGGCATTAGTTCCCATTCAAAATCGCGGTTAAGCAGCGAGTAATAGGCCTGGTGGGCTACATACTTGCTCCAGCCATACCGTTCAGATATGGATAAGGATTTCATTAAATGCCAGCCGCTAAAATTAGAGCAGGCTATGTACCGCACCTTGCCGCTCTGTACTAAATTGTTTAAAGCATCCAGCGTTTCTTCTACTGGTGTGTTAGCATCAAAACCATGCATATGGTAAATATCAATATGGCCGGTGCCTAATCTTTTAAGGCTTTCTTCACAACTTTTAATAAGGCTAAAGCGGGATGACCCATAATCATTTATATCTGCACTTGTAGGAAAAGTAGCTTTGGTAGAGATAAGTACTTTATCTCTTTTGCCGGCAACTGCCTTACCTAAAATTTCTTCTGCCTTTCCGCCAGAATAAGCATTGGCCGTATCGAATAAATTTACTCCCGCATCAAGGCAAAGGTTTACCATACGGGTAGCTTCATCTACCTGAGTGCTTCCCCAGGCTTTAAAAAAATCATTAGTACCGCCGAAGGTTGCGGTTCCAAAACTTAAAACGGGTACCCGAAGGCCAGCGTGGCCCAGTTGCCTGTATTCCATAATTTGTATGTTTAATTTAAAAGATAAAAGTATAGCATTAGGGGTTTATTACGTAATGTGTTTTTGATATTGCTATTACCTGGCCGCTACTTTTTTTATCAAGAAAAAAAGTAAGCAGAGACCAGCTAAAACGAATAGCAACATCAGTTTGAGCATAAAACACCTAATGCTATCAATTTATCATTAACATATGAAAACACACAGAAAGCTCTTTATCTACGCATCAAATATTTACTATTTCTTCTCCAATAATAATTGTACTAAACTTATTGACTTTCTTTCTTTAAAAATATTTTGAGATAAAAGCAAACTACCATACCCTAAGTTTACTGTTAATGTATAATGATTGATAAAGATATTATTTTATAAAAACATGATATAAATTCTGTTTCCAAAAAGGTTTTATGGACAAAAGGGCAATGGGTTAATAAGAATGGTTTTTGCTATTTATTGATTATCCTGCATGGATGGTTATATTTTATTGGAAGATGCCTAAAAAATAGTCTTCTAAATAATAAATAGTTAGCATAACCGCTTCTATCATGTATTTTATGTAATTCACGTTACTTTTTTTAACTTTTAAAAAAGTAAATGAGTCATTATTTCACCCAAATGAACCATTAAAAAACCTGCCGCAACCATTATTTCACCCAAATGAACCATTAAAAAAACCACCGCAGTCATTATTTTACCCAAATACCAT
>JANXVN010000123.1 GCA_025351645.1 Ferruginibacter sp.
CTAAAAGCCTTGATGTTAGGGATTTACACAGAATATCACGGTCGTATACCAATATACAAATGTTAAAATAAAAAGTTTGGCATGGTTATGGAATTAGTTGGTGTAAACATTTAATAATTTTTTAAGAAAAATTAAATTTAAATGTTGTTATCCAATTTTTAAACACAAAAATTTATTTTATGACTGAATCAAATTTCCCACAATCGACTGTTGATGGACAATCATCACCAAAGAGTTATAAGAATGTAATTATTGGCGTTTTAGCTGTTGCCTTAGTTGCAATTGGCGGGTATGCAATTGTTGATAAAAATAAAACGGTTGAAGTTATACATCAGCAAGAAACTACTATTGCAAAAGTATCTGATGAAAAAAGCGACATACAAAAAAGTTTTGACGGATCGTTGGCAAGGCTAGATTCTATGGGTAGCATCAATACTAAATTAGAAGCTAAATTAAAAGATAATACAAGCCAGATTGCTAAAACAAAAAATGAAATCCGCAGCATACTAAATAAGAAAAATGCTACTGCTTCTGAACTAGCAAAAGCAAAAAACCTTATTGCAGATTTAAATGGCAAGATTACTAATATGGAACAGGACATTGCCCGCCTGACTCAGGAAAACCAATCTTTAAGCAATGATAAAGTTGCTTTAACTGCGGATAAAGAAAAGTTGACAACAGACCTTACCACCACTACTACTGCAAAAGTTGAGTTAGAAAAGAAAGTGGATGTTGCTTCTACATTAAACGCATCAGACATTGCAATTACAGCAATAAATGTAAAGAAAAATGGCAAAGAAAAAGTTACTACAACAGCAAAACGTGTTAACAAATTAATAATTTCTTTCAATGTAAATAACCGTATTATCCAAACTGGTTCTACTGATGTTTATGTATGCGTTATAGGTCCTGATGGTAAGCCAATCAGTACTGAAAAACTAGGTTCAGGTACTTTTACAACAAGGGAGGAAGGCGATAAAGCTTTTACCGCTAAAGTACCCGTTGATTTAGAAACAGCAAAAAACAAAAATGTTGAATTTGCTTTTGTTCCAGGCCAAACTTTTCAAAAAGGAAACTATACCATCCAAATTTATCAAAATGGATTTAAAATTGGCGAAGGAACACGCGAGCTAAAAAAAGGTGGCTTATTTAGCTAATCCAATTTCCGTTTATTCTTAATTATCCTTTATAATTACACGCAAGCAACCTGATTGATTTCAGGTTGCTTTTTTTATTGAAGCATATTAACAACCTCGTAACCAAATAGCAATTGACAAAATAATTTATTAAACAATTGAAAAATCAATTATCCCTTTCACTAAATATTTCTGTACATTCAAAATAAAATTAAGAAATATTATGACTAATCAAAGGTTTACTGCGCTGGATGTTTTTCGTGGCATGACAGTTTGTTTTATGATTATTGTAAATACCCCTGGCAATGGCATTACCACCTTCTCTCCTTTGCTACATGCAAGCTGGCATGGGTTTACGCCTACAGACCTTGTGTTTCCAAGCTTTTTATTTGCAGTAGGCAATGCGTTAAGTTTTGTACTGCCAAAGTGGGGCCAGCTGCCCGCAAGCAAAGTAGTTTTCAAAATATTAAAACGCACCTTTATTATATTTTTATTGGGTTATTTAATGTATTGGTTTCCTTTTGTAAAACAAGTTGCCGGGCAATGGGTAGTGGCACCTTTTAGCCAAACACGTGTTTTTGGCGTACTGCAACGTATAGCTTTATGTTATGGCATTGCGGCACTGTTATTATATTTTGTAAAGCCAAAAGCTACCATTATTATCTGTGTTTCTTTAATGCTTTTATACTGGATTATTTTATTAGCCTACGGCGAAGGCGACCCCTTTAGCATGCAAGGAAATGCCGGATTATTTTTAGATAAATGGTTGTTGGGCGCCGACCATCTGTACCATGGCGAAGGCGTTGCTTTTGACCCTGAAGGATTATTAAGCACCTTGCCTGCCATCAGCAATGTGGTTGGAGGTTTTGTGGTGGGCAGCTACATACAAAAACAAGGGAAGACTTATGAAGGGCTGGCAAAACTATTATTAGCCGGTGCCACATTAATGTTTATTGCCTGGAGCTGGAATTTCTTTTTACCAGTAAATAAAAAACTTTGGACTGGTTCATTTGTGCTGCTTACTCTTGGCCTCGACTGCATTATTATTTCAACCATTATTTATATTATTGATTTTAAGCATCAGGCAAAATGGACTTACTTTTTTGTTGTGTTTGGGCGTAACCCATTGTTCATTTATTTACTATCGGAGTTGGGCGTAACTTTATTGTATGTATTTTCTGTAAGGCCAAAAATGCCGGTATACAAATGGCTGTATGAAAGTATTTACATAAATGCCGGCACCTACCTTGGCAGCTTTCTTTTTGCGGTTAGTGTTATGATGGTTTGCTGGCTGGTAGGTTATTTTATGGACAAGAAGAAAATTTATGTACGGGTTTAACCAATTAGCTCATGTGCTGAATAGCTGATGTGCTAATGGTGGTGGTGGCTAATTAGCTGATGCTAGCTGCATATTTAGCATGTTTATTTTCGTTTAATTTACCTTATTTTTTATGGCTTAGCTTTTTGATTACACAATTGAATAAATTAATAAGCAATGGTGCAGGCTATTTTTTAATTGTTGCGATACCGTTATCTTTTTTATTGTATAAAGCGGTACTGCTGCTTACAAAACTTTTTTATAAAATTTATTATAAAGGTGCAAAGCCTTCTGGCAGCAGTATGTTGTGGTAGAAATTAGTTGCTTTTTTAATTGCTAGCGGGCTTTTTTCTGTACAAGTATATTCCGAGCTTTTCACTTCACCAACTCATAATTATAATAAGGCTTCTATTGAAAAAGAAAACAACTATTACATAATTACTGTTTTTGGAGAGCGTGAATTAATGGCGCATGACCCCATATCTTTTTTCCAAAAGAATACTTATCAGGATAGCATTAAGCTGGAACTGCCTCAGGCGGATGGTGTTATAAATAGCGCAGATGTAATGAATAAAAATGCTAATTTTAAATACATCAAGGGAAACATAACCATCCACGAAAAAAATATGGCAATGGAACTTTTTTATACCGATGCATACTACAATATAACTGTTGCCTCTTCGTGGAATGGAACTTATCAATTACAATGGAGAAAATAATTAAAAGTCTCCGGTTGCACCGCCGCCGCCAAGACTGCCACCGCCAAAATTTGTATCGCTTGATGTTGGTTGTTGTGCACCACTAAATGTTTCTGCAATAATTAGCGCCTCTACATGTATATTACCTGTTTTATTTATATTGGCAAGTGCTGCTGATGTAAAACCAAATTTAGGCTGTGCTAAGTATCTTATCAATCCATAACCGATGCCTATCATAACTATGCCGCCAATAACCATCGCCATTTCAATGGGCAAAACAGCATAATAATTTCTTATAGTAAAAACGATAGCGGGTATTAAAATAACGCCTACCCTAAGTATTACCGCATCATTCTTTTGTACGCCCCTAAAAATATATACCAGTGGCAAAAGGATAGTCAGTATCCAGAACAGCCATGCGAAAGCTAGTGGTCGACTTGCTTGTATAGTAAAGCCAAACAGGCTATTAGCAGTTTGATTTACTATAAAATAATTGAGGCCCGCATAGCCGCAAACCAAAGCAGTTATTTCTACAAAAACAAATACAGGTTTATACAACCTAAAAACAATTTGAGTGGATAGATATTTTGCCCCGAAATAAATTACAGCAGCCAGCAGTAACAATAAAAACGGAGCAGTAGCTTTTGCTGTATACCCAAAATTTATGTAAGTAAAAAATACCAACAATAAAAAAGCAACAACAGAAATAATAGCCATCAAAGCATTTACAAAACGGCATAATAAGTAGGACGCCAATAGAAAAATAAGCAAACAATTTGTAGTAAAAACAATATTGCTAATTAAATTTATACCACCAATAGTACCTACACCAGCCATGCATAACAAAGCATCATCTACACCGGATTTGTAATGATTTTTTTGTTGCACCATCAGTTCTAAAATATTATAACATACTACGCCAAAAAATACCGAGATAGCCCCAAAAGTTGTTTCATTGGCGTTTGACAAAGCCATTAATGAAACTAACCCAAAAGAAAAGCCTACAATAATAATAGTCAGCACAAACAAGCCAATCCTTATAAAAAGATTGGGTGTATAAAACCCAGCAGGGTATGCTTTTAATGCAGCACACTTCTCTTCTTCGCTAATATCATTTTCAGCAGCTGCTTCTTTTAATTCATCATGCACCAATAAATTATCCAGCCATCCATTATTATATGCTATCATAAAATTTTTTATTTATCTTTATTAAACATAAAATAAGCCATATTGCAGAGCTGATAAAGTATAAGCAAGCAATTGCGAGCCCGCCAATATCTCCCTCAATGGCATAAAAAAGAAACCGTATGATTATATAACTTACCCCTACATATGCGTACAGGCTCATTATTAGCAAAAAATAAAAAGATTTATCTTTTACAGCCTTAACATAAAAATAATAGCTGATACCGGCTAGTAAAACAAACCATAAAAGGTAACTACTTTCAAAATGCATCATCGCTGCAAGACAGCTTATAAAAGAAATGTTCGTCCCAAAATTGGTATAAGTAAATTCAAAATGCGCTTTCAACTTTTTTTGTTTTGTAAGTATGCCGATGGCAATTAGTACGATGCCCAATAATAGGCCTGTAAAAATAATGGAGCCATTATCAAAATTATTATCAGCTAAAATTTTTGCTGGCGTTATGGCAATGCCTGCCCAGGCTGCAAGGTTAGTGATAGCCAAGCTTAAAATAGCCAGGTTATCAAAATAATAAGCGATTAAAAATAAAACCACCATTGGTATAAAAAGCGCTAGTCCCAACCGGTTGCCAAACACTTGGTATTGAAATTGCAAAAACCCCACAAAGCTTATAAATGTAAGGCAACCCAATAGTAAAATATAATCCGAAAAAGAATTAAGCGGCCATACTTTTTGAAAAGAAAAAGCAGGTGACTTTTTAAAACAATAAGCAAAGCTTCCGGCACTTATTAAAGCAATAAAAAGTAGGATGGCGGTATGCCCAATGCTATCGATATTTTTATAGATTAATATACCGATGCCGCCGCTTAATAACAACACCCCGATATAAAGTATGGCCCGCAGTTCCCAATAAAGGGAAAAAAGTTGATTGGCTGCCCGCATCCGTATCTTCTCCAATGATGCATCGCTTATAAATCCACCTGCATGAAGCTTAGTAAATAGTGTGCTATCCATCATACAAAATAAAACAATTAGTAGGTAGTTGTAGCAAAAAGCCTCCCTGCCATCCAAAGGAGGGTTCTTAGCTTATGCTGTTGTAATAGATTTTAGTTAAATGAACTAAGGCATACCGCAGATAATAAACGCTTTAAGACTTGCCGGCAAAAAAATAAAAACAAGCAAACATTTCAATACCTTAGTGCTTCACTGCCTGCCTGGCATAACTCTACTATTATGGATTTAGCATTCAATAAAAACGAAGATGCCATGAAGCTTGCTTATAGCCATGTTAAGCAAAAACTAGATGATATATTTGAAGGTGGTGGAAAAGCCGCCGTACAAAAGCAACATGAAAAAAGCAAGCTTACCGCCCGGGAAAGAATTAAGTACCTGTGCGATGCGGAAAAGCCTTTTATAGAAATTGGGGCTTTTGCAGGCTACGAGATGTATGATAGCCAGGGAGGCTGCCCTGCCGGCGGAACCGTTAGCGGCATGGGTTATGTAAGTGGCAGGCAATGCTTAATTGTGGCAAACGACCAAACTGTAAAGGCGGGTGCATGGTTTCCCATAACTGGCAAAAAGAATTTACGCATGCAGGAAATTGCAATGGAAAATATGCTGCCTATTATTTATTTAGTAGATAGCGCTGGCGTTTATTTGCCTTTGCAGGATGAAATTTTTCCAGATAAAGAACACTTTGGAAGGATATTTCGCAACAACGCTAAAATGAGTGCCATAGGCATTACACAAATAGCCGCAGTAATGGGTTCTTGCGTAGCAGGTGGCGCCTACCTGCCTATTATGAGCGACGAAACTTTAATGGTGGAAGGCAATGGGTCTATCTTTTTAGCTGGCCCTTATTTAGTAAAGGCAGCCATTGGGGAAGAAGTAGATAGTGAAACTTTAGGTGGGGCAATTACCCACACAGAATTAAGTGGAATAGCAGATTATAAATTTGCTACAGAAAAAGAATGCCTGGACCATATTAAAAAGATCATCAGCAAATTAGGCAGCCCTGGCAATGCCGGCTTCAATAGGGTGAATACTGAGCAGGAGCAGAAAAAAAAATCAGGCATATATGGTATCATGAACGAAGGCAATACCAAGCCATACGATATGGTAAAACTTATTGATTGCATTACTGATGATAATAGCTTCGACCAGTTTAAGAAGGATTATGGCAAAACGATAATTTGCGGTTACGGGCGCATAGAAGGCTGGGCCGTAGGCATTGTGGCCAACCAACGGTTGATTGTAAAAAACAAAAAAGGCGAAATGCAATTAGGTGGCGTAATTTATAATGATAGTGCCGATAAAGCTGCCCGGTTTATTATGAATTGCAACCAAAAAAAAATACCGCTGGTTTTTCTACAAGATGTTACGGGCTTTATGGTAGGCAGCCGTAGCGAACAATCTGGCATTATAAAAGATGGTGCCAAGATGGTAAATGCGGTAGCAAATTCTGTTGTGCCCAAATTCACCATTATTATAGGCAATAGTTATGGCGCAGGCAATTATGCGATGTGTGGCAAAGCATACGACCCACGTTTTATTTATGCCTGGCCTACAGCTAAAATTGCGGTTATGGGCGGCGAGCAAGCAGCCAAGACTTTATTACAAATACAAGTAGCATCGTTAAAGGCAAAAGGAAAAACTATTGAGCCAAAAGATGAAGAAAATATGCTGAACGAAATTATACAGCGCTACCAAACCCAGACTACACCCTATTATGCAGCCGCAAGGCTTTGGGTTGATGCTATTATTGACCCTGCAGATACAAGGATGTTATTAGCCGAAGGGATTGCTGCGGCTAATCAAAACCCTAACATAGAAATATTTAAAACTGGTGTTATACAGGTTTAATGCGCATTAGGCAAGTTAGCAACAGGTTGTATCAGCCTGAAAAATTTGTATTAAAAATATTGCCGATAAAATCCAACCAACAAAAAAGCACCTGAGAATTTACACCAGGTGCTTTACGTTTTTATAACATTGATAATTACTTGGAACTGCCTTTTTTCGTCTTATTGGCTTTGTAGCGCATATCCGGAGTACCATCTTTTTTACTTGGCCCAGTTACCGGAGCTGCTGCTTTTGCTTTGTTTGCTTTTAAACGCATATCTGGCGTGCCATCCGCTTTCATGCCGGCAGCAGGAGCAGTCTTTGGGGTTTTCATCTTAACTACTTTCGCAGGCTTAGTTGTAGTAGTGGTAGCTGGCGCTGCGGTTTGTGCAGTAGCTGCACCAGCAAGCCCTAACATCATACAAATAGCAATCACTAATTTTTTCATAATAGTATTTTTTAATTTTTAATTGTGCTGTTAAATTACTGTAAATATTTTAATACGATGTTAGCTACTTGTTAATTTAATTCCTTTTAATTCGGTTGTTGTTACCTACATTTATACAAGCTAACGATTGATTCAATTTTAACTAATATGGCCATACAAACAACTAACCTAGTTACCCCTTTAATTTTATTGCCTGCCAATAACAGCCGGTTCTATTTCTTTCCCGGTTTTATCAGGCAACCTTAAATATCCGGTTGCATTAATTGCAAGTAAAAATACTTTCTTTAATTATCTTCTTCTTCACAAAAGTTATTTTTTAAATTTTTAATCTATTTCTCCTATTTTTACGAACCAAAATCAAATTATTATTATTATGGACAAATTGTTTTATGTAGTTCCTGCACTAGGCATTGTGGGTTTGTTGTACACCTTCATCAAGTTTGCCTGGGTATCTAAACAAGATGCCGGCAACGACCGGATGAAAGAAATTAGTACTTATATAGCGGAGGGCGCTATGGCGTTTTTAAAGGCTGAATATAAAATATTAGCCTATTTTGTATTAATAGGTGCCTTATTATTAGGCATTATGGGTTACAGCAATGCAAACAGCCATTGGAGTATTGCCCTTGCCTTTGTTGTGGGTGCATTTTTTAGCGCCCTAGCCGGTTTTATTGGTATGAGGGTAGCCACCAAAGCTAATGTGCGTACGGCACAAGCTGCCCGTACCAGTTTAAGCAAAGCTTTATCTGTTTCTTTTACCGGCGGAAGTGTTATGGGTATGGGCGTTGCCGGATTAGCAGTTTTAGGCTTGGGCACTTTGTTTATCATACTATATATGACGTTTGTTTCTGGGCTTGCCAATGGCACAGAAGAATATAGGCTGGCGCTTGAAAAAGCCATTGAAATATTAACTGGTTTTTCTTTAGGCGCAGAATCTATCGCTTTATTTGCCCGTGTTGGCGGTGGCATATACACAAAAGCTGCGGATGTTGGGGCCGATTTAGTTGGTAAAGTAGAAGCCGGCATACCAGAAGATGATCCTCGTAACCCTGCTACTATTGCAGATAATGTAGGCGATAATGTGGGTGATGTTGCAGGCATGGGTGCTGATTTGTTCGGCAGTTATGTAGCTACTGTTTTGGCAACAATGGTTTTAGGTAGAGAAACTTCTGCGGTTGGCGATGCTTACGGCGGTTTGTCGCCTATTTTATTGCCGATGCTAATTGCTGCTATGGGTATTATTTTTTCTATTATCGGTACATTCTTTGTCCGGATTTCTGAAAATGCCGGCTTAAGTACGCACAAAGTACAGAGCGCTTTAAATATGGGTAACTGGGGCTCCATGGTATTAACCGCTATTGGCTGCTTTTTTCTGGTAAACTATTTAATGCCTCCTACAATGGAATTGCGCCACCATGTATTTACAAAAAATGGCGTTTTTGGCGCTATTATGGTAGGCTTAGGCGTTGGTGCTTTAATGAGTATTATTACGGAATATTATACTGCTATGGGCAAACGCCCTGTGATGAGCATCATCCGTCAATCAGCCACCGGGCATGCAACTAATATTATTGGCGGTTTGGCCGTTGGCATGGAAAGCACTTTACTGCCAATTATTGTATTGGCTGCTGGCATTTATGGGTCATTTGCCTGCGCTGGCTTATATGGTGTAGCCATTGCAGCCGCTGGTATGATGGCTACTACTGCCATGCAATTAGCAATAGATGCTTTTGGGCCTATTGCGGATAATGCGGGTGGTATTGCAGAAATGAGCGAACTACCAGCCGATGTTCGGGAAAAAACTGATATTCTTGATGCGGTAGGAAATACAACTGCAGCCAGTGGAAAAGGCTTTGCCATTGCATCTGCAGCATTGACTGCACTTGCTTTATTTGCCGCTTTCGTTGGTATTGCCGGTATTGATGGCATTGATATTTACCATGCGGATGTATTAGCCGGGTTATTTGTCGGCGGTATGATACCATTTATATTTTCATCGCTAGCTATACGTGCTGTTGGCGAAGCTGCTATGGCGATGGTGGAGGAAGTTCGTCGCCAATTTCGTACTATCCCTGGTATTATGGAAGGCACCGGAAAGCCTGAGTATGATAAATGCGTGGCAATTTCTACAGAAGCTTCACTGAAAAAAATGATGTTGCCAGGTGCTATTGCGCTACTTACACCAATATTTATTGGTTTTGTATTTGGACCGGAAGTATTAGGCGGCTTTTTAGCAGGCGCAACAGTTTGTGGCGTATTAATGGGCATTTTTCAAAATAATGCGGGCGGTGCATGGGATAATGCCAAAAAATCTTTTGAAAAAGGCGTAGATATTAACGGCACGATGTACTATAAAAAATCTGACCCACATAAAGCATCTGTAACAGGCGATACGGTGGGTGATCCATTTAAAGACACTTCTGGTCCTTCTATGAACATCCTTATTAAATTGATGAGCATTATTTCACTGGTAATAGCACCTACCCTTTCTGTTTTGCATCATGATAAAATTGTTGCTAACAGAAAAGCGCAGATAGAAACGATGCGGTTGATGAGTGGCGAACATGCTGCTGTGGAAGTGGTTCCTGCCAAAGTAAATCCATAAAATATTTTTAATTATAATTTTAAAAAACGCCCTGGTAGTATATCAGGGCGTTTTTTATTGATTTATTTTGAATGATTAATTAAAGCGTTCGTGCTGCTTTAGAGATGTTGAGTTTGAGATAAGGCGTACATATAAATGCTTCATTTAACGAGATTTAATTTGATGGAAACTTGCTACTGTTTTTTTAAAAATTTTATTTTAATCAGTGAGTCGCAAGATTAAACAAACTTTCAAAAATTTCTTTTCCCATCTACGAAAGATTTAGTTTGTATTTAAAAATAATCTTTTATATTTACATACGAAAAATATCGTATTATGACGTTGATAAAAAATAATAGGCCCACAGAAGGTGAACTGGAGATATTGCAGGTTTTGTGGGAAAGAAAATCTGCCACTGTACGAGATGTGCATGAAGAACTACTAAAAGTAAAACAAGCTGGCTATACCACCACGCTTAAACTAATGCAAATAATGTTTGAAAAAGGATTGGTGACAAGGGATAGCAGTAACAAAACACATATTTACCAGCCCGTTGTAAGCAAAGAAAAAACACAAGGATTGTTTTTAAATAAGATAATCGATTCCCTGTTTGAAGGTTCCCCGGCTCAGTTGGTGATGCAGGCTTTAGGCAATCACAAAGCATCAAAAGAAGAACTGGACGAAATAAGGAATTATTTAGATAGCATGCAATAAACCAAAACTATGTCAGTAAGCTTTTTTGAGAATGCTTATTTTTTGCGCTCCTTTGGCTGGGCAATAGCTAATAATTTGTGGCAAGCCGGTACACTTTGGGGCATTTATATTGTGCTAATTAATAGCAATAAAAAGCTATCTGCATTAGTTAAATATTATTTTAGCCTTGCTTTCTTATTTTTATCCTTTGGTTGTTTTGCAATTACCACAATACAGAATTACCAATTGTTGCTGAAGGCAAATGGCGATTCACAAGCTATTTCTTTGGTTACACCCGGGCAGGTAAATACGGTATTGCCCTTTTTTGCAATCGTTTATTTTGCAATGCTCGGTTTTTATAGCATTAAATTTTTCTTTAATTATTTTCAGTTACGGTTTTTAAGCTCTAAAGGCTTACAAAAGCCTCCGGTAAGTATCAGTATTTTTTCCACCCAAACGGCATTCCATTTAGGTATAAAAAGAAAAGTTCAAGTTTGGGTATCGGCCCATGTTGATGTGCCTTCTGTTATTGGCTTTTTTAAGCCATTGATATTACTGCCAGTTGCAATGATAAATAATTTAAACGTTGAACAAATTAATGCAGTTTTGTTGCATGAGCTTGCGCATATAAAAAGGAATGACTTTATCATCAATTTGTTGCAATCCTTTATAACATTGATATTGTTTTTCAACCCTTTTGTCATTTTATTGAACAAAGCTGTTAAAAAAGAAAGAGAAAACTGTTGTGATGACCAGGTATTGAACTTTAATTTTGACAGATTATCTTATGCAAAAGCGTTATTGTTACTTGAAGAACATCGTTTTCACCAGGTTACTTTAGCTTTAGCCGCTACAAATAGTAAAAAATTACTTTCTCAACGCATAAAAAGGCTGTTCACGGCTCAAAATACACAGACAAATACTAATGTGTTTCAAAAGTTGAAGTTGTCAGGATTATCATTATTGCTTTTTATAGGGATGTGTTTATTAATGCCATCACCCAATCAAAATTTTAAAGCCCAGCGCATAGCAGGCATGGATAATAGCTGGATAATACCCGCAAAAATATTTGCAGAGAATAATGATTACTCAATTAACGAAACCAGCCGAAAGAGCATTGACAATAATGTGAAAGTGGAATCTGTTGGTTCCGCTAAAGAAGTTGTTTCGCAAGTAAAAGCAGCTTCTAAAACCGTTTCTTTACCGGCATTAAAAGCAAAAAAAACTGCAGCGATAACAGTTATGCAAGACTTTACTTTAACAATGGTAAATGACGAATTACTTGAAAACAAAGCTTTAGAAGCAACCGTAAGCGCTATTGTAAATAAGGTTAAAGATAGCGTGCGGTCTGTTTTAGTTAAGATAGAAGAACAACAATCTGGCCAGTCACAAACGAATACTTTCTATTTAAAAGTGAATGATACAAATGGCAAAACAGATATACAGCCATTAATTATCATCAAAAAATACAAGGCTCTCACGTCGGCATTTAAAAAATCAAGTGTACTAAAACCTGCAAAAATGGCGATGCTCGCCGCTAAAAAAATAAGGGTTACCACCTAAAATATACCCCCCTGATAAAATATTACCGCCTAGAATTCTCCTCCCGGCTACTAGCCTCAACTAGTTTCTAAAACATAAAATATTACAAACTACAAAAGGCCCGATAGAAATCGAGCCTTCGTTTACGAACCAAATTGGTTCTGTAACCCCCAAAGAAAACATCTTGTTTACCAAGCACAATTTGCAAATCCTTGAAGTTCTTACATAAACGCATTTTATTTTATATTATTTTGTTTGGATACTAAAATTTATTAAAGCAAATCATATAATAAATTTTCTATTTCAACAAAGTGGCATTTTGATAATTAAGTAGTAAAAAGCGCATTGTTTTTTACTTCATAATCAAAGTTTATAGATTTAGAATTGTTTATACCAAGTAAATAATTAATTCTACTTATATATGTATATTATTGTAATTTATATAAATTTCCTTAAAGAATTAAAAAGTGAAGAAAAAATTTATTTTATTCGTATTTTAATATTTAACATACGAATCATATATTTTAAGTATTTGCGTGATCCTAATTAAAAACTAAATAATATTATTTCATTAACCAAGGGTTTGCTAGTTATCTATTTTATGTATCTCAATAAAGTCGTTTATAAAAAATTACTCAATTTTATAAACTGACATAAATACAGTATAGCAATGAATTTTTAATTATGTCTAAAAAAAGCCTTTAGACAAGGCAATTTTCGATTTATTTTTATGGCTACATTATATGCCCGATAATTTAAAAGATTCCGATTGAATAGAAATCAGTAATTTAATATTATAGATTTTAAAATTCTTTTATCCACTTGATTTTATTTTCTATACTACCTACATAAAACAATGACAATCAGTTTACTAAATATAAAATAAACTATTATAGCTTAAAAATAAAATTACTTGAATTTATAAAAATAATCATACTTATTTCAAACAATTATTCCATTTTTTTATTTTATATAGTTATCATAATACACTGTATTTTAGTATTTTGGTAGTATTATTTTATACTAAATACTTTATTAAAAAATCATTTTAAATTACAAGTTATTTTGATAGTATAAACTAAATATATTAGCATCATTTTTTTCGGTAATATTTTATAAATTTAATCATTGCACCCCCTTGCAGTAAAATAAGAGAAGATATTCCATTATAGCCCACACCCAACCACACTCAACATTCTGTATAATAATATGATGCCATATTGGCGTGTTTATAAAGAAAAAAAATAGTTCTTATAAATAGTTTTTCGAGTGGTTTTAAAATTGCGATTGCTAGGCTCAAAATTTAAAAACTTTATTATTTGTTGTTGCGTTGATTCAAACCGTTTTAAAGATTGGATAACTAATAAATTTTAGAGTTATAAGTTTCACTATTATTAAATAATAATAATATAATATTTTATATTATTTTAAATATATGTATAAATAATTAATACATATATAAATAATTTTATGGTAAAGTATTAAAGAAACAAATTATGAATATTATACATTTGGTATTATCGATTGATTCATGAGTAGTTTGATAGGCATAGGTTATTTGTCTTTGATTATATCATTAGCCTACTTTGAAATTGAATTGCATTAAAATTCTTCTTGAGCCAAAAAGTTGAATTAATTACATATTGTTTTTATTATATATATAGTGGAAATAGAAGAAAAGAAATTTAATATCCGAACAGCTAAGTTTACTTTATTTTTTCTTATTCTTTTTTTGTTAGCTATTCCCTAAGGGCATTGCCTTATTACAATAGTTAACTTAAAACGCATTGAAGCAATGATTGCATTAAAATTTTTGAATACCCAAGATTTTTAAAATTGGTACTCAGGCAAAAGAAAAAGAAAAATCGGATTTACTGGTATTTTTTTGCAGCTAATAATAATAAGATTACTTATTATTTTATGTTGTGTTATGCCGAAACGCTTAACTATTATTTTGCTGCATCCCCCATCTTTGCAAAACAAGGAGCACCTCTTTAGAAGCTAAATATCTTAAAGATTATATAAATACTTTATTGCAAGAAAACAATTTGAAAAAGATATATTTATTTCACAATGGCTTATCCCTGTTTACCAAAAATTTAAAACGATACTAGCCACTAATTGCAGTAAATGTAAACCACCTTTTGGTGCCATTATGTAGTAAGGGAACGAAGGAGAAGAAATAGTAAAGACCAAATACTGTTTACTATTATTTAAAATAAGTTAAACAATATTATACCCCTTAAAATTAGAAAAACTTTGATGCAGTGCTTGATTTTAATTTGACAGCTTGTATTTACAGGGTAACGGCAGTAATTTATCAGTAGCCTTTTACGCCACATCAATTTTTTCATCCAGGTACACATCCTGTATGGCATTTAATAACTCAACGCCTTCCGCAAAAGATTTTTGAAAAGATTTCCTGCCGCTTATCATACCCATGCCGCCTGCACGCTTGTTGATGATGGCTGTGCGCACAGCCTCTTTCAAATCGGTTTTCGCATTAGATGCTCCACCAGAGTTAATAAGCCCGGCCCTACCCATAAAAGAATTCACTACCTGGTAGCGGCATAAATCTATTGGGTTATCTGTAGTGAGTTCGCTATACATGCGTTCATCAAATTTGCCGTAGGTAACGCCATCGGAATTCAACATTTTGTAGCCGCCATTATTCTCAGGCAATTTTTGCTTAACAATATCTGCTTGTATGGTGGCGCCTAAATAATTTGCCTGTCCGGTTAAATCAGCCGATACATGATAATCTACCCCATCTTTTTTAAAATTATTATTACGCAGGTAGCACCATAAAACCGTTGCCATACCCAGGTTATGAGCTTCTTCAAAAGCTTTGGATACTTCTATTATCTGACGGTCGCTCTCGGGCGAGCCAAAGTAAATAGTGGCACCCACCGCAGCGGCGCCAAGGTTCCATACATCCTTCACCGAGCCAAACATTACCTGGTCAAATTTATTAGGATAAGTAAGCAGTTCGTTGTGGTTAAGCTTTACAATAAAAGGTATTTTATGGGCATATTTCCTGGCTACTATTGCCATGCCGCCAATAGTACTTGCCACAGCATTACAGCCGCCATCTATTGCAAGCTTAATTATATTTTCAGGGTCAAAGTATATTGGGTTAGGGCTAAAGGATGCACCAGCACTATGCTCTACCCCCTGGTCTACCGGTAATATAGAAAGATAACCCGTGCCTTTTAACCTGCCATGGTTAAATATGCTTTCTAAATTACGCATTGTTTGTATGTTGCGGTTACTTGCTGCAAATATGCGGTCTATAAAATCATAGCCGGGCAAATGCAGCTTTTCTTTTGTAACAGTTTTGCATTGGTGGCTAAAAAGATCCCGGTCGGTATTGCCCATAAGGGCAACCATATTTTCATACGTCATAGCATAGTTTTTAGAAATATAAAGTTATTTTATAAACTGGGCAGGTATTGCATATTATTAAACGATAACAATAAGATTGCAATAAAAGTTTTCACGGTAATTTACAGGTTGATTACCTCAGCTACTTTTCAAAAAGAAGGTTCAAGTTTCTGCACATAAACTTTAAATTATATCATCTATAAATTTTCATTACAAGGCTGAAGGCTTGTTTATTTCCGTTCTGCCTTACAGTAAACGCCAGAGCCTTCTACCGGATATTTTTTATCAAGGCCAATATTATTGAAACTTTTGTTTGAGCCGCAGTTAAATACCTTTTCAAAAATAGGGAGCAATTTATTGTTAGTTATTTTTCCTAAAAAATAAACTTCGTGTTCTTTCTCTTTAATGCCCATTCATATAGAATTCCGTCATGTTCAGTAATGCCTAATTCGCCAAAATATTGCGTCATCCTAAAATATTCGCACACATTCCCACTCTCTAAACTACCTGCAAAATAAAAGGGCATAAACCACCCTTTAATATAACAGCTGAAGGATATTGCCTTGCCGATGATATAAAAACGCACTTCATAAAACTTTGAGACAGGGATCATATACTGCTGCATAATTGCCAGCACTTCTTTACGGTGGTTCCATTCATCTATCTCTATCTGATGGATCGCTTTTTTTTGCAGTGCATCTTTAACAGAGCCTGCATGCCCCTGATAAGCAAAGGCAGCAGCCTTTTCAGCCGAATAAGCTTTTTGCAAGGATTCAATTAAAAGTGGATGGTTAAGCAGCATGGTATAGTTATAGTTATAGTTTTAGGGTAAAATGAATAGAGGTAGATTATTTTGCAGCTTACTAAAACAGGCTTACTGGTAATGGTATTTAACATCAAAGTTGCCATTTGTAATTTTCATAGAATCAGTAAGCGTAAATTTTGCGGTATCTAATTTATAAAGCGTACCAGAAAAATTTCCAGAAATTATTTTATTAGTAGTATCTAAATTAGTTATAGTTAAAGAAAATGTGTTGTTGGTGTAATTAGCGTATCCTTTTGATGATTTGTAATCTGAAAAAAATGCTCTATTGCTATTTTTGGCTAATGAGGTATCAAAAGTGAGGGTACCTATTGATAGCGGCAATAATAACGGCACATTATAAAGCCTAACTTCAAAATGCGAATCATTTACTATAAAAGAGCCACTTTTAGCACTAAGGTCGCCAAACAAAGTAATTTTTTTATTTACGAGCAATGAATCATAAACTGCACAGGTTGCATTAGGTATATCATTGGGGGTATAAGTATTAAAATCTCCGTGGCTTATACTTGCCCATATATTGCTGGCATTATATTTAAACCCAAAAGTATTTTTACCTGCAAAAGAGGGTGCTGGCAAAGATGGCTGAAATACAGTTTCTTTTGTACAGGCACAATAAAAAGATAAAAGTAATAATACAAATAAAAGTTTCTTCATTAAAGTAGGTGTTTCTGGTAGCATTGTTACCCTACCAAAAACAAATATAAACTTACACAATCACATAGGCTAAAATTCTAAAAGTAAAATACCGTTAAAATTAGCATGCTTGCAATTATAAAGTAAACCTGCACCTTATTTGCTAAAAACAAAACGGCTACTGATAATTTGCTTAAAATTGCAACGTATCAATAGCCGATAATTAAAGCCTCATATAAATTAAGGTAAATAATATATTGGTTTACATTTTTGATTTTGTAGAATCGCTCATTTTGCCGCTTCCTTTTTTACCATTCATTTTACCAGCACCGTGCATTTTGCCTTTGCTGGTATCAATAGAAGAACTTTCTGTGCCTGGCGATTGTGCGCCCCTCGCTGTGCCGGATGTATCTGTGCCAGTGCTATTGTTTGCACCAGACTTTGATTTCGTACTGTCGGCCATGCTGCTACCACCTGCACCAGTTACACTGCCATTTGATGAACCCGTTGCAGGCCCGTTAGAAGTACCAGTTGCCGTATTGCCTGTTGTGCCAGAAGTGCTATCGTTGGTAGTTCCTGTACCTTCACCCTTATCTGTATTTGCATTTCCGCAAGAAGCTAAAGTTATTGCCAATGCGGCGATTAAAATATTACTTTTCATAAATTTTTTTTTAGTTAGATGCGTACTTTCAAGATGCCTGCCATATAAAACTACGACAACCTTTTTATCCTAAATACTTACTAGTGAGTGAGTTAGGGCAGGCTGGATGATAAGGCTATTTACTGGAAACAATTATTTGTTGATGCTGCTCTACAAAATTGCGGAAGTTATGCCTCAAATGTATATTTATTAAAACTTGCTTTTTAGATGATATTAAAAGCTTAAGGAACAGCTGCCCTAGCATATAGCCTTGAAAAATTAGGTAAAATCCCTCAAAAAAAATTATTTTATTGCATTCTGCCTACGTTGTAAAAATGAATTTTACTATATTCAAATCTATAAGCTTTTCACCTTTACGCAGCGTGAGACGCCAAACATTTGAAGGCTGTAAAGTAACAGCTACTATAATCGCCAAAAAAAACTAAAACAAACTTAACTGCTTAACGGGCAACATTAATGGGGCAGTTACTTGTTTATGCAAGCCTATAATTGAGGGAAGGATAGTGTACAAAGGCGATTGCTGGTACCGGGAGGCAACAATTATATTGATGCCATTGGCATGGGGAGTAAATAATTGCTGCACCAGCTCGGGCGAGTTATTATCTTTTGATAAATGTGCCAGCAGCAAATGCGTCATAAAAGATGGCCTGTATGTAGTAAAAATATCGAGTGCCTGTTTATTAGAAAGGTGCCCGCTGCCGCCGCAAATACGATTTTTTAAAAAGGTAGGGTAGCTGCCCCCGTGCAGCATCTGCTCATCGTAATTTGCTTCTAAAAAAGCAGCATGGCATTGGTTAAAATGCGTGGCTACATTATTGCAAGGCGCACCAATATCTGTAAAAACGCCGATGGTTACGCCATTGCCGGTTATTATAAAACTGTGTGGGTCAATTGCATCGTGTAATTTGGAAAATGCCGTGATGGCAAGGCCGCCGACATGCACTGGCTGGTGCGCAACAATATAATGCAACAATTCTTTTTTAAAATGAAGCCTGCCACGTTGCGCCGTGGCATTGGTTATATACACAGGCAGGCTATATTTTTCGGCGATGCTTTCAACACCTTTAATATGGTCGGTATGCTCGTGTGATATAAAGATGGCTTTAACCTTTTGCATAGATAAGCCTAGCAGGTACATACGCTTTTCTGTTTCGCGGCAGCTTATGCCAGCATCAATAAGTACAGCTTCGTTGGCATTTGCCACATAATAACAGTTGCCGTTGCTGCCAGAATTTAAAGAAGTAATGAATAGTGCCATCGGATATGCAAAGAAAAGATTTTTTACGCTGACCTGAAACAATTATACAAAGTGTGTATAATTGTTTTGGATATTTACAAAGTGCATAATCGATGGGAGACTTATTACATACCGGATGGTTTACAATACAAAACAGTAGAACAGGATAATGAAGAAATATGGTAGCAGCTTATAAAAGAAAGCCCAGATACCATAACATACTATAAGCAAGGCCGGCTTTTATTTATGGAGTATATGTTTTTACAAAAAAAGAGGGCTGCCATCTAAACCGCCATCTTAAAAATAAAATAGAAGTAAGTTAAAACCGTTAAGTTAAAGATTTATTATGTGGGCCTTCACTTCACCCTATTCAAAGATGAAAAGCCCTAACTTACCCTTATTGAAGACAAATACTAACGGTTTCCTTCTTCGTATGTTCCTGTAGTGCCTTTGTTAGCCATACCATGCCCAACTTTTAACCCTACATTACTTATAATACTTGTAGACGTATCCATGTTTGCTACATTACTTTTTTTGTTTTATTGGCTGCAGGTGTTTCTTTTTTACCCTTATTAGCTGTTGTTGTTTTTGTCTTTTTCATGAGTGAGGGGTGTTTTTTTATTAAAAAATTTGTTTACATGTCCTGCACTAAAAATATGCCATACTACACCTACTATCAATTATAAACTACTGTGCCATTATTGCCTCGAAAAAAGTTTTACAAGCCATTCCTATTGAAAAAATGTAAAAAAAATTATCCACTAATTTATTTTTTGTAAGATGTCGTGTAATCAATATTTAAACACTTTGCCACCTGCCATTACCTGCTGAGCCTTTTCATCAAAAGTAGCTTTTTGCCCGGTGTGTATGGCAGCGTTTGTCATAATGTTAGCGATGGAATGATAATAGCCCGCCTCCACTGGCGCATTGGGCTGCTTGCGGCTAAGCACGCATTGCATCCAGTTACGCATGTGCGCTGTTGTTAGCGCATCACCGCCAGTATTGGCAGATGCTACAACGGCCACATTGTCCGTAACCAGGTCCATTGGCGTTAATAAATTGGGCTGCATATTCATTTCATCGGCGGCTCTTTTTTCTAAGCCGCCTTTGGGCGATATTTTATTGGTGATAAGGTTCAGCTCGCCACCATTGGAGTAATATAATTCCGCAGGATGTTCGTCGCCATTATGCATACGGCTAGAGAAGGTTACTTGAAAGCCAGTGCTGGCGTCATTTGCAGGGCCGTAATCAAAAACAGCAGTTGTAGTATCCCAATTACGCCGTCCATCTTTCCATTGATAAATACCGCCGTTTGCCACTACGCTCCGCGGATGCTGCAGGCCTGTAAACCAATGTACTGTATCTATCTGGTGGCTCATCCATTGCCCGGGCATGCCGGATGAAAACGGCCAAAATAACCGAAATTCTAAATATTTTCGTGGGTCCCAGGCCTCGAAAGGACGGTTTAATAAAAAGCGTTTCCAGTCCGTATCTTCTTCCCTTATTTTTGCTACCAATGCTGGCCTTCTCCATCGCCCGGGCTGGTTTACATTCCAGGTTAATTCCACCATGGTAACAGGGCCAAACTTGCCCTGCTGTACATAATTAGCTGCTGCCTGATAATTAGTGCCACTGCGCCTTTGCGAGCCTATCTGTACAATTTTGCCAGATGCTTTTACCGCCTTCAATGTTGCAATGGCATCATCCATCGTTTCGGCAAAGGGCTTTTCGGTATAAGTGTCGCAGCCTGCTGTAACAGCTTCAAGAGTGTGCAGCGCATGCTGAAAATCGGCTGTACTTATTATTACCGCATCAACAGATTTGCTACTGTACAATGCCTCATTGTTTAAAAAGGTTTTTATGGGATGGCCGAACTTTTGCTGCAGGTAACTACTACCCTCCTCGCGGCGTACTTTCCAAATATCGGATACCGCAACAATGTCAAAATTCAACTCTTTATAATTACTTAAAAAGCCAGGCAGCAAGGACCCTTTAAACCGTTCGCTAAAGCCAACTACGCCAACTTGCACCCTATCGTTGGCGCCTATAATGCGGGCATAGCTTTTAGCGTTGAAGCCAAGCGCACCAATATATATACCAGCGGCGGCTTTAGTTGATTGAGTTAGGAATTTTCTTCTTGAAGGCATGGGAGATCGTTTTTTATTTTATGTTTTTTGTTTATTGATGCAAACGCTGATTAAGCTAATTATAGCAGATAAAACGGATTTGCTTTCATCTCTATTAAATAACTTATTACAGTACATTCTAAAGCTACTATTTTCATGACAATCAAATATTCATCATCAGCTTTTATCCACGTTATCCGTGTTTCTATCCTTAAAGTGTTTGTATTTTAATGCTCCTGAACGATACCGCATTACCATGGTCCTGCAGTAAAATATGCCCCTTGGGTGCCATGCCGAAATTGGGCCATTTTTCAAACTTGCTCCTTGCTACAAGCACGGCAAAATAGGGTGCAGTACGTTGGTACTCTACTACCTTCCAGCCATTAAGCCAATGCTCTATGCGGTTATCGGGGTACACAACTATCATTCCCCGGTTCCATTCTCCTATTGGGCGCCTTGCCCTTGGTTCTCTATTAGAGGGGATGAGGTCGTATAACGAAGCCAGCGTTCGGTTGCCAACTACGCCAAGCTTAGCATCCGGGTGGCGTGCATCATCCAAAACCTGGTACTCTAAGCCAATGGCTGAGCCTTCGTTATTTTCGCTTTCTGTCACAAAATATTTTACGCCGCTGTTGGCACCTTCTGTTAATTTAAAATCAAACTGGCAAATAAACGCCCCGTATTGGTTTGTGCTTACAATATCGCCTCCGTTAGCTGCTTCTACGCCTGTGGCACCTATTACGCTTAACACGCTATCTTTTATCTGCCAACCGTTTTCAGGAAATTTATCTTTGTGGGCACCCCGCCATCCAGTAGTAGTGGCGCCGTCCCATAGCATAGTAACGCCATTCTTTTTCTCTGCTTCAGAAAGATTATTTGGTATAAGGTTTACCACAAAAATACCGTTATAGGCCGCAGGCTGTAGGTTCTCCGTTTGTATGCGGATGTTACGCCAGCGTATCTGCCTGCCTTCATCTGACTTGTTGCTGATGGCATGTACCTGCAAAGCAATAATACCTTTTGGCGTCATATTATCAATTACATAAGCTGCAGGTGTTCCGTTTAGCCAGGTGCGGATGCTTGTGCTTATACATTCTATACGGGCATGGTTCCATTGCCCCTGCTTAAAGGCGGTTTTGGCAGCGGGGTTTAAATCTAACGGGTAGAGCCAGTCGCGCCGTGCCTCATCATAAATGCCTGCGCTCCATCCGCGTTTACTAGGGTCAATTTCATACTGGTAGCCATGCACCCTGCCGTTTTGGTAATCAGCTTTGCTTTCGCTACGAAACTGTACGCCGCTGTTCATAGTACTATCTACCTTAAAATCAAACTCTAAAATAAAATCGCCATATTCTTTTTCTGTCGCTAAAAAAGAGTTGGGCTCATTCATAACCGTGGTGCCAATTATATCACCATTTTGTACAGTAAATTTTGCCTTTCCGTTGAGTTGTTTCCATCCCGAAAGGCTGTTGCTATTAATGAGGTTTTTAAATTGAGGGGATTGGGCGGTACTAAATAATGTACTTGAAAGTAATAGTGCAAGCAGCAGGGACTTAATCATATAGCGTATCGTTTAATAATGGAATTGATTAGTTACTATTTACGTAACAATTTAAAACAACTTCAAGGTAAAAAATTTTAGGGAGAGTTGTTTTATTTTTTTATAACGGTATAGTGTAGCATTTAAAAATTATCCATTGCAGTAAATATCTTGCTAATCAATCTAAAAAATAAAAACATAGAAAACTCAACGGCTATAAAAAAAGATGGCCCGCTATTACACGGGCCATTTAAAAATATCGGGAAGGCAAAATTACTACATAGGCAATATAGGGCCATACCTCATTTTCTTTTCCCCCTTGCTTTTGTCAGGGAAAAGAATATCGTGTGCCGTTTCATATCCTTCATCAGAAACCTTTATCAGCATACGTTCTGCGTTAACTCTGCGAGCTACATATATCACTATTGCTGCGGCACCTACAGCAACTAATCCCAATGTTATTTTAGAGGTATTTTTCATGGTGTTATGTTTTGAAAACTTATAAAAATATTTATTTTCCTTTTTGAACACCTAAAATATATTGGTCGGTTTGCTCTGTAAGGCACAGCAAATATATCAACAAATTTAAATTCAAAAAAGTTGCATGCAAAACAAATCTGTTAAAAATATTTAAAAGGTACCGGAATAGTTACTGCAACAAATTGTATAAAACAACAATCTACTACATCCGAATGCCTGGCCACTTCAGTTGGCCGTATAATACTACCGTACATCGCTGTGCAAATTATCTGCTTTATTAATGCTGTTTCAAAAAAATAAAAATTGAGCCTTATTCCATTTTTGTTGACTAGTTTTTTTTGTGATAGGTGGTTCCACTTAGCATATTTATGGCATGTTAAAAGGATAAAAATAATATAGAATAGTGCAGGCTAAAATAAGTTTTGCAAACGAATTTCCCGATGCGGCAATTTAATTCCCAATTGTGTGATGCCATATTTAATGTAACACCCACATTTGCACCATGAGAAAAATTACAGCATTTTTTATAATTTTTAGTTGTTTGATCCAACTAACAAAAGCGCAGGTACGCACACCAGCGCAGCAGCTTATGTTAACCAATGAAGATTCATTGAACGCTGGCCTTAGTGGGTCCAGGACAGTTTTATCAGGTTATGGAAGTGCTTTTTATCAGCGGGATTCAAAGCAAAAAACAGCTTCCCTAAACCTTGAAAGAGCAGTACTGTTTGTAGGCCATCAGTTTAATTCAAAAATTTCTTTTTTTAGTGAATTAGAAGTTGAGAATGCTAAAGTAGATGCAAGTGGAGGAGAAGTTGCACTGGAACAAGCCTACCTGAAATTTAATTTGAACAGCTCCCAATATATTACAGCAGGATTGTTTTTACCAAGGATAGGGCTGTTGAATGAAAACCATTTGCCCGTAAATTTTAACGGTGTTGAAAGGCCAATAGTAGAGCAGCTGATAATCCCTTCAACCTGGCGGGAACTGGGCATTGGGTTTTATGGCCGTTCAAAAAAACTACCCCTTAATTATTCGGTGGCAATTTTTAACGGTTTAAGCTCCGCTGATTTTAAGCATGGCACCGGGTTAAGAGATGGCAGGTTTGAAGGCCGCAATGCCACAGCGAATAACCTTGCTATCACAGCCGCAGTACAGTATTATTATAAAGATTTCACCTTCCAGGTATCTGGCTACGCAGGCGGCTCTAACGGGCTTAACAAGCTTAGGAGCGATAGTTTACAATTATCTTCCGGCGTATATGGTATGCCTGTTTATTTAGCAGAAGCAGATTTTCGCTGGGCAAAAAATGGCTGGTCGGCAAAAGCATTAGGTTCTTATATTTCATTCAATGATGCCAATACAATTAATAAAGCATTTGCCAATAACATCAGCAATACCATGTATGGTGCTTACGCGGAAATAGGGTACGATTTATTTACCGGCAACATAAAGATGGCCAACCAGCAACTGATAGCTTTCGCCCGTTTTGAAAAACTAGACCTGAATGCTTCCATACCATCCAATGCTATTTATGATGGCACTTTAAAGCAGCAGCACATTATTGCCGGCTTCTCTTATCTAGCCATTCAAAACGTGGTAATAAAGTTAGATGTGCGCATACAGCATACCGGTGCAGAAAACCCGGCACTGGTTATAAACCCAAGCCCGGTAAGGGTTCCATACCAACAAAATAATAGTTTCATTAACCTCGGCATAGGTTATTCATTTTAAAAAATATTATATGCAAAGAAGGGATTTTTTAAAGGGAGCCTGCCGCATTTGCCTTTTAGGCGCTGCAGGTGCAACAGCAATAGACATCGCAAGCTGCACCCCTGGAGTAGGGAATGTACTCTCAAAACCAACTGTTAATAACAACACAATACAGGTGCCATTATCTATGTTTGATAAAGCTCCGATACAGGTTATCAGCCCAAAGAATTATGCTTTTGAAATAGCGGTAGAAAAAAAACAAGATGGAACATACGAAGCATTATTGCTTAGGTGCACCCACTACCCTAACCAATTGATGCCTACCGGCAACGGCTATACGTGCAATGTACATGGCAGCAGGTTCGATAAAGAAGGCAAGGTAGTAAAAGGCCCGGCGGCAACATCGTTAAAACAATTAACAACAAGCATAACAGGGCAAAACCTTTTAATAAACCTCATAAAAATATAATCAGCATAATGACAAAAGCAATCATCCCCATTTTATTAGCCAGCATATTTTTTGCAAGTTGCAGTAAAGATAAATCTACCGGTGCCGATACCTCTGCAGCAGACTTTATTACACTAAAAACAACAGTAATTACAGACTTTGTAAATGTGGTAGCGGTACCAGGCTATACAGAACTTAAAGCTAAAGCAGCTGTTTTAAATACGGCCGTTATAACCTTAAATGCCTCCACTACAGAGGCTAACCTTACCGCCGCAAAAACTGCGTGGAAGGATATGCGCAGCACCTGGGAAAAATGTGAAGGCTACTTATTTGGCCCGGTAGATGTGGATGAGCATGACCCTGAAACTGATACCTGGCCAGTTAATTTTACGGATATGGATGCGTTGCTGGCAGATAACACCCATTCGCTTAGCGAAGCCGATATTGAATCATTAACTAACAGAGCGCTGAAAGGCTATCACCCCATTGAATATGTTTTGTGGGGCAAAAAAACGTTGCCGCAAACTGCTGTTACTTTAAGCAAAAACAGCCGCCAAAAATTGTATATCGTAAGCCTTGCTGCCGCTTTAAAAGAACAGGCAGATGAGTTGTACCATAGCTGGATATCGACAGGAGGCAACTACGCTAAAGTTATACTAACCGCAGGCACCGCAGGCAATGTTGAATTCCCTAAAAAACAAGATGCTTACCTGTCTTTATTAGAAGGCTTTACAGGCATTTGCGGCGAAGTAGGCGATAGTAAAATGAAAGAACCTTTTGACGCTGAAGCAGCACAGGCGGGCTCTGGCGCACAATTAGTTGAATCTCCTTTTAGTGGTAATTCCATCACAGATTTTAAGAACAATATAACTGGTGCGTACAATGTTTACCTGGGCAAATTTAATGCGCAAGGCAAAGGTATTAGCGACCTTGCAAAAGCAAAAAATACATCTTTGGATGTTAAGATCAGGGCTAAATTTGAAGCGGCTATTGGCTCTTTCGATAATATCACCAAGCCATTTGAAGAAGCCATCGTAGTGCAACGCATACAGGTTGCACAAACCATGGCTACGGTTAGCGAACTGGCTACACTACTGGATACCGACCTAAGGAGTTTTATCGTTACGAATATTACTGACTAATTTCTATTAAGGCTAAATCAAACAAAAAATATACTACAATCTATCCTGACGGCATCGTACTTTTTAATGCCATCAGCCTATCTATAATTATGAAGTTCAAAAAAGTTTATATCGTTGCATCAATCATGTGCCTATCAGTAATATTTATTATGTGCCGCAAGCCAGGCGACTATGCTGAAACAAATTATGACCCCCGATTATCTGGTGGCACCTACACCGTGTTTGATGAAACGTCCGGAGCTTTCGGGCACGAGCTTGCGTTATTAAATGCCCATGATGGCCGGATACATAAATTAGGCGATAATGGTATAGGGCAAACTTTTGTTACTGCACCTGCGCCTATCAATAGTGGCCTTGGCCCAATATTTAGCAATGTAAGCTGCATAAGCTGCCACCATAACGATGGCAAGGGCAACCCCACCTCCGGGCTGGTAAACTCATCATTACTCTTGCGTTTAAGCTTGCCCGGTAGCAACGCTAATGGTGGCCCGCTTCCATTACCAGGCTTTGGCTTGCAACTACAAGATGTTGGCACTTTTAATGTATTGCCAGAAGCTAAGCTCAGCATCAGCTATACAACAAAAAAAATTACTTTGGCAGATGGTACAATTATAAGTTTGAGAAGCCCTGCCTACACTTTATCTAACCCGTACATACCATTGCCTGCCGGTTACTTATCAAGTGCAAGGATGGCACCGCCATTTTTTGGCTTAGGCTTTATAGAGAATATAGCGGAACAAACAATTTTATCTTTTGCAGATGAAAACGATGCTAACGGCGATGGCATTAGCGGCAGGCCTAATTATGTGTATGACCCAATGACAAAAACAAGAATGATAGGCAGGTTTGGCATGAAGGCGAATACTGCAACTATTGCCACACAAGTAGCCAGCGCGTATAGCCAGGATATGGGCATCACTACCAGTATTTTTCCTACAGAAAGCTGCTTTGGGCAACTACAATACGATGGCAAGCCAGATGACCCCGAACTGCCGGATAGCATATTAAACGCCGCTATCTTTTACATTAAGACACTAGCCGTGCCAGCAAGAAGGAACGTTACCGATGCGGTGAATTTACAAGGTGAACAAATTTTTAAACAGATAGCCTGCAGCAATTGCCACATACCTACAATGAACACTGGCGTAGATGTTACGCTGCCAGCCATCAGCAATCAGCGGATACACCCTTACACAGATTTGTTGCTGCACGATATGGGCGCTGGTTTAGCAGACGGCCGCCCGGATTTTTTAGCTACCGGAACAGAGTGGAAAACCCCTGCCCTGTGGGGTATCGGGCTATTTCAAAAAACAAGCGGTACCGCATTTTACCTTCATGATGGAAGGGCCCGAAGTATTGAAGAAGCCATATTATGGCATGATGGCGAAGCTGCCGCAGCTAAAAATAAATTCATACAATTATCGGGTACCGACAGGACTGCACTTGTGAAATTTATAAAATCTTTGTAATATAGCAATTATATAAAATTACCAATTAATTCCATCAGCATTTAAACAGAAGATTAAACCAGTTTGTATTAAAATAACTGCTTATCACATACTTTTAACGAAGATTTTATCTTAGCCAATCAAGCAGCTACAGTGATTATTGTTGCCCGTCCGCATATGGCAGCGGGCGGATGTAACTTGCTTTTACGGCACATTTTTTGGGTACCCTTCCTCACTTGTTACCGTGTTATTTATTTGTATCCTCTTTGAGATGTTGTCTTTTGTAAACACGGGAATCTTGCGCAACAACGAAACTATTGTAACCAACACACGCCAC